>MDLC01000004.1 GCA_001723645.1 Candidatus Endobugula sertula | reverse complement strand
GAAACTGATCACGTTTAATCGCAGGGGGTGATCATTTTCAATTGGAGAAGGTGTTCATCTTGGAGTGGAATATGCAACTATTTTCAAAACTACATCTTCTAATGACTAACACCTTGCTAAGGGGAACACGGAACAGCGCGTAGTGTTTCCCGTGGAGGCCACGTTTTTTGTGGGCGATTATGGTTGGCCTTGTTAGATGATTTAGTGTGCATACCTTGGTATTTGCTCAAGATTAGGCTCTATAAAAGCAGTTCTAGCTGACTCTGAAAACAGTACATCATCTGTATAGTGAGTATGCATGATTTTAGAGTCTAGGAGCTTTGGGTTTTGGTCAATAAAGTCATCTGCGGAAGATGCATTGCTAGTATGATGCATGAAATGATGGACAGCCAAAAGCCATGCCTTTGTGAGTGTCTCATGGTACTTGACTGATGGATCAACATCGGCATGTTTAAGTAAGCCAACTAAAGCTTGTCTGACTAGCCCTACTGATTCACTAGGGCAATTTGTTTGGACCAGGTAAATATAGGCTAAACGTAAATGAGCTCTATGGTCGAAGTCTGGTATATGAAAGTTGCAAGATTCGACATCATTTTTGAACGCCAAATCTTTTTGGGTGATTTTGTATGTCATAAATTTTCTCTAATTATTCGCATAACGCTTAGCTAATGCGAAACCAAAGCAACGCGTAGATTTTCGCATTGAGCTTTTTGTTAAATCATTTTTCATAGTGATATTGACATGAAATAATAGTCAGCTGAGAAGCGTCGACAACATATACTAAACGATTTGCTTCATCAATTCGACGAGATCAAAAACCAGCAAGGTTTTCCTTCAATGGTTCGGGTTTCCCAACTCCCTCAAATGGACTTTTTGTATCGGTAATAAGTTTATTAATCCGTTTTAACGTTTTCTTGTTTTGCCCCTGCCAATAAACATAATCTGACCAAGCTGCTTTGGTCCAAGCCAGCCCTTCAATCATCAGTTAAACCTTGCTGTTCAATTTTTCCTGAGCGGTATTGTTCTATTGATTTGGCTAAATGTGTCGCGTTCGTAGGGCTTTTGAGTAAATGCACTGTGTCCATTAAACCATTGAATTGTTCAAGTGACATGACCACCGCATCCTCGGCATCTCGACGAGAGATAACGGTATAGTCAACATCCTCAACTACTTGATCTAAAACACTTTTTAGCCTATTTCTGGCGTCTGAGAAATTGACAACTCTCACAGGGAAGTCCTCTTGTACAGCAAATAAGATAAGTGTAACTTGTTCTATATACTGTGCAAGTACTGAATTGAGAGATGTCACGTTTGTGTATGGGGTGGGCCGTGCTGGAGCAGAGAGTAAGCTCGTTCCAGCACGTGGCTTTTTGTGTGCGAACATAACACGGTTTGTTATGTTTTTGAAACAAGACCATATTTACATCTTTCTGTCTATTTAGAACGTCAATATTATAATGAAATAAACTTGATAATGCTTCTCATTAGTATTACTATTTTGATGTATAGATTATTACTTGAGCAAGAGCGGTTACTGTGTACGTTTGTCTTTGTCGAGGGATCACTGATACTCAAATTAAACAATGTGTTTGCAATGGGTCCACCAGTTTAAAACAGGTTCGTAAAGAACTAGGCGTTGCCACTCAATGTTGTAAATGCCTACCTGAAGTCAGGGCCATTATGAGAGATAATGCTTTAAACATGAGGCAAACGCAGTCGTCGTTACTAACACCAGCACTATTCTATCCAGCTTAAACTACCTTATTAAGCCTACGGTGTGTTGTGAGCACAACATGTCCACTACTGTCGTAATCGTTATTCCATCAAAAAATGATACCTATTTACCTTTGTCCTATTAATGGGGGCCTACACCTACACTTCTTCACCAAAGGATAGACGTTCTCAAAAGTAAATAAGAATTTAAATAATAATCCGTATCAATTTAATTTGGCAATTAAATCAACAAGTTACTGATTATTTTATTGACTTGGATACCATAGGTGTTCACAATTATTGAGTGAGTAACTGTGAAGGGGGGGATAGTGTTATGAAAGGTAGCAGCAAAGTGATTGAATATCTAAACAAAGCGCTGGGCAACGAGCTTATTGCTATTAACCAGTATTTCCTACATGCCAAAATGTATAAGAATTGGGGACTTAAAAAGTTGGCTGATTACGAATATCACGAGTCAATCGATGAAATGAAGCATGCTGATAAGCTTACTGACAGAATTTTATTTTTAGAGGGTGTTCCTAATCTGCAGGATCTTGGGAAGTTGTTGATCGGGGAAAATACCAAAGAAATGCTGGAATGTGATCTTCGCCTTGAGCACCAGGCAATCCCATTGTTAAGAGATGCTATTGAATACTGCGAAAGTATCAGGGATTATGTCACTCGAGACTTGTTTAGTGACATACTGGATAGCGAAGAGGAACATGTAGATTGGTTGGAAACTCAACTGGGTTTAATTGATAAGATAGGTTTAGAAAACTACCTGCAAAGCCAAATGGGCGGTATTGAAAGTTAGCAGATTTTTCTTTCCATGTCATATCCCGAGACAAAACGCTTCATATAATGGCAAAAAACAGGCAACGCTCATCTTCTCAGGCCAATCAACTTCGCATTATTGGGGGGCGGTGGCGTGGTAAAAAATTGCCAATTGCCGATATAGAGGGCTTGCGTCCTACCGGTGATCGCATAAGAGAAACCCTGTTTAATTGGTTAATGCCAGTTCTACCGGGTAGTCGATGTCTAGATCTTTTTGCAGGTTCTGGAGCTTTGGGACTTGAGTGCCTGTCCCGAGGTGCGACCGAAGTGCTTCTATTGGAAAAGCACCCTCAAGCTGCCGCACAATTACAGCAACATTGTACCCTACTCAATGCAAACAACGGTAAAGTAATACAAACAGACAGTTTGTCATGGTTAAATGGGGCAACTTTACCAGAGTATTCCATGGATATTGTATTTATCGATCCACCTTTCGCAAATAATTTGTGGCAATCAACTATTGATGCTTTGGAATTCAGCAGGTGTCTAAAAACAGATGCGATGATCTATATTGAAACACCACACAAGACAACAATCAGGCCTCCTGAACACTGGCAACTGCATCGGGAAAAGCAAGCTGGGAATATATGCTATCGCTTGTATCAATATTGGGTGGGTGAAAGTTAAATTTCATAAGGCATGATGAACCGTTGTAGTGGTTCTATGGCGTCGAATGGCAATACTGCTAATGCGAAAAATGATAGAGAACGGCACATGAGTACACTCTCTGATCAGGATTGAGCTACTACAACTCATCTATCTTTTACTGTCACATTATTTACTTGGGTAGTTAGAACAACTGCGGTTCTTGGCACCAACATCCGAGGCTTGGTTACACTCCAAGAGTCGGATTACTGCTTTTATAAACATGTTGTATTGTTTATCATCGTAGCTACGTCTTTATGGAATTATAACAATGAAAAAAGTTGTCTACCCAGGTACCTTTGACCCCATTACCAATGGCCATGTAGATTTGGTGGAACGGGCTAGCCGCCTATTTGACTACGTTATTGTAGCCGTTGCCGATAGCCCTAAGAAACAGCCTCTATTTAGCCTGGGCGAAAGAGTTAGCTTGGTACAACAAGTATTGGCACACTTAGACAATATTGAGGTTTGTGGCTTTAGCGGTTTGTTGGCAGGCTTGGTAGAAAAAAAACAGGCTCAAGCGATGATTCGAGGTTTACGTGCGGTTTCTGATTTTGAATATGAATTTCAGCTGGCGAATATGAATCGAGCCCTATCGCCTAAAATGGAAAGCGTTTTTCTCACACCGTCCGAGCATCTATCTTATATTTCATCCACACTGGTACGAGAAATCGCTTCATTGCATGGTGATGTTCATCAATTTGTTCCAAGACATGTGTCAGAAGCGCTAATCAAAAAGTTTGACAAAGATAGCTAGGGTCTGTCCAGGTCATTGAGAATGCCCTCTAGTTTTTATCTCGACCAATCTTTTCGACCTGACGCATTCCTCGAATGCGTCGCAAAATATCTGCGAGATGAACACGGTTTCTGACAGCGATTGTTAAACGTAGAATATTGCGGTTTGGGTCTTGCTCTTTATATTGAATTTTCTCAATATTGGCCCCCATTTCCGTAATACGACTGGCTATTTTGGCAAATAAAGAGCGGTCAGATTCAACATTAATAATCAGGTCAACAGGGAATTCGCCCTGTACATTAGGTGACCAGTTTACGTGATTGACCTTCTCAATATTATCGCGAATGTCAGCAATATTCTTACAAGTGTCAACATGAATAGCTAGACCTTTATCTGAACTCATTACCCCTAAAATAGGGTCACCAGGAATAGGGTGGCAACAGCGGGAAAGAGTAATCATAGTGCCATCAGTAGAATCAATCGTAAGAGGGGATTCCACATGAGTAGAGATTTCATCCGCTCGTTCAGGCACTAATAGCTTAGCAACAGTGGTACTCATCTGCTTGCCTAAACCAATAGCCGACAAGAGTTCGTCTATGTTTTTGTAGCTCAATTCTTCAAAGACGGATCGTAAATGATCAGGCGCCACATTTTCATCAACGCATACACCAATCTGTGCTAACGTCCTGTTAAGCATTCGACGCCCAAGATCAATTGCATCCTGTTGCTGATAGTTTTTCAAAGCATGCCGAATCGCAATGCGGGCCTTACTGGTTTTTACGGAGCTCAACCAAAGCGCCTGAGGACGACGGTCTTCTGCGGTAATAATTTGTACTTTCTGACCATTTTCCAACGTCTGATTCAACGAGGCAGAACGATTATTAATACGACAGGCAAAACAGGTATTACCGATTTCAGTATGTACTGCGTAAGCAAAGTCTACGGCAGTAGCGTCCCTTGGTAACTCAATGATTTTACCTTTAGGGGTAAACACATAAATTTCATCCGAGAAAAAATCATTTTTAACCTGCTCAATAAATTCCAGAGGGTCTCCCGCACTTTGCTGTAGTTCTAATAGGTTTTTTACCCAGCGACGAGCACGGGAATGGCTGACGCTACCATCGTCATCAGACTTATAGAGCCAGTGCGCTGCAATACCTGCATTGGCAATCTCATCCATTTCTTTTGTGCGAATCTGTACTTCAATAGGAATATTTTGTGGCCCATTTAATACGGTGTGAATAGATTGATAGCCATTGATCTTAGGAATAGCAATATAGTCTTTGATTCGCCCAGGCATGGGGCTATATAAACTGTGAACCGCACCGAGAACACGATAACAATCATCGATGCTTTCAGCAATAACCCGAAAAGCAAATACATCTGTAATATCCCTAAAACGCTTTTTTTTCTCTCCAGTCAACTCCATCTTGCGATAAATACTGAACAAATGCTTCTCGCGCCCAATGATCAGTGCGTTGATATTCCAGCGTTGCACCTGATTATCAAGGGATTCTTTAATATGTTCAACCAGCTCTTTTTGTTTTGAACGCACAGAGCTAACTGCAGCCTTAAGGCGCCTGGCTCGAAGAGGATAAAGGGCTTCAAATCCACGATCTTCAAACTCGATATGCAAACGCTGCATACCCAAGCGGGCGGCAATACGTGCGTAGATTTCCAGGGTTTCTTTCGCGATACGACGACGTTTTTCTGACTTGAGAGGCCCCAAAGTGCGCATATTGTGTAGACGATCAGCGAGCTTAACAATGATGACTCGAATGTCTTTTGACATGGCAATTGCCATTTTTTCGAAATTGTGTGCTTGCTTTTCCTCTCTGCTGGAAAACTCAATATTGGTAAGTTTACTAACACCATCCACTAATTGTGCTACCGTAACACCAAACTGTTCTTCCAGTTCGGCCTTGCCCACCCCTGTATCTTCAATTACATCATGTAACATAGCCGCGGCTAAGCTATGGTGATCCATATGCATCGACGCAAGAATTTTAGCGACAGCAAGAGGGTGGGTTATATAGGGTTCGCCACTGGTTCGGCGTTGTTCGCCGTGGGCTGTTTCTGCATAATAGTAAGCACGCTTGACCAGCTCAATTTGCTGACTATCCAGATAGCTGGTTAAGGAAATCAGAAAATGATTAATGGCAGACATACTGTTACTGTTTCCCGATATAACTTATATCGCCGACCACAAAAAGATAGGCGAAAAAGCAAAGACAACAACTATCCGGGTATCTAACCATACGATACCCAGTAAACAGGGAAATGAGTGCCTGTGGGGTGATTTTGATACAGAAGGCTGGCTATCGACACACCCTTTTATGACTCCGAATCAACCTCTGGATTCATTGCAATTGGCATGACTGTCGCTTCTATCGCTCCATTTTGATTAGAGGCTTCAATTGCGCTAATATCGTCGATCATTTCTTCGTATTCGCTTTCTTCTTTTTCTGTCAGGATACTCGGCTTTACTAAGCCTTCTTCAATTTCGCGCAACGCAATGACAGTAGGTTTGTCATTTTCTTCTGTAACCATGGGGTCTTTGCCACCAACAGCTATTTGGCGAGCTCTTTTGGTACCCACCAAAACCAACTCAAAACGATTTTCTACATGATCAAGACAATCTTCAACAGTAATACGAGCCATAGTGCACCAATTCCACGAAAATAATAACGAGAAAGGCAAAATAAAAAACGCCAACTTAATAGTTTACACAAAGCCATAGTTTAATACAATATCTAACCTTGCTCTGGTTAGAGCAAGCGCATTAAAATCCGCCAGCACCCAAGAGACATACAGCAATACCGTGACATTCAGCAACACAAGCGGGATGCCTTTAGTGCGATAGACAGCCAAAAACATAAGGATCGAGGGTGAGAGCGGTAAGCTGTTTCTATAGGTGTTTTTCAGGTAGCATTTTTTCATGAAGTATGTGAACAATAAACATATCGTTTTTCCGTTTTCGATAGTAAACGAGGTGACTGACATAGCTGGTGTAAATTTCAGGTGATTGTCGTTCATGCCACAGGAAGTCCAGTAGAGTGTCTAAAAAACAGACGATGAGGTTTTGTTTCAAGCTGATCTCAGTTATCCATCATTTTGAGGTGTAATCAGTTATGCAGGAAGTTTATTGGATATAACAACGGATGTTGTTTCAGTTTTACTGTGAAGTTTGATTTGACTTGTGAGGGGAATGGTAATCGTAAATATGGAGTTGGTTACGGCCACCTTGTTTGGACTGGTAGAGTGCCTGATCTGCATAATCGATCCAAGCAGTAGGATTTATCAAAACTTGCAAGACCTAAGCTGACGGTATAGCTAATGGTTTTCCCTTCATAATAAGCGGGTTTTGCTTCAATTTTTTTGCGGATACGTTCAGCGAGAATCTTGGCTGAGTCCATGGAGGTCTGAGGCAGTAAGATCACATATTCCTCGCCACCATAGCGGCCCGCTATATCCGTTTTACGGATAGATTGTTTAACAATATCAGCAGTCTGGCGAATGACCTCATCTCCGGCGGGGTGGCCAAAATGGTCGTTTACTTTTTTGAAATGGTCGATGTCGAAAATGATTAGCGTGCTTCACGCTGGAATTCTGTTTCTAACAAATTTTCCCAGGATTTGCGATTGAGTAAGCCCGTTAACCCATCCGTTTTACTAATGATTTCAAGTTGGTTATTCGCTTTTTCCAATTCGAGATTATTTATCGCCTGTTCTGTCACGTCGTAAATAATAATACAAATACTGCCAATTTCGCCGTTTAGTCCTTGGATAGGGATAAAGGTGCTATTTTGATACATAAATTCCGCTTTGCCTGTAATAGGGCGATAGTTTTCAAAACGGAATAAATAAGGGCGTTGTTCCCAGGTTGTGAACGCTGAGTTTTTTAAAATATAAACTGACTGGGTCTTACGACGAAACCACTGTTCATCAATTTCTGGAAATAAATTAAATAATAACTGACCTATCGCTTCTTCTGCCAGTGTGGCACTGTGATTTTGCATAAAGCTATTCCACATCTGAATATTGAAGTTTTTATCTAATAGCACCAGACCCACGTCAATATTCTGGACAACATCCATGATCCAGCGAAAGTCATTAAGCATATTCTGAGTATCGGACATAGCTTGCGTATTAATCTAGTAAATAGTTGAGTTTTTTCAAAAGATAGTTCAATGAGTTCTCTGTGATCACAACTAACAGGTCACATTGAACATTATGATCTTCGACTTTATAGTTGACTTCTATCACTAATGCTTGTTCCCAGCGGACGCTATTTGAGCTGAGTAATTTATCTAATTCCTGATGCTGGCCTAAAATGGCGGGTGGCCCGAAACTGAATTCGATATCCATTTGTTCAGCAATGCCTCGTAATAAAGCACCCGTCAATATATTGGTGGCATCAATGAGTACCTCTCGCTCAGCCGTTTCGGTTAGCTCATCATCATATTCCATCAGTTTGGCCAAGTCAGAAAAGCTGGTATCGTTAAATAGCAGCATGGCTTCGCCTGCAATGCCACCACCGATAAATCCTTGGCACACACCGGATACATTGTGGTCGTCGATGGTCTGTACCGCCATGGCAATTTCTGTTGGAGAGAGTACTGCGACATTAGGGATAGAAAGAATCACAAAGTTATCTAATAATCGGGCTAGATGATCACCGGCTTGTCCCATGGCAACATTACTGATCTCTTGCAGACAGTCTCGATGGTCTTCGTTGAGTGCTATTGTTTGGCTCATTACATCTAGTTGTATCTGTCTGGGGAATCAATAATAGTAATATTAGTTCATGAATGTGACTCTTGCAGAAAATATCCAGAAAAAAACCATGGTATAAGGCTATTGGTTTTGCTGCTGCATTGCCGCTTTTAGCAAATCACCCATAGAGCCAACCGTAGGCTTTGTCGCTTGTTGAGCCTGTTTTTGCTTTCTCGGAAGTTTTGGTTGGGAGGATGGCCAAGTCGTTGTGCCTACCTCTTCATCCAGCCTCATACTCAGGCCAATCCGCTTACGAGGGATATCAATCTCCATGACCTTGACTTTTACAATATCGCCTGCTTTGACAACGCTACGAGGGTCTTTAACGAAGGTCTTGGAAAGTGCAGAAATATGGACCAAGCCATCCTGATGGACACCAATATCAACAAATGCGCCAAAGTGGGTCACATTGGTAATGACACCCTCCAAAATCATGCCCATCTTAAGATCTTTTAATGTTTCTACCCCCTCTTTAAAGGAAGCCGTTTTAAATTCTGGGCGAGGGTCGCGGCCCGGTTTTTCCAACTCTTTAAAGATATCTTTAATCGTAGGTAGACCAAAACGTTCGTTAGTATAGTCTTGCGGCTTTAAACTTCTTAAAACACGAGTGTCATTGAGTAGTGTTTTAATGGGCTTATTGATGGTGCTGCTAATGGCTTGAACCACGGAGTAAGATTCTGGGTGTACTGCTGAGGCATCCAATGGATTATCACCATTCGCAATACGCAAGAAGCCAATGGCTTGTTCATAGGTTTTATCACCCAGTCGAAGGAGACATTCTTCAGTTGCTCCCGGCGGGTGAAGCGGCCATTTTTATTACGAAAATCTACAATATTTTTGGCAATCGTTTGATTAAGGCCGGATACCCGTGCCAGCAGCGGAACCGACGCGGTATTGACCTCTACTCCTACCGCATTCACACAATTTTCTACCGTTGCGTCCAGGGCACGTGCCAGTTTGGCTTGGGAAACATCGTGCTGGTATTGGCCGACACCAATAGACTTGGGTTCAATCTTTACTAGTTCTGCCAGTGGATCTTGTAGACGACGAGCAATGGATATGGCACCACGGATGGTAACATCAAGGTCGGGAAATTCTTTAGCGGCAAATTCACTAGCGGAATAAATGGAGGCACCGGCTTCATTGACCATGACGCTGCGAACGTTGAGTTCGGGATGATTTTTTAATACGGTATTGGTAAATGCCTCTGTTTCTCTGGAAGCGGTACCATTACCAATGGCAATAAGCTCGATATTGTACTTTTGGCACAGCTTAACGAGAATGGCTTCTGCTTCTTGTATGCGTTTTTGCGGTGCATGAGGAAAGATCGCGTTATGATCCAGTACCTTCCCTGTCGAATCAATAACAGCCACTTTAACACCAGTGCGTAGGCCCGGGTCCAGTCCTATAGTAGCCTTTTGTCCGGCTGGGGCAGCGAGTAAAAGATCATTAAGGTTATCGGCAAAGACATTGATAGCCTCCGCTTCCGCTTGTTCTCTCACTTCTGTAAACAGCTCTGTTTCTAGATGAGTTAGCAGTTTAATACGCCAAGTCCAACGAACCACTTCTGCCAGCCAATGATCAGCAGGACGGTCTTGATGGCTAATGTTCCAGTGTTCAGCAATGGTAACTTCGCAGGGATGCCGATCTGCCAAATCTGACTCTTTCAATCCAAGATTAAGGGATAAATAACCTGTATTACGACCCCGAAAAAGTGCTAATGCACGGTGTGAGGGTAATGTTTTAAGAGGTTCCTGGTATTCAAAATAGTCACTGAATTTATGGCCTTCGGCTTCTTTGCCTTTAATAACCGTTGCGCAAATTTTGCCTTTTGTGGCCAAAAAACCGCGTAATTTACCTAAAAGATCAGCATCTTCGCTGAAACGCTCCATTAAGATATATTTGGCACCATCGAGACCTTCTTTTATGGAGGTAACTTTATGTTCTTCATTAAGGTATTTCGCCGCTTCAACATCAGGGGACAAGTCAGGGTTATTGTAGAGATTATCAGCCAGTGGTAGTAGCCCTGCTTCAATGGCTATTTGTCCCTTAGTACGGCGTTTGGGTTTGTAAGGTAAGTATAAGTCTTCCAATCGATTTTTGGTATCTGCATCGATAATTTCCTGATGAAGTTCGGGGGTCAATTGACCTTGCTCTTCAATACGTTTAAGGATGGTTGTTCGCCGACCTTCCAGTTCCCGTAAATAGTGCAAACGCTCTTCTAATATCCGCAATTGTGTGTCATTGAGGCTGCCAGTCACTTCTTTACGGTAACGGGATATAAAAGGCACCGTAGCGCCGTCATCCAGTAAGCTTACAGAAGCTTCGACTTGTGGTAACTGAATGGATAGTTCATTGGCTATACGCTCAAAAATACTGGTCATAAAAAGGACTACTCAACTATGTACAGGGGGTTATTGTGATGTTATTGCTTGGCTGCACAATAGCAACGACCCTCTATTGGTTTAAGCCAAAGCCGGAAATACGGACTTTAAGTGGAACTCAAGCCTCCTTTGGTATCAGTGATTCGGGCGATCTTACAACCTCACCAGATACCAGTGAAGACACGGGGCACTATTATTCCCAGCCGGTTTATTGATCGGGTGGCGGAGGCATCTGGAGGAGTGGTCATTGTACACGAGCAGTTTATCAATGGTGAGCTTTTTAGTGATGGCAGATTCTATTTTTTTTATGCCAACGGAAGAGCGTTCTGATGGGGGCACCAAAACGCTCACTGGTTTGCTCAAATGTGGGCTGAAGCTTCTCTTTGGTGGTAAAGACTTTTTGCCGAAATTTGAGAGGATATGTGATAAGCATATGGTGACATATTATTTTGCGTTAGCTATATGGATCGTTCAAATTCCATGGGCTATTGGTCACCTAATATAAAGTGACACTTGTGAGCTTGTAGTGGATAATAAAGACAGGCTTTCATCGGTCATTCTTTTAAATCTAACCTACTAAAGCACCAAATTGAGGTTACAATAGCCTTTTATGAGACAAGATGACTTGATTAAGCCATTCAAAAAGACTATAAACCCGTTTGCTGGCTCTTATTTTTAACACAGAATAAACATAGTATTTATTTTATATATCAAAGAGTTAAGGAAGTAAATAGGTATTATTTCGAATCAAAAAGCACGAACATGCTCAAAAAATAATCGGATAAGGGCTTCGCTTCTTTTTCTGATTCTGAGATAATGCTTGGCTCTTTGGCGCTTAATTAACCGCTGGTGGCACTCTTTTGCCAACAGTAATTAACTGAAAAATGGCAGCTCAAGGTTACCACTCTTGCTTGTAGCCAATGAGAGATATGCCATCCACACAGGATTATAATAATGACTGAGGTTGACTCCCCTGTTAACGTTTTTACCCATTTAACTCCAGATCAATTAATTGAAATGGCTCTGGAACGAGGAGAAGGTAAATTAACTCATACTGGCGCGCTTGCCACTAACACTGGCTCTCGGACAGGCCGCTCACCCGCTGACCGTTTTATTGTTAAAGAACCCTCAACCGCTGAAGCTATTGATTGGGGTACGGTAAACCGTCCATTCCCTGCGGATACATTTGATGTACTTTGGAGTCGTGTTGAAGAACATATTGAAGAAAATGATCACTTTGTTTCCAACTTCCACGTTGGTGAAGACCCGGACCACTATCTTCCTGTTAGAGTCACTACTGAATCTGCTTGGTACTCCTTATTTGCCAACAACATGTTTATCCATGCCGATAACTATAACCCTAAAGCTAAAGAAGAATGGCAAATTCTACATGCAGATGGTTTTGTTTGCGAACCTGAGCGCGATGGCACAAATTCTGAGGGTATTGTGTGTATCAACTTCGGTCAGCGTAAAATTCTTATTGCCGGCATGCGCTATGCCGGCGAAATGAAAAAATCCATGTTTTCCGTACAAAACTTTTTATTGCCTGAAAAGGATGTCATGCCAATGCATTGTTCTGCTAACGTGGGGAAAGAAGGTGATACTTGCCTATTCTTCGGTCTCTCAGGCACGGGGAAAACGACCCTATCTACCGACCCTGAGCGCTATTTGATTGGTGACGATGAACATGGCTGGGCAAAAGGAGCCATATTCAATATTGAGGGGGGATGTTATGCTAAAACCATCGACCTTAGTCAGAAAAACGAGCCAGTTATTTGGGATGCGATTCGCAAAGGTGCTATTGTTGAAAATGTTGTTCATAATAGTGCTGGTGTGCCGGATTACAGCGATACCAGCCTGACAGAAAACGGACGTTGCTCGTATCCATTAGAGCACGTTGAAATGCGTCAGGTAGAAAACCGTGCTGGTGAACCTAAAAATGTTATTTTCTTAACTTGCGATGTATCAGGTGTTATTCCTCCCGTTTCCACCCTAAGCAAAGAAGCCGCCGCCTATCATTTCCTGTCTGGTTACACTGCCCGTGTTGGTTCGACTGAATTAGGTGCTGAAGCGGGTATTCACCCTACATTTTCGACCTGTTTTGGCGCTCCTTTTATGCCTCGTCCAGCCCGCGAATATGGTGACCTGCTCATGAAACGCATCGAAGACTTCGGCGCAAAGGTCTATCTGGTTAACACAGGCTGGACAGGTGGTGCCGGTGGTGTAGGTGGCAAAGGTTCACGTTTCCCTATTCCTGTAACACGTGCCGTCGTTGCCGCTATTCAGAATGGCTTACTTGAGGACACTGAAACGGAGCATTTGGACATTCTAAATCTTGATATACCTAAAGCAATTCCTGGTGTTGATGCGAAATATGTCAACCCACGCAAAGCCTGGGAAAGTGCCGCAGAATATGACGCTCAAGCTGAAAAATTGGCGGGTTTGTTTACTAAAAATATTGAGAAATTTGATGTTAGCGAAAAAGTGGCTGCTGCAGGCCCTAAAGGCTAATGAGTATTAGCTCTTATCGTAATGAAAAAGGTCACCACTAGTGGTCTTTTTTATTGCTTATACTTTAATACCGATACCTCCAATGACTGCACAGTTACCGTTCGACAAGCCAATCTGAGCGAAATACCTGTGCTAGTCAACTATTGGCAAGCCATTCATGCTTTTCCAGAGACAGAGAGGTTTTTTGGTGGTGATACGATAAGCCTATATACACTTTACAATTCAAAAATACGATCGTATTCGTATTAACCGCCATAGATAAATACTCGATTGTTGGTACAATCCCAGACCATGTATTTGAGAAGCCTGCTGCTAATATTAAACAAGTGGGTGTTATTTATGGTTTAATGAAGAACATCGCAAAAAGGGAATGGGTCAACAATGATTAAACGCTCTGGAAACACGCTTGAAAGATAAAAGTACTCAAGCTTTTCAGGTTGGTTGGGATAGTGCCAATGAGCTCGCAGCTTATTGATGGCAGAAGTGAAGTGATTGCTAATAAAGTGGCTAGGGCTACACACGCATCAAACAGGTTTCTTCTATGAATCACTTTACGGTAAGAAGTTTACTTATTATAGCTGGTAGCCTGCTGATCAGTGCATGTACTTGGGTAGAGCTTTCAGAGCAAGCTAAAACGGTCAAACTCGTTAATAGTAATGAAGTGGTGCATTGCAAAAAGGTTGGCAATATATCCGCCAAAACCCGCACCAAAATTATTGGTAATAGTAACCGAAGCCAGAAAAAAACAACTCAGGAATTAACAGTATTGGCACGTAATGAGGCTGTGAAAATTGATGCTGACCGTATCGTAGCAAGCTCTCAACCAAAAAACGGTGAACAGACGTTTAAAGCCTATCGATGTTCTGAATAAGTCTACTGTCTTACACAACTCTGATTATCCTGATAGACAACCCACCTAACAAATGACTATGGTTAGCAAGTATAAGGACGTAAAAGGCTTTCGCTCTTTCACCAAGTCCAAATAAATTAAGCAGCGCCACAACCGTAGAAAAATAGTACTCTAAAAGATAAAGAGACGACTAAAGGAATTAAAAACTGCGCCTACACACTCGTTTCAAACAAAATTGGCATCAAACCATAGCTGATCAATATGGCAATCAATAGATTAACCATCAAGGTAACCTGAGGTGACAATTATCCGCTTGCCCTAGTGCAAAGTCGGCGTTTGTCCATCGTCAGTATGATGCTCTGCATAAAAATTCATCGCAACCACACGCACGTATTCTGCCAAATCATAGTAGCTGGATTCTTGTTCTTCTTCATCCTCGCCATCAGTTACTGCAGCTTGTACAATTGACGCCATATCACGAAGCGCATCGGCATTATCACTGGAAAACTCCCGATCAGGATCAATACCCGCTGATCCAAACCCGGTTAAAAAACCATGACACCATTGTGATAAAGCCATTGTACGTTGATCCAGGTCTGTATCATCACCAGGCAAAAACAATTGCATATCGTAGTCACCTGAGTTGAGTTGCGCTAAGGTAATCTCCAGCAGCCTTGCAACTTCGTCATTAGCCTGACCATCAGGTGTATCGGTTACATCCAGAAATTCCCAGGCACTTTGCAACCAGCTATCCCGGTTTAATGTAGCCCCTCCACATAACTTACCACACAACAAACCATGCAATTCTGCAGGGCTATTTAAAGCCCCATAAGGCATCAATAAGTTACAAAAATCATCAAAGCCTAAATACTCTAAATCGGACAATATTATTCCCCTTATAATAAGCCTCAATAAATCTGTTGAGACTGACTAATATACCGCATCTAAAGCAGTGATGATAACACGAAAGGCTCTCTCTGAAAAAAGGCCAATATCCATTGCCACATAGCACCTAAAAAGCGGAATATTAATCGAGCAGCATTGAAGAACCAGCGTATACAAACTATCAAAATCGCACCTGTCAGCTTAACAAAGAGCAGAAAAGACAGTGTGAGGTATAGAGGGGAAAAACTTTGCTGGTAACGCTGTATTTGGATAATGGTTTTAATGTATTGATACATCTGCATGTAAAACGTGACAGATATATCAAAAGAGTCACGTTTATATAGCACAGACGGGCAAGGTCTAAAGTTAACAAATGTTATACTTTACAACCAATGATACATTTAATGAACTATTGTTTTAGAAAAAACATGAATGACGACCACACCAGATAGAATTAAACCCATACCTATTATTCCTGGAAGATCAGGTATTTGCTTATAAAATAAAGCTGCAAAAATTGCGACAAAAACAATGCCTACACCTGACCAGATCGCATAAGTAATGCCTACGGGTATAGTTTCCAAAATCAGGGTCAAAAGATATATGGCGCCACCATACCCAAGTACAACAATGATACTAGGTACTAATTTAGTGAATTGACCAGATGCTTTCAAGGCACTAGTTGCTGCGATTTCAAAAATAATTGCTATCGCTAAATAAAAATAAGCCATTATTGTTCCTGATAATGAAGCTGTGTGGAGTACATGTTTGTGTTCTTATAGGACAGAACAAGCATAAAATAGCTGCCTTTACCGTGCCACCGTATACTTATTTGACGCTAACTATATTTTAATATCAAGTGCTAGATACGCACGAGTCATGGTACCCCATATAAAAAGGATCAACAAACTCTAAACACGTTCCAGCACAGAAAACACATAATCATAGGGATTATTGTTTGAAGCGGCAAATGATTCTCTGGCAATTTCTTTCCATTCATTTTCACTCACTGCAGGAAAAAAAGCATCTCCATCAATCTCAGCATCTACCCGTGTCAGATACAATCTGTCAGTCTGTGGTAGGGCGATACGATAAATCTCTGCGCCACCAATGACCATAATTTCGTCGATACCATCAATCAGTGATTGTGCTTGTGCCAGCTCAATGGCTTGTGCAATGGAGTGGGCTACAGTAATACCCTCATGCTGCCAATCTTTTTGACGCGTAATCACAATATTCAAACGCCCTGGCAAGGGCCGCCCGATAGACTCAAACGTTTTACGCCCCATGACGATAGGTTTCCCCATAGTGATACGCTTAAAATATTTCAAGTCTTCAGGTAAATGCCATAATAAATTGTTATCTTTACCAATAGCCCGGTTATTGGCCATAGCGACGATGATGGAGAGAGTAATCATTAAGTGAGTTATTGTCTCTTATTGGTGCTTCGATACAATCGCTTTATTAATAAACTTGTCAAATGGCCACAGGCGCACTGATATTGGGATATGCGTCGTAATTAATAATTTCAAAATCTTCAAATTTATACTCATAAATTGAATCAGGTTTACGATTGATTTTCAGTGTAGGGAGTGCTCTGGGTTCTCGAGATAGTTGGGTTTTAACCTGTTCGAGATGGTTGGAATAAATATGCAAATCTCCGGTTACGATAATCACGTCCCCTACATCCAAATCACATTGTTGTGCCAACATATGTACCAATAATGCCAAACTCGCCGTATTATAGGGCAATCCCAAAAAGGAATCTGAACTACGGATGAGTAACTGGGCAGACAGTTGATTATTGGCTACATAAAATTGGTACAAAAGATGGCAGGGCGGCAAAGCCATAAGACCTTGCTTGACGTTTTTTTGTGGGCTGATGGATTCATCGGGTAAATACTCCACATTCCAACCATGAAATAAAATACGGCGACTATCAGGATTATTTTTAAGGCAATCAACAACGTAGTCAATCTGGTTGATAGTTCCACCATCTTTAGTGGGCCATGCAGTCCATTGCTGTCCGTAAATAGGTCCCAAGCTTCCATCTTCAGTGGCCCATTCATCCCAAATGGACACGCCCTTTTCGTTGAGCCATTGGGTATTGGTATCACCGTTTAAAAACCAAATTAGCTCATTGGCAATACTTTTGAAATGCAGCTTTTTAGTGGTTAATAAAGGGAAACCTTCTTGCAAGTTGTGGCGATACTGTCGACCAAAAACAGATAAGGTGCCAGTTCCGGTTCGGTCACTTTTCTGCACACCATGCTTTAACACATCATCCAATAAATCCAAATACTGTCTCATGATTATCTTACTCTATTGACTATCGGCAGTCACTGAGGTTTTATCGTCACTGGTTTGTGTATTTTTGCCCTGCGATTTTCCTTGTTGATAATACGCCCAAATCAGGATTAACACACCCACTACAATCATCGGCATGGTTAACAATTGGCCCCGGGTCATCCAATCAAATAACAGTTGGTCCTTAAGATGACCATCAGGCTCACGAACAAATTCAATGGCAAAACGGAATATTCCATAAAAAATTAAAAACACTGATCCTATTGCCAGTTTTGGGCGAGGTTGTCGGGAAAACCAATAGACGATAACAAACAACACTAAGCCTTCAAGTAATGCCTGATATAGTTGGGAGGGATGTCGAACCAATTGTTCAGGATCATTGGGGAAAACCATACCCCAGGGAACATTGGTAGCACGGCCCCACAACTCTTGACCGATAAAATTTCCAATACGACCAAACCCCAAACCTAGAGGGGCCAAAGGCGCAACAAAATCCAGTGTTGAAGAAAATGAAACGTTAACGCGACGACAGTAACAATAGGTTGCTACAACAACTCCCAAAAATCCACCATGGAAAGACATTCCACCTTCCCATACACGAAATAACCATAGGGGATCATGCATCCAGGCTTCGAAATTATAAAACATCACGTAGCCAAACCGACCACCCAGCACGACGCCCATAGCGCCATAAACAATCAGATCTTCAACCTGAGAAACGGTAATTGGTGAATGCGGCTGTTTTGCACGGCTTAGTGCCAGACGCCAGGCTACCGCAAATGCCAACAGGTACATAATGCCGTACCAATGCACATTAAGAGGGCCAACAGAAATGGCAACAGGGTCGAAATTGGGGTATATCAACATAGATACAAAGGACTGATTAAGTTTTTCCCTATGATACCATAATGCAGTGACGACTAAAGATTAGCAAAAGGATATACTGTTGCACTTCTTACTCTATAGCAATGAAACAGCCAATCCCACCACGATATTATATCAAACCCTATGTGCCTGATTTTATTTTCTTTTGACGATACCTCCTCGATTCCTTTTATTGCAGCGGCCAACCGTGACGAATTTTATCAACGCCCCACAGCGGCAGTTCATTATTGGCAAGCGCATCCCAAAATACTGGCAGGTCGGGATCTTGTTGGGGGAGGAACCTGGATGGGTATTACTGTCGATGGGCGTTTTGCAGCTGTCACTAATGTACGAGAGCCTGATATTGTCGTTAACAATCCACTCTCCAGAGGAGCATTAACTCGGGGGTTTTTAACAGGTAATCAAAGCCCCAGCGATTACCTGCTAGCCGTTGAAGCGAGTAAAATGCGTTATAGAGGTTTTAACTTATTAGTAGGGGAATTGACATCCGATAAACGTGAGCTATTTTACCTCAGCAATCGTCAGGACGGCATTATTCAACTAGCGTCTGGTGTCTACGGTTTAAGCAACCATTTATTGGATAGCAACTGGCCTAAAGTGGAAAGAGGCAAGGAATATTTGCGACACGCCCTTGATAATCAAAGCGATATTCAGCAATATCACTACACACTACGGCGCTTTCTGGAAGATAGTTCATTGGCTGACGACGATACTCTTCCACAAACTGGCGTTAGCTATGAGCGAGAAAAGGCGCTCTCAGCCGCGTTTATTACACTCCCCGATTACGGGACCAGGGCATCAACAATATTAACCATCAATCATAACAGCATTTGTGTTAGTGAAAAAAGTTATGGGCCGAGCAATAGTTCGAGCGAAGAGGGTATCACGATGTTTCACATCCCTCTTTAGACAAGGAGAAAGTATCTAAAGACTCAGGGCGGTCTTTAACCCCAAGGCGGCGTATCGTTCTCTCAACATACTGATTAATGATTGTAGCATCTGCTAACTTCATCACACTGGTTAGTAGTCTTTCTGCTTGATCCAGAGTAATCGCTCGAATCACTGATTTTACCCGTGGTAGATTGGTCGAGTTCATCGATAATACATCGTACCCCATTGCCATTAATAGGATAGCCGCACCTGGATCACCCGCTAATTCGCCACAAATACTTACAGGAGTTCCCTGACTATGGGCGGCTTTAACAACATACTGAAGTGCTTGGAGTACTGCAGGGTGGTAAGAGTTATAAAGGTCTGCCACTCGTGGATTGTTACGATCAACCGCTAATAGGTACTGCGTTAAATCATTACTCCCCACGGATAAAAAATCCGCACGTGCAGCCAGCTCTTTTGCCTGATACACTGCCGCTGGAACTTCAATCATCACACCGATAGGGGGTAACTCAATATCACCACCTTCTTCCAACAACTCCGCATGCGCCCGATGAATTAACGTTTGCGCCATTTCCAGTTCTGAGGTATGGCTAACCATGGGCAACATAATACGTAGGTTATTGAGACCTTCAGAGGCTTTCATCATTGCCCTGACTTGAGCTAGAAAAATTTCCGGATGATCCAGAGTCACCCGAATACCACGCCAACCCAAAAACGGATTTGCCTCTTCTATGGGAAAATAACTTAACGACTTATCTCCTCCCACATCCAGAGTTCTCATCGTCACTGTATGAGGAGCAAAGGTTTCCAAATGTTCACGATAGATTTTCCGCTGATCTTCTTCGGTCGGAAAGCGATCACGCAGCAGGAAAGGCACCTCGGTACGGTACAGGCCCACACCTTCTGCACCACGCTCAATAGAACGTAAAATATCAGCCATTAAGCCTGTATTAACCCATAACGGGACACGGTGATTATCAAGAGTTTCACAGGGGAGATGACGTAAGGTTTCATAATGTCGGGTAATTTCGTAATCTTCCTGAATCAGAATCTTAAATTCCCGAATCATTTCCTCACTAGGGTTAAAGTAAATATTACCTCTATAACCATCAACAACCACTGAATGGCCTTCCAACTGGGTAAACGGCAAATCAACTACACCCATCACCGTAGGAATCCCCATCGCTCTTGCCAAAATGGCAATATGAGAGTTACCAGAGCCTTTAACCGACACCAAGCCAACCAGCTTGTCTTTGGGAATTTCACCCAGTACAGAAGCCGTCAGTTCATCCCCCAGCAAAACGGTATTATCCGGATAATCCTTTTCTCGGTTAGGTGAGTTCTGCAGATAAGCAAGCACACGCCGTCCCAAATCACGTACATCCGCTGCCCTTTCCCGCAAATAGGGATCATGCATACTGGCGAAGGTTTGCGCATGATTCAGAATCACCCGACTCCAGGCATAAGGCGCTACAACACCCTGCTTAATATCTTCTGTGACTTCTCTCGCCAAAGACGTATCATCTAACATAGCCAGATAAGCATCAAATAGCCCTTGCTCTTCCGAACTCAGACGATCTTTTAACTTACTTCCCAAAGCCTTGATATCATTGCGTGCAGCAATCAGGGAAGAAAAGAAAAAGGTCAGTTCACCTTCCGTATCCGTACATTTCTGGTAAGGCACACTATCAAGGTCTGCCTCAGGAGAAAACACCACTGCCGTACCAATAGACACACCAGGAGAACCGGCGACTCCTTTAAAACGAACATCAATGGATTTATTGTCAATTTCATCAGCGCTATGAATCGCTTCAGTGTGGGCAATCAAGCCGGACAACTGCGCACACAGGGTAACCAAAAATGCTTCTTCTGCATCATCAAAACGCCGTCGCTCACCTTGCTGAACCGCGAGCACACCTAACACCTCACGTTGATGTACTATAGGTACCCCCAAGAACGAGCTAAAACGCTCTTCACCAGTTTCTGGGAAATATCGGTATTGTGGGTGTTCTCTGGCATTTTCAAGGTTAATAGGCTCACCACGACGGGCAACATAACCAATCAACCCTACCTCTCGGGTTACTTTAACTTGATTAACCGCCGTGGCATTCAAGCCTTCCGTTGCTCGCAGCACAAATTCTTCATGTTCATTTCGCAAATAAATAGAACACATTTGAGTCGACATCGTTAAACGGGTCCGATTAACGATGATCTTCATTGCCGCCTCTAGACTATCGGCAGCATTAACTTCTTGGGTAATGGCTCTTAAGGAATCTAACATACAAGTCGTTTTTTATTACTATGGGTGGACATGACCACTATTTTTATTTTGTCTATATTGAGCTTCAATACGGCTATGATGAACTGACAATTCCTTGAGTGCTCGACAATAAACATTACGCTTAAAAGCAATAACTTGGTTAACCGGGTACCAATAACTCACCCATTGCCACTCATCAAATTCAACAGGATCTGATTGGTCTAAAGTAATCTCACTATCATCTACCAACAGCTTTAGCAGAAACCATTTCTGTTTCTGTCCAATACATACTGGAGATTGATATTCACGAACAAACTGCTTAGGTAATTCATAATTTAACCACCCTTTAGTCACTGCAATAATCTCTACATGTTCAGGTTTAAGACCTACCTCTTCATAAAGTTCTCGATACAAAGCCTGTTCCGGGGTCTCTCCTTCATTCATTCCTCCCTGAGGAAACTGCCAGGCATTAATACCACCAGCTCTACGCGCCCATAACACCTGCCCCACAGTATTACTGATTATAATACCTACATTAGCACGATATCCGTCTGCATCAATCACATTAGCCTCCTCTATGACTGATAATTACCACAAAGCGCTGATTAATCAATGTATTTGAATACTCGTCTAACTGTACCACAGAATACGTTAAGCTTGCCGTTAAATAGTGTAAAGGGTATCCTGCAACGCCTCAGTTTGCACCATAAAAAAAGCACCACCACCGTAGTCACCCTGCTTCTCTTTGGAGTCCCCTATGAATTTAGCCATTTTTGACCTTGATAACACACTGATTGGAGGAGATAGCGACTACGAATGGATTCGTTTTATCATTGCTAAAGGTATGGTAGATGCTGAGCATTATGAAAAGGAAAATAATCGTTTTTATCAAGAATATAAAAACAGAACACTGGATATCTTCGAGTACCAACGCTTTGTCTTAGAACCATTAATGGCACTCAGCCAGAACACACTGGCACAATTGCAGAAAGAGTTTATGGAAACTAATATTGCTCCTATCAGGCTGGTCAAAGCAGAAACCTTACTGCAAAAGCACCGTTCCCAAGGTGATACCCTGTTAGTTATTACTGCCACTAACCGTTTTGTCACCGCTCCGATTGTTGATGCCCTGAAAATTGATAATTTACTGGCGACAGACCCAGAGGTCATTGATGGACATTTTACCGGCAACATTGTGGGTGATCCCTGCTATCAAGAAGGTAAAGTTCGTCGTCTGGAACGATGGTTAAAAAAGCAAGGACAACAGGCAAAATCTATTACTTTTTATAGTGACTCCATTAATGATGCCCCTTTATTACACTATGCCGACTATGCGATTGTTGTTGACCCTGATGACCATTTGCGAGCGTTAGCGGAAGAACAGCAATGGCCTATTATCAGCCTGAGATCAGATATAAAATAGCACCCTTTCAAAGTGCTCCAGCCCTACTGATCCAATACTCGGTAAATCACTATTAAAAAGAACCCATTTAAAAGCTCACCCAACTAAATTTCGTCTACACTTAAAACAATAATTATTTCCCGGGCTTCTATGCAAACAGAGAGCGGGTCTTGCACGATACACTTGATTCTCTGAACATAGTAAGGTTTGATTCCATCGTATTGCAAGGAATTGTTTGTGTCGATTAATCTCTCCGAAGAACAGATTGAAAGTGTTCTAAAAGGAACCCATATCCCTCCTCAACCGCAGATCATGGTTGATTTGCAAATGGAACAAGCCATGCAAAACAGCTCGCTGGAACGCATTAGCGAACTGATCAGCCAGGATGTCGGCCTATCGGGAAAAGTCCTCAAAACGGTGAACTCCCCCCTATACGGGCTTAGCAATAAAATCACCTCCATTAACCAAGCGGTTAACCTGATGGGATCAGATAGTGTTATTAATCTGGTGAATGCTCTGTCCATTCGTGGAGAGCTCTCTAATGATGACATTATTGCTCTGGGCAGTTTTTGGGATAATGCCATGGAAATTGCTATGGCCTGTAGCACCATTGCTAAGCAGATCGGATACTCTTCTCCAGATGAGGCATACAGTTTGGGCTTGTTTCATAACTGTGGTGTTCCATTACTGACCATGCGTTTTGATGATTACCCCACCATCATCAAAGAATCCTATAGTCGGGAAAATGTCACTATCACCGATGTAGAAAACGAACTGATACAAACCAATCATGCCGTTGTTGGCTACTATGTTGCCAAATCATGGAACCTACCCTCCTATATCAGCGTAGCCATCCACCAACACCATCATGCCGAATCAGTCATTAATAATGACAACGAAGATTCTAAAAAGCGCACACTATTAGCCATACTCAAAATAGCGGAGCATATCTGTGGCAATCATCGGGATCTTGGTAATCAGGATGTAGACTATGAGTGGCAAAACATTAAAGACAGCATTCTTTTATATGTGGGGTTGAGTGAATACGATTATGAATCTTTGTGTTCACAACTAACGGATATGGGTATTGGAGATAGCTCCTTGAGTTTATAATCGACTAAGTTCACAGTTCTTTTACTGCAGCCCTTGCAAAATAGTGCCATCATAAACTGGTTGTTTGCCTATCAAGCAGGGGGAAAACGATGCGTTGGTTTTGGAAATCGGTGCGGAGTACTCATAGATAATAATGCTCAATGTGTTACCCAAATAAAATGAATAGCGGAGTACTTCAAATAAAACTTGACATATTTCTACATAAAAAAGCCCGTGCTAAACTAGGAATAGCACGGGCTTTCTTACTAGTACTTCCCTGTCATACCATCGGAATATCACTATTCCTAAATACCAACCTTGGTAACTCTCCTTTCTGTGAACATCCTTGTGTAGCATATTATGCCAAGTTTGCCTCCACTTGGCTGTAAGCTTAAGCTGAATTTTATGTAGGATATGTCCTACATCGATCATGGGCTTGTCGGTGATATGTCCCTGTTGCTCATAAGAGGCTATCCGTTCTTACAATGGACTCAATGTGTGGGGGCAGGTCAATTCAGTTTTACAGCCGAAAGGTATGGTTTTCTGTAGGAAAGTCCCCAGCTTTGACTTGATCACGAAACAACGTCATAGCCTCAGCGATGCTTCCGGCTTCGGATAGAAAGTTTTTGGAAAATCTAGGTGGCTTAGCGGTTAGACCAATAATGTCATTAATGACCAACACCTGAGCATCCGTCATTTGTCCTGCACCAATACCTATGGTCGACATCTTTACTGATTGGGTGATTGTCGTTGCTAGTTCTGTAGGTATACACTCTAACACGATAAGATCAGCACCCGCTTGATCCAGTAGTTTGGCATCTTTTAGGATATTATCCGCTTGGCCTTGTTCTTTTCCCTGTACACGAAAGCCGCCAAATTTATTGACGGATTGAGGTGTTAACCCCAGATGAGCACACACTGGGATACCGCGTTCACTGAGTTTATAAATGGTTTCAGCTAACCACTCTCCACCTTCTAGTTTTACTATATTGGCGCCAGCTTGCATCAATAGCCCAGCATTATGCATGGCTTGCTCAGTAGTGCTGTAACTCATGAAAGGCATATCAGCAATAATTAAGGACTTGTGATTACCCCGGCTAACCGCTGATGTATGGTAGGCCATATGTTCCATCGTAACAGGTAGTGTACTACTATGTCCCTGGACGGTCATACCCAGGCTATCGCCGACTAATAGGACTTCTATACCTTGGTTTTGGGCAATGGTGGCAGTAGGAGCATCATAGAGCGCAATACAGACAAATTTATCGCCCTTATGTTTCAGCTGCTTTAGGGTATGGATAGTAACTGGGTGGGTGATGTGGTGTGTATTGTAAACCATGGCTATTCTCGGTGGTGATGTATTCTGTTACTTTTGTAGATAATAAACGTCCATCGTCAGCATTTATAAGCAATCCCTATAATAATGTTGATGTTGGGTTAAAGTAGTGACGTCCTTGTTTAATACTTAAGATGTAGTTTACCAACTGATTATAACTTTTTTGTTTGTTAACCCAATCGATTTCGTTGGCATTCACAATCAGCAGGGGGGAGTCATCATAAAAGTGAAAAAAGCGTGTATAAGCCTCACTCAATGTTTCCAGGTAATGGCTATCGATGGTTCGTTCGGCATGAATCCCACGGTATTTGATACGCCTCATCAGGGTGTTTATCGATGCTTGCAGATAGATGACTAAATCAGGCTTTGGGGCATCAATAGTGAGCTGATTGTAGACTTGTTGATAAATAGCTAGTTCATCGTCGTCTAGTGTAACTTCGGCAAATAACGGATCTTTATCAATAAGAAAGTCAGCAACTTTGACGGGCTGAAAAATATCACTTTGCCTGAGTTCTTGTATTTGCTGGGAGCGTTGGAGTAGAAAAAACAGCTGGGTAGGCAGGGAGTTGCGAGCACGATCTTGATAAAAGCGCTCTAAAAATGGGTTTTCTTCTGCTTTTTCCAGTAGCGTGTCACAATGAAATGTTTCTGCCAAGCGTTTGGCTAATGTCGTTTTGCCAACGCCAATAGCACCTTCTATTGCGATAAACTGGGGGGGTAATGGGGTCTTTGAGCTTGTCATGTGAGTAGAATCAGTCACTCTATTAATGAATTGTTAGTATTATCGATTTGATAGAGCCCTGTTATTGAGCATTGCTTAATAAGGGTGCGAAGTGTTTGCCCATTAGGGAACACCAAATCAGCATTTAAGTCATTAAGTGGATAAAGGACAAAATTGCGGTTGATGGTTTCTGGGTGAGGTAGCTGCAATTCTGTTGAGTTGATTTGTTGATCATCATAAAGCAGTAAATCCAGGTCTAGTGTCCGTGCACCCCAACGAATACTACGTTGTCGGCCTTGGGCGTTTTCTATGGTTTGCAGTTGGTATAGTAATTCAAATGGGTCTAGTTGAGTATTGACAGCAACAGCGGCATTCACATAATCAGGTTGGTCGCCAGGGCCGATAGCTTTACTACCATACCACTCAGAGCAACACAAATCATTGGTTTTAGGGAGGTTCCTCAAAGCCTGTAATGCGCTATTGATTTGCTCACGTGGGTTATTCAGATTGCTTCCTAGGCCAATATAGGCTGTTTTATAATGCGCCACGTGTTCATTCTCACTGTGTGGGTGTTCGGAGAGGTTTTTGTGTCAGTTGCAACTCATCAATCATTTTTTGTCGATGACTTTCGGAGGCATCCTGATAGCGAGTCCACCAATGTCCTAAGCCATGGAGTTGTTCGCCAGCGGTTTCTCTCATTAATAAAAAGTCATAACCCGCACGGAATTTTTCGTGACTCAACGTGCGTTCCGCTTGCTTGCCTGTACGTTTGGGCAGTTGCCATTGCAGTTCCCAAATTTGACGCATAGGAATAAGAAAGCGTTTAGGGATGGCGACTCGTGCCAGCTGTTGGTTGATAACGGTATCCGCTGCTTGGTGTACTGCTGGAATGACTGGGACACCACGGTTGACTAGCTTATGTTGCTCATAAATAAATGCAGGCCATAACAGGGCCCCGTAGATAAAGGCAGGGGTGACTCGTTTATTGTTGCGTATACGTTTGTCGGTATTAGATATCACCTCGTCGATTAGCCCGCTAAAGTAGGGGCTCTTATCAATGACTTTCATGGTATTGGGAAATAGGACATCTAATAACTGATAATCTTGGAGTAATGAATAGGTTGCAGTCGCTGAACCGTTCAAAAACAATTTAAGAATTTCATCAAACAAACGTGCAGGAGAAACATGGGTCAGTAGGTTAGTATTACCAAAAATAGGCCGCATAGTGTTTTCTTCCAGGTGAAATCCTAGCTTAGCTGCAAAGCGCACTGCCCGTAATAAGCGTACGGGGTCTTCCTTGTAGCGTGTGTAAGGGTCTCCAATCATGCGTAACTGGCGTTTCTCTATATCTTCTATACCTTGGGTATAGTCATAAATAGAATGATCATCCAGGCAGTAATATAAGGCATTGATCGTGAAGTCGCGGCGTAGGGCATCGCTGTGCATATCACCATAGACATTGTCTCTGAGTAGTTGTCCAGTAGTAGATTCAACCTGCTGTTGGGAGTGATCAGCCGGATTGCGAAAAGAGACGTCACCCTTCTCATGAGTCCTATTGTTTGCTTGCCCGCGGAAAGTGGTGACTTCGATAATTTCCCGACCAAAGCGAACATGAACAATGCGAAATCGGCGTCCAATAATACGGGCGTTACGGAAAGTACACTTAACCTGCTCTGGTGTAGCATTAGTGGCTATGTCAAAGTCTTTAGGCACAGACCCAAGCAGAATATCACGAATACTCCCTCCTACAAGATAACTTTTAAACCCTGCTCTATTGAGCCCTTCCATGACCTTAATTGCATTATGGCTGATATTCTTCGGAGACAAAGGGTGTTTATTTTCAGAAATAACCTTAAGTTTTTTGTCCTTTTTAACCATAAATGAGCAGTCTCGCCTTTTTGATCATGTATAAACTAAGCAACGTTACCGTTTTGATTTGTTGAATGTCGGCAGTTTACGTTTGATATCATCGTTATTATTTGTTGTTCTTTAGCTCTGTTGATGAGCATTGAAAGGCGGATTCTATCACGAGAAGTAGGTTTTAGTGATTAATTATCAGTTTATGGCTCAAGAGGTTATATAGCTAACGCAATATAAGAACCTTATTTCGATGACAGAAAAAAATAGAGCCGTGTAGCACTTATGATCAGGTCCCTACAGATAAGTTGATAATCCGCACGGTTTGGGTTTATCTTGGACGTCCAATTTCGCTTTTCAGGAGAGGGGTATATCGAAGTGGTATAAACAATATCGGTATCTATATTTACAAAAATCAACATATAACCAAGTGACAAGCTCCTTACAGAGTCTGTCACTTAGCATACTAACCGATATTAGTCATTTATTTTTATTATATACGCTTCCTTGCATTAGAATATGCAAAAAATTCTGCATTAGGTCTTCCCACCTCGGTCAATTAAAAACATTTTCTTATTATTCTTTATTGTTTTTATTCTAATAATACTTATAGCATTTGGTATGCCAATTATTAAAAACCTATATTTATCAATATATTATCCTTTTTAGAAATTATTATTACCAAATGAAATAAAGAAAACGTTACTTTTTATGTATCTAAAAGTAACGCATTGGTCGATTGGTAACACTTTTCGATAGGTTTCTTGGCAGACTGCCAAGAAAACGTTTAAGATAACGATTCTTTACACTGCAAGACGCTTTAGACTTAAGTATTCTTTTTGCGAGGTATGCCTAATTTTTGTCTACGTTCCCACAGGCACTTGCGGCTAACGCCCAATTTCTTGGCAAGCTCTGTTTCACTCATCTTTTCCTGATTTTCAAGCACAAAGTGTTGGAAGTAGTCTTTCAGGGATAAATCGTCAATTGAGGTGGAAGCTGATGTTTGAGGGGAAGGAGCCGTATTGTGTGACAATGCGTCTTTGGTTTTACGCGTCTCAGATTCTATCATTAATACGGTATGATCAATTTCATCATTGTCTTCGCATAAAATGACCGCTCGTTGCATGGTATTTTCAAGTTCCCTGACATTGCCAGGCCATAAATAGTGGAGGACTTGCTCTCGTGCTTCTTGGGATAATGTCAAAGGGGGTTTGCCATAATTATCGCAGTAGCGTTCAATCAGTGATTCTGCAATGGTAATAATATCGTTACCACGTTCTCTCAAGGGAGGCACATGGAGCTGGATGACGTTTAAGCGAAAATACAGGTCTTCCCTGAAGAGGCCTTGCTGACATAATTCGTTCAAGTCTCTATGGGTTGCTGCTAATAGACGGATATCTACCTGTTGTGTTTCTGTCGAACCGACTGGGCGGACCTCCCCCTCTTGTAAAACCCTTAAAAGACGTGCCTGGGCTTCCAGGGGCAGTTCACCAATTTCATCGAGAAACAGAGTGCCTTTGTTAGCAGCAACAACCAAACCTTCACGTTGGCTGGCTGCGCCAGTGAAGGCCCCTTTCTCATGGCCGAATAGTTCCGATTCAATGAGGGTCTCAGGAATGGCTGCGCAGTTTATACACACCAAAGGGTTATCGGTTCGGTGGCTGGAGGTATGTATGGCTTTAGCAACTAACTCCTTACCGGTACCTGTTTCGCCGTGAATAAGGACTGTGGCATGGGTAGGAGCTACTTTGGTGATACAGTTAAACAAGCTAACCATCACATCACTGGAGCCTATCATCTGACCCTGATTACTTAAACTTTCATTTTCGGATATTTCAGAGAGTGTGTTATGGTTTGTACGGATGCTCTTTTCACTGATAATACGCTCTATAGTTTTGACGATTTCTTCGTGGTCAAAAGGTTTGGCAATATAATCGACGGCACCCATACGCATGGCGTCCACTGCTGAGCGCAGGCTGGCGTAGCTGGTCATGATCAGTACGGGGGTGTTGTGCGACAAATTAATGAGCTCGGTTCCAGGTTTTCCGGGAAGGCGCAAATCACTGATAATCAGATCGTAATCGTTAAAATTGTACTTGGTAGCTTCTTTGACTGACCCAGCTTCGCGTATTTCATAATGGTGACGTTCCAACAGCTTGCGCAGTGCCATACGGATAATGACTTCGTCTTCAACAATCAGTATTTTATTCATTATAACTAACGGCTATCACTCATTACTTGGTGGGTCGTCTGTCATGCTAGTGTGCAGCGGTTGGTCGATAGTTTCAAGGGCCTCTGAGTATAATGGTAATTTAATCGTGAAGCAGGTGCCTCCATGGTGAGACGTTGGGCTAGTCACATCGATATGACCCTGGTGTTCCTCGATAACACTAAATACCACTGATAAGCCCAGGCCTGTACCTTCACCAGCTTCTTTGGTGGTGAAAAATGGGTCCATAATCTGGTCAAGGTGCTCTTGAGGAATGCCTGTGCCTTCGTCACAGACATTGATATGGACACAGGATGGTGTCAGCTTTGCTGTAATTGTAACCGTGCTGTAGTCGGGGCTGGCATCATTGGCGTTACTTAAGAGGTTAATAAAAACCTGGATAATGCGTTGGGTATCTCCCCATAGGTATATATCGTCAGCCACAAGGTTAGAATACTCAATCTGTTTACGATCAGTTTGTAATGACAGTAGGTGGATGGCCTCATCGATGCACTGGCGTAGTGCTACCTTGTGAAAGTCCTTCTGGGATGCTTGTCCTGTATGAGCAAAGGTAACTAGGGATTGTACGATGCGACTGATTCTATCGGTTTGTGAGAGTATAGCGGTAGCGGTTTCCTGACGGCTGTCTTCTTCGTTGTCATACTGTAAATTTTGCGCTAGGCAGGCAATGCCTGTTACTGGGTTGCCGATCTCATGAGCTACCCCAGCGGCCAACCGTCCGATGGAAGCTAGTCGTGTATTGTGCATCACTTCTTGTTCTAGCAATTTAAATTCAGTGATATCTTCAACCAGTATCGCTTGTCCTTCCTGACGCCTGGAAGAGGTTTCCTGAATAGCGGATTTATGGAATCGGTACCAACGGGTGAGGCCATTAGAGTCAACGGCCTGTTTATTGATATGTGTTTCATTACTATTGGCAAAGTTAAAAATGAGCTGCCCCCAAGGTTCTGGCAATGAATTAATATTGCTTCCTATAAGATCATTATCCCCGCTATTGATGATTTGGGTGACTTTCGTCATAGCACTATTCCATAATAAGATTTCGTCGTCCATTCCCAGTGAGCATATCGCCATGGGCAGTTCTTGCAGGGTTTCTCGATAATAAAGGCGGAGTTGATTGACATCCGCGGTCAGCCCAAACAGACTGCTGTTCATGCGGTCCAGACGCGTTTCCATGAGATTGATGTCGAGTACCTCCCCTGTTTGGGGGATGCTGTAAGGGAAGTGTTTATCCATCAGCTCTGTTGCCACAGTTTGGCCCATTAATGAAGCGAGGTTGGCCTGAATATGTATTCGCAAGTGGCGCAGGGCATAGGGGCGGGTCTCGTTTTCATTACAGTTTAATAATTTTAAGGCCTTATTGACTTCATGGTTGGCAGCATTGTTTCCAATACTGTCTGCCAGCCGTAGTTTAAAATCTTTTGCGGAATGAATATCGAGGCTGCGTCGAAATGGGCGGCTTAATTCATCTTCCGCACATATCTCAGCATGATAGTGTTCTTCATCACTGGTGGTTGTGAAACGTGAGACTAGAGCAAAAATAATAATGTTTGTGGCCAGTGTAATAATCGTAATATTTTCCCAATGGCCAATGCCAATAGGAATTTCCAGATTGATCAATGGAAAAACGAGTGTGGGCTCATCCAGAAACAGTGGTAATACAAAACCTATTGCCCAAATGAGGGTTCCTGCAATAATGCCACTGTAAAAGCCGTAGCGATTGGCCGAAGGAAAATAGCAAATAGCAAATACGCCAGGTAAGAATTGTAAGGCTTGGATGAACGTAATGAATGCAAGGTGAACAGGTCCATAATCATTATCAATGAGTCTGTAAATGGCATAGCTGATCAGTGCAATACCAAGGATTGATATCCGTTGTAGCCAACGGAGTTGTGCATAAATGTCTTTTTCTGTTTTGAATTTAAATAAGGGTAATACCCAATGGTTGGCAATCATAGTGGACAACGATAGCATCACCACAACCAAGGCACCCGAGGCAGCAGATACTCCCCCAATATAAGCAATAATGGTAAGTATTACAGAGTTTGCCTGCATAGGAACGGATAACGTGAAATACATCGGGTCAGGTAGATCCAGTTTAAATCCGGCCCATAAAATAGGGAAAACGGGTAATGCCACGATCAGTAGTAATGTTGGAAATGCCCAGGTTACCAGGTGAGTGAGCTGTTTGGTACTCATATCAATATGGTTCATATGAAAAATATGGGGCATTAAAATACTGGCCGATAAAAAGACGAGTAATAGGTTGTGAAATGATGACTGGGTATTGGAATGATAGAGTTGATTTAAGCGTTCTGGGTTCTGGTTTAGCCATAGGTCCAAATTGTCAAGGCTGCCAAAGACACCATAAACGGCAAATAGTCCAATGGCGAGTAGAGCACAAATTTTAATCAATGAGTCAAATGCCATAGTGGTAATAAGGCTTCGGTATTGGCCATAGCTGGCGCCAAAGGTCATGCAAAAAATAGCAATGATCAGACAGTAAACGAAGGCCATGATATAGCCCTGTTTAAGCCATTTAATCCATTCTTCAAAATCTGGGTCTGAAGATACGTCACTCACGAGAATGAATGAGGTGTCGGTAATAAATTGGATTTGGATGGCCATCATGGGCAAGATAGCCAGAGCTATGCAAAAGGTAGTTAAGGTCCCTGCTACTTGGCTGTTGTAACGAAACACCAGTAGGTCTGCAATAGAACGTAACTGGAAGCGTTGGCATAATTCAGTCAGCGGTGCTTGTACGATGGGAGCAAATAAAAACAGAGCTCCAGTTCCCATGTAATAGGCTAATGCACTATAACCGTATTCATTAGCCAAGTCGATAACACCATAATAGGTCCAAGCACTAAAAAACACGCCCAATGATAGAATATAAGTAAAAGGGTGGCGGGTAATGCGTGTAGGAATCAGACGGCGATTGGTTGCATAAGCAACCCCAAACAATAACCCCAGGTAAATAATGCCAATTATGGCGATATGACTGAGCGTAAAGTTCATAAGGGCTTGTTGTATTTCTGTAATGAAAAGATCGCAATAATAATTAATGCCCAAATAATAAAGGGGCGATACCAAACCCCATTATAGGACATCATCCAATTAAGTAGGGTGGGAGCAAAGATATAGACTACCAGAAAAATCAATAAGAGTAAGCGATGTTTAGACATAGTATTGTCAGGTTATTATAGGTTGATTGGAATCATACGTTTAACTGTCTCTTGCTACAATATGATCAATAACGAGAGACATGGCTGAAGGGACGTTTTGCCTTTGCCAGTATAGGGTCGCCCATGTTAACAACTCATCGATGTTACGGTTGTCGACGATCTCTGAGGGGGGTGGGTGATGTAAAAAAGTGAGTGCCTGACAGACATTGTCAAAAGCTCGTTGATCGTCGATGCCTTTCGCTTTGTGTTGCTTGCTGAGTTTTTGCCCAATCGCGTTAGTGGCAACGGGGATATGCCCATAATCAGGAAATTGACCTTGTAATAACTGGGTCAAATAACGCTGTCGTGGTGTTGACGATAATAAATCAGAACCACGAATGATATGGGTGATATTTTGGCTGATATCGTCCACTACCACGGCCAGTTGGTAGGCGATTAAGCCATCCTTACGTCGTAGGATAAAATCTCCTACCTCTCTTTGCAGCGACTGCTGTTGTTCCCCTTGGAAAATATCTTGGTAATGTTCAGCTAACCGGCACTTTATTGTGGGTAATGCTGTAAGGTTAAGTCGAAGAGAGGTCATTGGGTGAGTGTTTTGGGGTATGGGGTGTTAAGCAGTAGCTGTCGTAGATTCCCCGCAATTCCAACAAGCGGTGGCGACTGCAGGTGCAAGGGTAAATACGGTCTTTGAGCTGTAGTAAAGCGTCGTTGTAAATGTCCATTCGTTGGCTTTGGTAGACCACTGGACCATCCCAAACTAGCCCGTGTGTTTCTAATGAATTGAGAATCTGTTGTTTAGCTCCTTTTTCCTCTCGTGGGGGATCGATATCCTCTATTCTAAGCAGCCATTTCCCCTGATGATGTTTGGCGTCTAGAAAGCTGGCTAAAGCTGTGATTAGGGAACCAAAGTGTAAGGGCCCCGATGGTGATGGTGCAAAGCGACCAATATAAGGCTGTATCAGCTGATTGGGCAATGTTCTGGGCAGATTCATGGCGTCAGCTTAGGCAACTGTGAGGAAAAAATAAAGAGACGATGACTCAATGGAATAGAAAAGAGAGTTTGGGGTAGGAACTACAATTCAGTGTTCGGATAGTGTACTACCCAGATATTGGCATTTAAATACCGACTTGTTTCTCTTTAATTTCGGAAAGCGTTTTACAATCCACGCACTGAGTGGCTGTTGGGCGTGCTTCCAGTCGGCGTATACCAATCTCAACACCACAGGATTCACAATAGCCATAGTCATCGACATCGATATTATCGATGGTTTTGTCGATTTTCTTAATCAGCTTACGTTCGCGATCACGGGTACGCAATTCAAGGCTGAATTCTTCTTCCTGGCTGGCCCTGTCTGCAGGATCAGGGAAGTTTGAGGCTTCATCCTGCATATGGCTGACAGTACGGTCCACTTCTTCCATCAGCTCAGCCTTCCATGTTATCAATAGATTCTTAAAATGCTTGAGTTGCTTTTCGTTCATGTATTCTTCGCCAGCTTCTTCCTTATAAGGCTCAAAACTACTTAACGTTAAATTGTCGTTGCTGTTTGGCATCGTAAAGTTCTCTTAAAGCACTGTATTAATCAGGCTACTGCATTGAAAATGATTGCAATATGCAATGTTGCCTGGAAACTGAGAGCGCGAAAACTACCAGATAATGAATAACTTCGCTAGTCATTTTTTGATCTTTTCTTTTTAGATGATAGTATGACTTATCGACCTGAAAATAATATCCTATTCTTTCAGAAGACCTTAATACCATAAAATATTTGTAATTGACTGATTTCCATGAAATTTTCACCAATATTGCGATCGGCTGTTTTGTTACGACGCTATAAACGGTTTTTGGCGGATGTACGGTTACCTAATGGTGATATAACCACCATACATTGCCCCAATACAGGTTCGATGAAGCATTGTATTGTTGAGAACAGTCCTTGTTGGTATTCCATTTCTGATAATCCAAAGCGCAAATATCCTTTTACTTGGGAGATTGCCACTACTCCGTGGGGCCATCTTGCCGGTGTGAATACCAGACGTGCTAATTACTTGGTTCGAGAGGCGATTGATATGGGGGTGATTAGTGAGCTTCAAGGGTATGACTTCATCAAGTCAGAGGTTCGATATGGCGATGAAAACAGCAGGATCGATTTTCTTCTTGGTAGCCAGAGGCAACCTGATTGTTATGTGGAGGTCAAAAACGTTACCTTGGGAATGGAAAGTGGCTTGGGATTATTTCCTGATTCTGTTAGTCAACGGGGTAGTAAGCATTTGCGTGAATTGATGTCCATTGTTCAACAAGGGTATAGAGCAGTGCTGCTATTTTGTGTACAGCATACAGGTATTTGTCTGGTTTCACCTGCGGATAATATTGATGCGGTTTACGGGCAGACGCTCCGTCAAGCTTTGAGTGTAGGGGTAGAGGTGCTAGCTTATGGAGCGCAAATAGGAGAGGGTGAGATTGTTTTAGTCGACAGGCTAGCTATCAGTGTCTAGAGTCTGTTAGTCTTTTACGTATAGTAATGGCCAAGATGAAATGTCAACAGACTCGGCCTAAGTCGACTTCGTTAAATGGGCCTCTTCATTAAGCAGCTTACTTTCATGCTTAATATGGTGATCTAGATCGTTCCAATGCATATCCAGCAAATGCTACAGTATGGCTGCGGAGACATGAATATGCTGCCGATACATAGGCAGGCGTCAATAGGGCCAAGCTTTTTTAACTTCGATCACTTATTCAGTTTCTTGCTCATAATAATTTCAGTTCTTTAATTATTTTTATGCCACGTAATTTCTTTTGTGAATAATTGTGCTACAGTCTTAGGGCGAATCTGCAATACTAGAGCTAGTTCTTTGATGTGGAGTATATTGGTTTATGTCATCGCTATTAGAGTGGCAGCTATTGGGGCAGAACGAAGATCACCTGCAAACACTACCAGATCACCAGGGTGTCCGGATGCACCAGGGCGTTATTGCACCTCTAATGACATTAATTCAGCATGCACGACAAGCGGGTTTTCAGTTGCGTGTTACCAGTGGTTTCCGTAGTTTTGAGCGACAGTTAGGGATATGGAATGATAAATGCCGTGGTTTGCGCGCCGTATTAGATAGCCGTGGCGATGAACTAGATATTCATTCATTGTCCAGCCTGGAAAAAGTGATGGCGATTTTGCGCTGGTCAGCGTTGCCGGGTGCTTCAAGACACCATTGGGGGACTGATTGTGATATTTATGATGCCGCTGCAGTTAGCAAGGACTATCAACCTCAGTTACACCCGAATGAGTACACAGGAAGTGGTCCCTTTGCTCCGATGATAGAGTGGTTATCCAAATATTTACAGCAACCAGACTCGTTAGCATTTTTCCGCCCCTATTTGCATGATCATGATGGCGTTGCCCCTGAGCTTTGGCACTTAAGTTATAGCCCAGTCTCCAGTGAGTATGAACAACACTTGTCACTATCATTGATACGTGAGCAGTTAAATAACTTGCAGATTATAGAAGAAAAGTCAACCTTATTGGAAAATCTTGGTATTATATATGCCCGCTTTATTAGAATGCCATCGTAGTACTATTTTAACGGGCTTGGCGGTTCTAATATTTAACAAGCAAAATACAAAATATTATGACCGCAGTTAGTAATAAGACTAATAACCTATCCTGCGAGGCCGAACAAATGTGGAAGGTGATGCGTGTGGAAGCCCAAAAGGCGAGCGCGAACGAGCCACTAATGGCTAGCTTTTTTCATAGTAATATCCTCAACCATAGTGATTTTTCTTCGGCTATTAGCTTTTACTTGTCTAACCATATTGCGACAGATGATGTTCCTGCAATGACCTTAAGGAGTGTATTTCAACAGGCTATGGTTAGTGACCCTAGCATTGAAGAGCGCATGCTACAAGATTTATTGGCTCACTATACTCGTGACCCGGCTTGTGGTGAATATATTACGCCGTTTCTCTATTTCCAAGGTTATCATGCTGTTCAGACTTATCGTATTGCCCATTGGTTATGGTTGCAGGGTCGTACGTTGTTGGCTAGTTATATGCAGGGTCGTATTTTTGAGCAGTTTGATCTGGACATTCATCCAGCGGCTTCGATTGCTGGAGGTGTAATGATTGATCATGCGATAGGCGTTATTATTGGTGAAACGGCTATGATCGAAAGAGATGCTTCTATGCTGCATGAAATTACCCTAGAAGGTGGTGATGTTAGCTGTGGAAATCGGCACCCAGTTATTCGTCAGGGGGCGTTACTGGGAGCGGGTTCTAAAGTATTAGGGAATATTGAGTTGGGTGAAGGAGTTAAAATTGGTTCAGGCAGTGTTGTACTCGACAATATCCCTGCCCGTCAGACAGCGGTGGGCGTTCCTGCAAGAGTGGTTGGTCAAGTCTCTAGTGAAATGCCGGCATTAGATATGGATCATCAGTTGGATGATGTATAGAGTCAATTCATAATGGGTTTAGTTTTAAGCGATGTTAAGTTTGCTTTGAGATGTTGTCAATCCACTTGCCTGTGAGGTTGTGTTAATGAGCAAGAAACAAAAGTTTGATATTGTTTTTACAGGTAAAACTGCCGATGGTATGCCATTGGGCCATGTGAAACAAAAAGCGATGGAATTATTTAAGCTGGATGCTGAAAAAATAAATCAGTTGTTTCAACCCAAAGCGGTAAAACTTAAAAAAAATCTTGACCAAATCACAGCAGAGAAATATCAAAAAATTCTTACTCACATTGGTATGGTAGTACAAATAAAAGCGCAGGTGTCCGCCAAAAAATCACCTGAGAATTTTTTGCAAACGAGTAATCAGCAATTATCAGGTATGCAATCTAATATGCCTCCAGTAGCATGGGAGCAGTGGAAATTGGCAGAACCTGGTGTGCGCCTCTCTAGCTCTATAAAGCAAAATCCGCTGTCTATTGTTGATTGCCAGCTCACTCTTGCCCCACAGGAGGGAAATATTGTTAATGCAGCAGAAAAGCCTGTGCAAGCCCCAGTATTTAAATTCCCTAATGTAGATAATTTATCGTTAAGCTCCGTTGGAGAAGACCTATTATATTTAGATGAAAAGCCTGTTGCGTTGAAGGCCGATATCGATATTAGCCACTTATCCGTTAAAGCATTAGGGGGTTATTTATTACAAGAGAGAGAGAAAAGTTGTTGTTGAGAAGGATATTGATGTCAGTGCTGTAAGGTTAGTCGGTAGTGAGTAAGACCTCTTTTACACACAGGTTGATTAAGTCAGTCTTTCATCTCAGTAGGTGTTGTCTGTTTTATCGTTATCAGTTAATGGGAGTGACTAATAGGCCCCTCCCTGTTGATCAGTGATTTTCTGAGGATATGAAGGATATCGTTTTATAGTGCTTTAGCGATATAGCTCCCCATAATGAGCAACCTATTGAATGTGCATGAAGCGATTCTTGGTTTAGTGTTGGATCTCCAACAGCGCGCAGAACATTAACGTCTAAGTGGCTTATATTTCATTCTTTGTGGCTGTGATTTATCTCCTTTACGCTGTAATAAGTCTTCATGGTATTCTGTGTAGTTGCCTTCAAAGAATACAATTTCACTGTTACCTTCATAAGCCAGTATATGTGTCGCGATGCGATCAAGGAACCAGCGGTCATGCGAGACAACTAGTGCGCAGCCTGGGAAGTTTAGTAGAGCGTCTTCTAGTGCCCGTAAAGTTTCAACGTCAAGGTCATTAGAGGGTTCATCGAGTAGTAAAACGTTCGCTCCCTGTTTAAGGGTGTTGGCTAGATGTAGACGGCCACGCTCACCACCTGATAAATCACCCACGCGTTTTTGTTGGTCTGAGCCCTTAAAATTAAAACGGCCTACATAGGAGCGAGAACTGACTTCGTAGCTGCCAATCGTCAGAATATCTGCACCACCAGAAACGGCTTGCCAAACATTTTGATCATTGTTCAGGTTTTCGCGGCCTTGTTCAATGTAGGCAACTTTGACGGTTTCCCCTATGATAATTTCACCATTATCTGGTGTTTCCGTGCCATTAATCATGCTAAACAGAGTTGATTTGCCCGCTCCATTACCGCCAACGATCCCAACGATAGCCCCTTTCGGGATATTTAAACTGAGGTTGTCAATTAACAGGCGATTATCATAACTTTTGCTGACATTATGAAATTCAATCACTTTGTCGCCTAAACGTTCACCTGGTGGAATATAGATTTCGTTAGTTTCATTACGGGTTTGAAACTCTTGGGATTGCAGCTCATCAAAACGTTGTAAACGGGCTTTGTTTTTTGCTTGGCGACCCTTCGGGTTTTGGCGTACCCACTCCAATTCTGCTTTAATGGCTTTTTGGTGTGAAGCTTCGGTGCGGGCTTCCTGTACTAATCGGGCTTCTTTGGCTTCAAGCCAAGCAGAATAGTTTCCTTCATAAGGGATGCCGTGGCCTCTATCCAATTCTAAAATCCATCCTGCTGCATTATCAAGGAAATAGCGGTCATGGGTAATAGCCACTACCGTTCCATTAAATTCTTGAAGGAAGCGCTCCAACCAAAAGACAGATTCAGCATCCAGGTGATTGGTGGGTTCGTCTAACAACAGCATGTCAGGCCTGGACAAGAGTAAGCGACACAGAGCAATTCGACGTTTTTCTCCACCTGATAGTTTGCTGATATCAGCATTCCAGGGTGGTAGGCGCAGAGCATCGGCAGCCTGTTCTAATTTATTATCCAGGTTATAGGCATCCCAGGTCTGGATGACATTCTCAAAATGCTCCTGTTTTTTAGCCAGCTCATCAAAGTCTGCATCAGGTTCTGAGTAGGCTGCATAGACATCTTCCAGACCTAAAAGGGCATCAAGCGCTTCGCGTACTCCATCTTCTACATTGCCCCGGACGTCTTTATGTTCGTCAAGCTCCGGTTCTTGTGGCAGGTAGCCTACTTTGATATTGGGCATTGGGCGGGCTTCGCCATTATAGTCTTGATCGATGCCAGCCATAATTCGTAATAGTGAGGATTTACCCGAGCCGTTTAAACCGAGTACGCCAATCTTTGCGCCAGGAAAAAATGAGAGAGAAATATCTTTTAAAATCTCACGCTTTGGGGGGACAACTTTGCTGACACGGTTCATGGTAAAAACGTATTGGGCCATAAGGATACCTCGATAATAGTGCTTGGGAAAGTCTGTCGCACGTTAGCGAAAGTTAAAGCATAACACAAGGGCAGATCAGCAAAATAACCCGTTTGGGTGCTTAAATGTCTTGCCTAAGAAGGTTAATGTATTCGGCCTTGAATCATTTACTACTAAGACAGGAATCAATTAAACTTATCTTGATGTTTAATATAGAATGATAGTGGTTTTGGTTTTCCCAAGAGGTATCCTTGATGAAAGTGAATGCCACACTCAATTAACTTGTCTTTTTGTTGTTGAGTTTCAACCCCTTCAATGATCGTCTGCATATTGTGGGTTTTTATGAGTTGATAAATATGCTGGATAGTTTTGCTGCTGTCTTCAATCTGTTCGACAAATGAACGGTCAATTTTTACCGTGGTGGCCGGTATGTGGTGCAAATAAGCTAGGGAAGAGTATCCTGTACCGAAGTCATCAATACTGATTTTGACACCCGCTTTTACTAAGTTCCGTACAGTACTATTTTCCTTGTCAATGTCTTCTATCAGAGTGCTTTCTGTTAATTCAACCGTCAGGTCATCAGGATAAAGGTTTTTTTCCTGTAACAGTTTAAGTAAAAAATCAGGGAGGCTGGTTTCTAATAGATGAACTGCAGAAATATTGATAGCCATGCTAGCTTCAGCCGTGACATGTTGGCGCAAAATCGATAGGTCGGAGAGCGCCTGACGGGCTACCCAACGTTCAATATCCGCAATAATACCAATTTCTTCTGCGACCTGAATAATTTCTTCTGGAGGTACCCAGCCTAACTCGTGATGATGCCAACGCAATAATGCTTCAAAGGAAACAATACGCCCGGCGCTATTTACCGAAAAATCCCAGATAGGCTGATAGTGGAGGGAGAGTTCTTTATTACTCTCCGCATAGTATAAGTGTTGCGATAGAATACTTTGTCGGCGTATGGTTTGCTCCATACCTGTCTGGTATTGAATATATCGACGCTTTCCCTGATGCTTGGCCTGATACATGGCCGCATCGGCGTATAGAATAATATCGTGTATTTGATGGGAATCTGCCGGGTATTGCGCAAAACCAACACTAGCTGATAATGTCATGGTATGTGGTTTGTAATCGTGGTAACTATCAGACAGTACATTGATGAGGGTGCTGGCCAGATCTCCCTGAGTTGTGCTGATGTTTTCCAGAGGTACTGCGGTGACGAACTCATCACCACCAAACCGACATATCAGACTATCGTCAGGGAGATAGTTGAGCAAACGATCTGCGACAGTTTGTAGTACTTGGTCTCCTGCTGTGTGACCAAAAGAATCATTGATTAATTTAAAACCATCTAGATCAATGTAATAGAGAACGAATGGCCGTTTTTGGTGACATAATTCCTCCAAGCGTTGGTCCAGCCCCCACCGATTGAGTAGTCCGGTAAGAGCATCAGATAAGGATTCCCGAGCCAGGGTTAATTCGCTGACTTTACGTTGATGAATATCGTATTGGTGAAGTATTATTTTCTTTTTATTGGCGTCTCGTTGTGAGTTGATAGCAATTACGTGATACCAGCGGGTTTTTCTAACGCCTTGCATGAGAAGGTCTGTTTCAATACGACCGGATTGAGATAAACTACGGTATAGGGTTTTCAGTGCTGAAGGGTCTTTAATAATATCATCCAGTGTGTCAATGTTATTTCCCATGGTTTGTAAAAATGGTGTATTGCCGCTGATAAAGGTGCCGTCCTCTGTATAGTCAGATATCATGACAGTGAGCCCTACTTGCATATCGTAGTTTAATTTATCGATAGGTAATGCTTCGACTAGCATGCCAATACGGCCATCTTCAAACTGGTAGCCGGAGAGTTTGCAAAATGCATGTTTATCAATACCTTTTGGTGAATAGTGCCAGCTATGTGATAGGCTATATCCTTGCTTAAACGTGTTTTGAAACTCTATCAGGCTTTCCTGGAGGGCATCGGACATGGGTAATTGAAAATTTCGGGAATATAACTCTTCATCAGAGTCACTTTCCCAAAGAGCAAGTGCCGCCTGATTGGCCCAATGGATACGATAATGGTCAATATCATAAATCCAAATAGGAATCGTGAGGTCTTCCAACTGTAGTGCCATTCACCGATTACTTTATTTAAGTAGGAGGGGGTCTTACATTAAATATAGCCTATAAGACAGATATGATCTAGTTGTATAGTATGGGGAGTGTGTTTTTGCTGGGTACTGACAACCTCTGTGTTATCGCGAAGAATAATAGGGTGGTTGGTCGTTGCTACTGTGAGTACTATTGGTGAGTAGAAAACAGAAGAGTAAACTGATAGATAAATGCGGTATTGATAATCATTTTATTATAAGGATTTTACGAACCGAATAAGCTGTTGACGTTCTTTTTTGCTCATGGATATTACATGTTGTTTGGCGGGTTCTGCTTCACCACTATGCCATAAAATAGCTTCCAGTAAATTACGTGCACGGCCATCGTGTAAATAGAAACTGTGTCCATTGACCCGTGGTGTTAAACCTATTCCCCATAATGGTGGTGTTTTCCACTCGCGACCATTAGCTTGTGCTTCTGTTAAATTATCTGCCAGTCCTTCACCCATATCATGGAGTAATAAATCGGTATAGGGCCATATGAGTTGGCGGGATTGCTCCACGTGTGCAGTATCGCGTGGCGTAATATATTTGGGTGTGTGACAGTCTATACAGCCACTGTGATAAAATAACGCTTTTCCTGCCAGTACATCCGGGTGGTTTACCTCTCTGCGTGCAGGGACGGCAAGATTACGGGTATAGTGTAGGACTAAGTCTGTCATTTGTCGGCTGACTTCAAGATGGTCGAATTGAGCGGAGTTGCCATTTGTTTGTTGTAAACATTCAGCCTGTTTGGAAGTACAATCTCCTGTTGCTGATGGAAACAGGGGTACAGAAAGGCCAATATCATTGTTAAATGCCCCCTGATTTTGTTGATTTAAGTTGGGCATTCCCGCCTTGTGGCCAAAGCGTCCCAACATAAGTGTTTGAGACTCGATGCTCCATACTTTTTGTGCTTTCCCTGAAATACCATCCTGATTTTGATCGTCAGGGTCGGCTTGCCGCTCAATATCATCGGCACTGATCGCTTCCAGTAAACCCAAACCAATCATTTGTGGAGCGATACGAGGCGATATCATGATCTGCGGATGTAGTGGACCATTGAATAATGGCTTGATTGTGTACTTAGGTTTTCGGAGACGGACAGTTTCTCCATCGCTTAAAGTGACCAGTGATTCTGTATAATGAATGTTGAATTTCCCCTCTGCGTGGAGACCTGTTATAGAGTGGTCTTGTAGTTGACTACCATAGGTCGGGTCGCCAATGCTATTCATTTTTCCAGCCGCAAGCAGTCTTTTTTGTTGATCATTTTGAGGCGGGATGGCTAGACGTATGAGCATAGATACTCGATTGTCTTGTGCATTTTGCGGTGGGTGCCCTCGTCCATCTTTAATATGGCAACTTTGGCAGGAGCGGCTATTAAATAGTGGTCCTAGTCCGTCGCTGCTTTGTGTGGACGCAGGTGCTGTGATCCAAATTCGTTTAAAAATAGCATTGCCCAGTTTAAAATCCAGTTCACGTTCGAAACTCATATTGGCAGAAGCATGAGAAAATGTATGTTGGTTTAAGATTTTATGGTGGGTCAAGCTCCCTGCTGGGAGTGCTTCATATTTTTCGGCTTTTGAAAAGTCTTTTGTTGGTGCAAGAATAGCGGCATCATCAGCCATATTGGTTGAGGGTAAGCCAATACTGAATGAAAACAGGATGGTAAGTTGTAAAAAATTTTTTTTCGCAATCATCATGATATAACGCTGTATAGTCAAACGACTGCAATGGTAATATTGTCGTCGCTTTTTTAGGCAAGTCATATGGTGGTTATTGTTATTTAAAAACAGCAACAGGAGAGTCCAGAAGTTCCGACCCTTCAAATGCGATAGCGGTCAGCCCCAATGAGGAAACAGCACTCTCTATGGCTTTTGTCTGTGTTAATAAAGCATCAACAATGTCCATAACTTTTGCATTACCAACCTCATTACCTTCGGCCAGTAGTTGATCATAAGCAACGCCTTTTTTTTTCCGCACTGTCAACAATCACTTGAGCTGCTGCTAGTGATGCAGCAATGCTATTACGTAGTTGTTGGTCAGCCGTTTTGTTTTTATCTGCTACTAGGGAGGCAATGCTAGGACCGGATAATATTTCCCCATTTATGGTTTTATAGGTGCCCGTGTAAACATTTTGAATGCCTAAAATATTGTAGTAATGAGAGTAGTGGGTATTATCACTAAAGCAGTCGTGTTCTTCTTCCGGGTCATGCAGTAAAATACCGAGCTTGATACGTTCCCCTGCCAATTCACCATAAGACAGGCTGCCCATGCCGATAAAGATACTACGAATGCCGGTGTTTTGGCCTTTTAGTAGAGCCGTTCTAGCTGCACCGTTGGTATCCCATTGTGACACCATCCAGCGTAGGTCATCCAGTAGTAACTTGCCAGCGGTCAAGAGGTATTGTGAACGGCGTTTACAGTTTCCCCAAGAACAGTTATAAATATCAAAGTCACTGGCTGAACGGTTACCCGAACCAGCGTTAGTACCGTTTAAATCCTGTCCCCATAACAGGAATTCGATGGCGTGGTAGCCCGTTGCTACATTAGCTTCGATGCCGTCTATTTCATGCAAGGTATTACTTAACAGTTGTTTGGTAATCTCGCTAGTATTAATCGTTTCACCAGATAGTTTGATCTGTTTGTTAGCAATAATATTGGTCGTATACAGCGGATTATCTTCCGATTTTGAACCATAACTGGGCGCCACATAGTCGATTAAACCTTCATCCAGTGGCCAGGCATTGACCTTGCCTTCCCAGTCATCAACAATGGCATTACCAAAGCGATACACTTCCGTTTGTTGATAAGGAATACGAGCTGTTTTCCAGGCTTGGCGGGCTGCTTTCAGGTGTGTAGCGGTTGGTTGTTGAGTCAGTATTTGTAATGATTGTTGTAACGCCTCGGCAGTTGTCAACGAGTCTTGATACATGGCTTGAGCCAAGTCGGCATAATGGTTTAATACTTGTATCTTGCTGGTGGCATAAGCTTGCGAAGCGGGCAGAAAACAAATAAAAAGTAACACTATGTATTTCATTTTAATGCCTTTAAGTGGGTGTTTTTAAGTGAAAATAGTGCATTAGAGGCATATCGTTACCTGAGCAACATAGTTTTTGCAAGATGCTGAATACACGGCTTTTAGCGTAGGTCAGATACGATTAGCGTGGCAGCAGAATACAGCTTTTAAATAATAATGTAAATGATAATAGTTATCATTTTTAATAATGCTCGAGATGAGTGTGCTGAAATAGGGGTAGAATGATGATGATCGTAGTGAGTATTAGTGAAGGGATGAAGAGCAGGGGGAGTATTTTCACTCTGCACCGTCATCTATCTTTTTCGTGCGCAATGCATAACCCAGGTTAAAGTAAGAGCAAGTATTGTAAGGACTGTTTGTTAGAATACCGTGGCTTGTTAATCATCATACGCTAACTTAATAGATATTTATGTCTCCCCACTTTTTTGATAGCCATTGCCATTTTGATTTTGAGGTATTTGATGATACTCGTAGATCCTTATGGTCAGCCTGTCTTGAAAAAAATATTCAGCAACTCCTTATTCCTGGGATTCATCCTAAACAATGGTTGCGTGCTCAGGCAATAACCGAGCAGTATCCAGGAATACTCATGGCCGCGGGCATCCACCCATGGTGGTTGGCATCGGCAGTACTACCTGAGACTGAGCAATGGTTGGCTGCACTTAAGTTTCCACAGTGTGTAGCGTTGGGGGAGTGTGGTTTAGACGCTGTGATTGATCTGCCATTGGAAAAACAGCAAGTGGTCTTTGAGGCTCACTTGCAAATGGCGGTTGAGGTTTCTATGCCATTAATTATTCATGTACGTCAGGCTCATAATGAAACCCTACAGCTACTGAAAAGATACCAGCCTCCCAGGGGAGGCGTTATCCATGGTTTTAGTGGTAGCATTGAATTGGCGAAACAATATTGGAATCAGGGTTTTCACCTTGGAATCGGCGGCAGCATCACTTATCCCCGAGCACATAAAACACGTAAAATGGTAAAGGCAATGCCATTAGCGTCTTTATTAATAGAAACAGATTCTCCAGATATGCCTTTGTCAGGTTATCAAGGGCAGCCTAATAGTCCACTCCGCATTATTGAAATAGCTGCCACTTTGGCTGAACTACGACAGCAATCACTGGAGACGATAACAGAGGCTACTACGGCTAACAGTTGTAGACTATTTGGGCGATAACCCAAGATATTAAAAAATCCAGTATAGCTTTTTGTGTTATTAGGACATGGCTTGGGTTAGCTTAAGTCGCTAGGTTGGACGAACGTTTAGCACAAACATTTTTGTAACCAAACTGAAATATCCTGAATTTCTTCCTGACAAATACTGTGAGGTATTGGGTAAGTAAAGTAGTCTATTGGGGGTCCCATCTCTTCCAGAATAGTGTTTGCCTGTTGGCCTAGTACTTCAGGTACTACGTTGTCCATCGAACCATGACCAATAAACACCGGTAGCCTACGGTTGGCCTGGCTAATATTGATACTGTCTTTAGTCGCAAAATAAGTGGATAACGCCATAATACCTGCTAGTGGTTTAGGATAGCTGAAAGCTGTTTGGTAAGCTACTGCTCCTCCTTGAGAAAAGCCAGCAAGAATAATTTGCTGGCTATCAATGCCTCGGTCAATTTCCTGTTCGATGAATTCTCCAATCGCTTGTGATGATGCTATGATTTGTTCTGTATCGATACATCGATCAATATCTATTGCCAGAATATCGTACCAAGCAGGCATCACCATACCACCATTAACCGTTACTGGAATATTGGGAGCATGTGGAAAAATAAATCGTACGGCCAGAGGTAATTGTAAATCTGGGACAATGGGCTCAAAGTCGTGTCCATTAGCACCGAGGCCATGAAGCCAGATAACCGATGCAGTAGGTTCAGGAGCGGTTTCCACTTCGATAGACTTAAGTTGAGGCATAAAGAAAACTCCTTGCGTGAGGCGCACTTTATATATGATACGTGGTCTTGGTCATTATTTTAGACATTAACGTCATACCCAATTTTACCGGGATGGGAAATTCACTCCCGCCAGCGTCAATGGCTGCCTGTTGATGGCGGGCTTCATCTTTTAACATTTGTTTAACAATGGCACGGCTTTTATTATCGTCGTCGGGGAGTTGTTGTATATGCGTTTCCAAATGCTGACAGACTTTTTCTTCTGTAGCAGCGACAAAACCAAGACTGATTTGATCTCCAATGATACCCGCTAATGCTCCCATACCAAATGACAAGCCATAAAAAAGTGGGTTGAGAACGCTGGTGTGACTATCTAATTGCTTTAGCCTTTCATCACACCAGTTGAGGTGATCTACTTCTTCCTTAGCGGCCTGTTCCATTTCCTGGCGTACATGGGGTAATTGGGCGGTTAATGATTGTCCTTGGTAGAGGGCTTGTGCACAGACTTCTCCTGTATGATTAACACGCATTAGGCTTGCTGCGTGTCGACGTTCTTTGGCGCTAAGCTCACCTTCACTGACGGTAGATGCAGGAGAAGGAACACCATACGCTTTATTGCCAGTGCTAAGGGTGCGTAAGGCATTGTCTCCTTGGGTAATCAGGCGGTCGAAGAACGAGTAGTGGCGAGTATTCATGTCAGCCTCTGCGAGGGTTGTTTAACGTCCGATCCTTGATGCCGAACGCTTTTTCTGGATGATATTGTACTAACAATAAAACTTGGACACCATCATGTTGTTTAGCATTTATGACTCACGTGCTATAGCGCGATAAGCAATATCATCTCGATAAAACATGCCATCCCAACTAATGGTTGCCGCGAGTTGGTAAGCGTTAATCTGTGCTTCTGTTACGGTATGACCAACGGCTGTAGCACAAAGTACTCTGCCACCATTGGTTACTATCTGTCCATCGTTCATTTTGGTTCCAGCGTGAAAAACTTTACTATTCGATGTATCACCGGATAAACCTTGAATAACATCGCCCTTGTTATAATCTGCCGGGTAACCGCTTGCCGCCAAGACAACGCCAACGGATGGGCGAGGGTCCCACTGAATGTTGCACTGGTCAAGTTCGCCATTTAATGCACTGAGGCAAAGAGCTGGAAGGTCTGATTGTAAACGCAGCATAATGGGTTGTGTTTCAGGGTCACCAAAGCGGCAGTTATATTCAATCACTTTTGGTATGCCTTCTTTGGTAATCATTAATCCTGCGTATAGAAAGCCAACGTAATCATTACCTTCACTGGCCATACCAGTAACGGTTGGATTGATCACCTCATCCATAATGCGTTGATGGACTTCAGCTGTGACAACCGGGGCTGGGGAATACGCACCCATACCACCTGTATTCGGTCCGGTATCGCCGTTGCCTACCCGTTTATGGTCCTGACTGGTTGCCATGGTTAAGCTGTTTTTGCCGTCGACCATGACAATAAAGCTAGCTTCCTCGCCCACTAAAAACTCTTCGATAATAACTTTGCAGCCCGCATCACCAAAAGCATTGCCTGATAAGATATTACGCACAGCATCTTCTGCTTGAGCTAATGTTTCCGCAACAATCACGCCTTTGCCGGCAGCAAGACCATCGGCTTTTACAACAATCGGTGCGCCTTGTTGTTGCAAATAAGCTAACGCGGGTTCTACTTCCGTAAAGGTTTTATAATCTGCGGTGGGAATATGGTGGCGAGCTAAAAAGTCTTTGGTAAATGATTTAGAACCTTCCAGTTGTGCGGCGCCTTGGCTAGGGCCAAAACATTTTAAATGGCGTGATTGAAAATAATCAACGATGCCGTTAACCAATGGCATTTCAGGCCCAATGATGGTTAATTCAACATTATTGGCGTCTGCAAAATCAGCCAGAGCTTCAAAGGCCATCACATCGATAGCGACATTTTCTAGCTTATCTTCCAGCTCTATACCGGCATTACCAGGGGCAACAAATACTTTATTAACCCCTTCTCCTTGGGCGGCTTTCCAGGCCAGTGCATGTTCGCGACCACCAGAGCCCACGATAAGAATATTCATAGTAATTACCTGTTTTTTGTAAGACGTAAGATCCCTTGTTTTTTTAAACCGTTGATATCTGAGGACTCAGGTGGCAATCAATGTCTAAAATGTCTCATTCCTGTATATACCATTGCTATGTCATGTTCATTGGCAGCTGCAATCACTTCGTCGTCTTTGATAGAGCCTCCTGGTTGAATGACGCAGCTGATGCCAACATTGGCGGCATTATCCATCCCGTCACGGAATGGAAAAAAGGCGTCACTCGCCATGACAGAGCCTTGTACTTCCAACCCTGCCTGTTCTGCCTTAATCGCAGCTATTCTCGCTGAATTGACACGGCTCATTTGTCCTGCACCAACACCGATAGTGCGTCCACCTTTTGCGTATACAATAGCATTGGATTTCACCATTTTAGCGACTTTCCAGGTGAAGAGCATATCGCGGATTTCGTCTTCGGTGGGTTGACGTTTGGTGACGATGGTTAAATTGCTACGACTGATCGTGCCGAGATCACGTTCCTGTACCAGTAGGCCACCATTAACGCGTTTGACATCCAGTATGTCGGTGGCCTCTTGCCATTGACCACAAGCGAGGAGACGAACATTGTGTTTTGCTGCGACTGCTGCAATGGCTTCATCGCTAATTGTGGGTGCAATGATAACTTCAACAAATTGTTTGTCGACAATAGTTTTTGCTGTCGTGCCATCAAGTTCGCGATTAAAGGCGATAATACCGCCAAAGGCGGATTCTGGGTCAGTGGCAAATGCTTTTTCATAGGCATCCAGTAAGTTATTATCAATTGCAACACCACAAGGGTTTGCATGTTTAACAATAACACAAGCGGGCTCATCAAAGAGTTTGACAGTTTCCAATGCTGCATCGGTATCGGCAATATTGTTGAAGGATAAAGCTTTGCCTTGTAGTTGCTTAGCGGTTGAAATGCTAGCTTCTTTTGCGTGAGATTTTACATAAAAAGCACTTTTTTGATGAGGGTTTTCTCCATAGCGCATGTCTTGGCTTTTGACAAACTGTGAGTTAAATGTTCGTGGAAAATTCTCATTACCTCCAGGAACCAAACGGCCAAAGTAATTGGCAATCATACCGTCGTATGCTGCGGTGTGTTCGTAGGCTTTGGCAGCCAGATCAAAACGCGTTGCATAGCTTGTACAGCCATGGTTGTTTTCCATTTCTGAGAGTATCTGGCTGTAATCACTCGAATTGACAATAATGTTAACGTAAGCATGATTTTTAGCGGCTGCGCGCACCATGGTGGGACCGCCAATGTCGATATTTTCAATGGCCTGCTCCAAAGAGCAGTCTTCTTTGGTAATGGTTTGTTCAAATGGGTAAAGGTTCACAACAACCATGTCAATATCATGAATATCGTGCTCATTCATTATTTGAGAGTCGATACCCCGTCTTGCTAGGATGCCACCGTGAATTTTGGGGTGAAGTGTTTTGACTCGGCCATCCATCATCTCAGGAAAACCCGTGTAATCGGAGACTTCGATAGCTGGAATATGATTGTCACAGAGTAAGCGGTAAGTGCCACCCGTTGACAAAATGTCTACCTGTTGTTGATGTAGTGCCTGAGCAAATTCAACAATGCCCGATTTATCGGAAACGCTGATCAGTGCGCGTTTAATGGGAACAAGGTCTGTATTAGACATGTGAAAAATCCTAAGTAAAAAAAGAGTGTGTGGAAGACTGGTTTCGCATTAGCCATGTGTTTTTGGTGGCCTAGTTTTAGAAACCAGAACCCTGGGACCGATATTTAGAGATTGAGTATTGCTGTATGGCGTTTATACAATAATGGTAACAATCTTGCTTTGTATTAAAAAGATTTGCCATACAAATAAAAGGGGATAAGTGATTACACTCACCCCTTGAGGGATAATAGCACTGAGTTTATAGTAAGCCGTATTGCTTCAATTTTTTACGCAGAGTACCGCGATTAAGACCGAGTATTTCAGATGCTTTAGTTTGGTTTTGACGCGTGTGTTTCATGATGACTTCCAATAAAGGTGTCTCAATTTCAGCCAGTACCATATTGTAAACATCGTTAACTGGTTGCCCATCAAGATGTCTAAAATAATTTTCCATCGTGGTTTCAACACAAGCGCGAAGAGATTGCTCTTGTGCTGTTTTATTGATATTGGTTACTGAGGCAGTTGCTTGTTGATCTAATAGTGTGGGTTCGGCGGTACTCATACGGATATTTCCTCGTTTAATTCTTCTGTTATTAATAGGTACTGCAAAAAGAAATCTTGTACAGCATCGTGTTGCTCTTGTGGTGATTCGATGCGATTAAAATATTGTCTGAACCTTTCATAATGACGGCTCGAATGATCACCAGCGTCATTATTAGTATTGGCATTAACCTCCTGTTTGACGCGACTGTTAATAGCCTGCCGTTTTAAATACCAGCCAACGTGTTTACGCGCAATTTTAACACCCATTAAGTCACCATAGAAATGGTGTAACTTTGTTAAGTGTGTTTTCAATATTGAATACCACTCTGTTGTCGTCGGTTTGGCCAGATGATTTCCGGTTGACAAATAATGATCAATTTCGCGAAATATCCAAGGGTTCCCTTGTGCAGCACGACCAATCATGACGGCGGTAGCTCCCGTATAATCTAATACCTGTTTGGCCTTTTCTGGTGAATTGATGTCACCGTTGGCAAAAACGGGAATACGAGTACGATGTACTATTTCAGCCATGGTATCGTATTCTGCATTGCCTTTAAACGCACAGGCTCTGGTGCGGCCATGTACTGCCAGTGCGCGAATACCAGACTCTTCGGCGATACGCGCAATCGTTACACCATTACGTTGCTCTTTGCTCCAACCTGTGCGAATTTTTAACGTTACCGGAATGGACACAGCATTCACGACAGCGGTAAGAATATTTTTGACTAAAATTTCATCTTTTAATAAAGCGGACCCCGCGGCTTTTTTACAGACTTTTTTAGCTGGACAACCCATATTAATATCAATAATCTGTGCTCCCATGGCTTCGTTTGATATGGCGGCATCGGCCATCATCTGTGGATCACTACCTGCTAACTGCTAACTGCTAACTGCACGGATCGAGGTTCTGTTATTGTAATGTTAGATTCAAGCTCCTGTTGTTTGTTGTTATGATCCCGGTGTTGCAAAGATAATCGTTGTTGACTTTTACGTCTGGACCATAAACGCTCATCAGAGGTAATCATTTCCGATACGGTCATACCGACGCCTAACTGACGACACACGTGTCGAAAGGGAGCATCTGTTATACCTGCCATAGGTGCTAGTATCGTTGGATGTTGGATATCCCAGTTACCTATTTGAAACATGAAAATAATAGTACTTTTACAGGTTACTTTTTACAGATTGCTGCGCAAACCGGTCCTACATATCGTTTTTATTGTTTTCACAAACAGTAACGTACCCCCCAGTCGCATTTTTTGAGTCAATGAAACTGCAAGATCGGTTTTTACAAAGGGTGGTTATAATACCGTCACCGTAGTATTGATGGAAGCAAAAAATCTCACTTTTTATTACTTTGAGCCAAAGTAGGCACAATGTTCATTTCGTAATTAACCGCACTTTCACCGGGGTCAACGATCGCTAGTGAAAGTTGTATCGGTTGAGCAACGGGCATAATTGACGCATTCATCAAATCCCCTCTGAGATAGTCATCAGGCTGAAAGCTACGGCTGGCTACGGTTTTTCCGTGAATGTTTAGAAACCTCAGTTGTAATCCCGGATAGGGTTGCTCAAAGTCTGCTCTGTTGATGATAGTGGCATCAGCTATGAGAGCATGGCTTATTTCCGGATGGCTCCTAACAACCACATGTTGAGCTTGTATGTGTTTAATGCTAACCAGAGGTGGTAGCTGACAGCCTAAGACATAGCAAGCATTAGCATAATGACTGCGGTAGGGACGACGAAGACTGAGTTCATCGAAGCGTATCCAGGCAACTTGTGCTATTAACAATAGTGACATTAAGGTAACACCAATCATCCAGGGCCAATTTGATGATTGATATTCTTCATGAAATTCTATGGGATCAAGCTCTATGTTATTCAGCAAGGTGTTGGTATCACTCAGTTGTTTTGCTTGAGAGGCTTGCTCATCGCTGGATACGTCTATTTTCGTATTCGTCTTTTCGATTACAGCAGTTTTGGGTGTTTGTTGGCTTGTTGACGTCTGCTTGGTTTGTTTTGCGTCTATTTTTTTTTGTGGTTGATTTTTATGAGTGGTAGGCGTTGGATGATCTGGCTCCTTTAATAAATCCAGTGCCCAACTTTCGTCATTGGCGTCTATTCGCTTTGACTGGGATGTGACTGATTTTGGTTTGTTAACGGGGATGTTGGATTTCTTGTCAACGATAGCGTTGTGGGCATCGAATATGTTTAAGCATGAGCCGCAACGAACGGTGCCCGCAGCGACCTTAAGCACTTCTTGGGTCACACGAAATGCCATATTACATTGTGGACAGCGGGTAATGATGTGAGTGCTAGAGACCATAGTGTTATGTTTTACTTATCAGGAGTGAGCTAAGGCTATTATAGCCTGCGACCACTGAGTCTTACCCATTCCTCTTTGTATGCTATTGGATCAAAGTGAATGACGTGGGAATATGCGTTGATCACGCTCTGTGCCTGTTCAGAGAGAATGCCAGAAAGACAGATCTTACCATTGGGAGAGACTAGATTAATGATGGTCTCTGCCAGCTCAACCAGAGGGCCTGCCAGTATATTGGCCAGCACGATATCTGCCGTTGTTTGAGGGCAGTTTTCAGGCGGATACACTGTAAATTTATCGGTTGATAAATGATTGCGCTGTAAATTATTTTGAGTGGCGAGTAGCGCCTGGGGGTCTATATCGATACCGACAGCCTGTTTTGCTCCAAGCAATAAGGCCGCGATACCTAAAATGCCTGAGCCGCAGCCGTAATCCACAACCCTTATATCAGAGCATGCTTGAGTTGCTAACCATTGCATGCACAAAAAGGTAGTGGGGTGTGTGCCTGTGCCGAATGCCAGACCTGGGTCCAGCAGGACATTAGTGGCTTCAGGATCAGGAGGTTCTATCCAACTGGGGCAGACCCAGAGTGTGTCAGCACATTGAATAGGCTGGTAATTTTTTATCCATTCACGTTCCCAATCCTTATCTTCTAATGGTTCCCAATGGTAGTGGTGGTTTTTGTTAAGGTGTTGATCCAATATCCAGTTAACAGATTGGATATTAATATTGGTATTAAACAGACCGATGATCCGAGTATTGTTCCACAAAGGTGTTTCATGTACCCCGGGTTCGAGGATGGGCTTTTCACTTTCACCAAAAGGAATATGTTCTTTGAAGGTAATGGAAGCTGCACCTGCATTAAGCAGGGCGTCTTCGATAGCCAGTGTATGAGATTTGTTGGTATTTATGGATAGCTGTAACCAGGGCATCTAATATGTAACCTTTACATTGCAGTGTGCATACTATGCCTCAATTGTTCACAAATATCACCAACAGATGGTGCCGTAGGACAGGCCCTGCGCCACCTCTTAATCCAATGATAAAATAACCATCAGAGCTTATAGCTCCAACTTTTTCTCAAGGTAATGAATATTCATTCCGCCTTTGGTAAAGACCGGATCACGGACAAGCTCCTGTTGTAACTCAATATTGGTGCGAATACCGTGAATCACCATCTCATCCAGAGCGCTACGCATACGGCGTAACGCGGTTTCCCGGTCTTCACCGTAAGTAATAACTTTGGCAATCATAGAGTCATAGTTAGGGGGGACTTGATAGCCACAATATAAGTGAGAATCAACACGTATCCCCAGGCCGCCTGGTGGATGGTAAGTCTTTACTATTCCTGAACAAGGCATAAATGTTTTCGGATCTTCGGCATTAATTCGACATTCAAAAGCGTGTCCTGTTATCTTGATATCGTTTTGACGAATATTGAGTTTCTCACCCACACATACACGGATTTGCTCTTTAATGAGATCAACGCCAGTCACCATTTCTGAAACGGGGTGTTCCACTTGAATACGGGTATTCATTTCAATAAAGTAGAAACGACCATCTTCGTAGAGGAACTCAAAGGTACCCGCTCCGCGATAGTTGATATCAATACAGGCTTTAATGCAGGCATCATAAACTTCCTGACGAATATTATCAGGAATATGAGGGGCTGGAGCTTCTTCGATGACTTTTTGGTGACGTCTTTGCAGTGAGCAATCGCGATCTCCCAGATGAATAGCGTTGTTTTGACCATCCGACAAAACCTGAACTTCAACGTGACGTGGGTTTTGCAGGAATTTTTCCATATATACCGTATCGTCGCCAAAAGCAGCACCTGCTTCTGCTTTTGTTACATGGATTGAATTGATCAACGCTGACTCAGTATGTACAACACGCATACCTCGTCCGCCCCCACCTGAGGCGGCTTTAATAATGACCGGATAGCCAATGTGGCGGGCAATCTCCAGGCAGTTTTCTTTGTTTTCTGGAAGAGGGCCATCAGAACCAGGTACGGTGGGTACACCTGCTTTTTTCATTGCCTCAATAGCAGACACCTTATCTCCCATCAGGCGAATCACATCCGCGTCTGGACCAATAAAGATAAAGCCGCTTTTTTGTACTTGCTCTGCAAAGTCAGCATTTTCTGCTAAGAATCCGTAGCCAGGATGTACTGCTATAGAGTCTGTGACTTCCATAGCGCTGATAATAGCGGGAATATTGAGATAACTGTCAGTTGATGGGTTGGGGCCGATACACACCGTTTCATCTGCTAGCCTAACGTGCTTAAGGTCGCGATCAATTTTAGAGTGAATGGCGACGGTTTTAATATCGAGCTCCTTACAGGCTCGCAATATGCGTAAGGCAATTTCACCGCGATTGGCGATAACCATTTTTTCAATCATGAATCCAATCCTATAGTGGGAACTGTCATTAGTTGATTGTGCATTAAATCGACTGTGCTTATACGATAGTGATTAACGGTTGGTCAAATTCTACGGCTTCTGTATCGTCAACCAGAATGGCTTCTACAACCCCCGTTGTGTCAGCTTCGATTTGATTCATCATTTTCATAGCTTCAATAATGCAGATGACATCGCCGACTTTAACGTGTTGGCCGACTTCAACGAAGGCTGGAGAATCAGGGTTTGGTGAGCGGTAAAAAGTGCCTACCATAGGTGATTTTACAATATGGCCGGCTGGGGTTGATTCTGTGTGGTTGCCCATCTCAGATGTTGGTGTTGCTGCCGCTGCCGGGTTAGCGGGGATAGGTGCTGCGACGAAAGGTGGTTGGGCGTTGATATGGTGGCTGTTGCGGCTAATGCGAACAGACTCTTCGCCTTCTTTAATTTCTAATTCACCAATATCTGATTCTTCTAATAACTCGATGAGTTTTTTAATTTTACGAATATCCATGGGTGTTTTCTCTTAAAAAGTGTTTTACTTAAATAGTCATGTAAGGGTGGTTAACTACCGGGCATTTGTACTTGCTTTGGGTGCTGTATTTTGTTCGCAAGCGTCTAAAGTGGTTATTGCTGCTTGCAAGGCTAGCTCATAGCCTTTGGGGCCGAGGCCACAAATGACGCCCTCGGCGATACTCGAGAAAAATGAATGCTGACGAAAGTTTTCGCGTTTATGTACGTTGGACAGATGAACTTCAATAAAAGGTATGTCAATGGCAACCAAGGCATCTCGTAAGGCAACACTAGTGTGTGTGAAAGCGGCTGGGTTGAAAATAATAAAATTGACCCCTTCCTGCTTGGCATCATGAATACGGTCAATCAATTCATATTCAGCATTACTTTGCAGGCTCATTAAATGATGATCATGCTGCTTGCAGACTTTATTTAATGTGAGGTTAATATTATCCAGAGTGGTAGAACCATAAATTTCCGGTTCACGAGTACCCAGTAAATTTAAATTAGGGCCGTGTAAAACAAGAATAGTTGCCATAGCCTTCTCTCTTTTCAGTCAGTAGTACGATGCCGTTAGAGATATCCATTTTAATCGTGTTGCCATCATGAGATAGTACTCTAAGGGACAAGTCATCCAGAGTGTGACTTAAAAAAAGAGTCTTGTCTATGGGAACCTTTATTTTTGTTATTTTGGCAGTATTTTCGACGATTTTAGCAGAAGTTAAACTCAAGTTTTATATTTTTAATGTTGTATAAAAAACATTTCTTCGATGTTAGAGGCAAGTTTGCGACTTTTAATGAGTTTTAGTCTGTTTTTTTCACACTATGCAATACTTTGCTGCTAAATGTCATTAACGAGCTCTTTAAAAGTGATTGGGTTCAGGATTTGAGGTAATACTTTTGCCGGCCCATTGGGATTGGCAGGAAAAAGCAAATACAAAGGGACTCCACCTCGACCATAATGATCAAGTAACTCGGTAATTTCCGCGTTGTAATTTGTCCAGTCCCCTTCCAGTAAATGAATGCCTTGAGATTGCATCCATTCCAGTGTGTTCTGGGTAAAGACCAGTTCTTCATTCACTTTACAGGTAAGGCACCAGTCGGCTGTTAAATTAACAAACACGGGTTTGCCCTGTTGGCGGAGTGCATTGAGTTTGCTTTGTGTATAAGGGCGCCATGCACTATGATTGCTTGGGTTTTTGAGTGAGAATTGTTGTTGATTATTCCAGGTAATACTCAGTATCAGGATCGTGGTTATGGCTAGAATAGGTAGTGACCAGGAAGGTTTTTTATGGTTTAGCCATACCGCGAATAGTATGCTGGTCGCTCCAATAATAACAAGGATAACGCCATCATGCCCAACCTGATGACCAAGTACCCATAGTAGCCAGATACTGGTTAAATACGGTGGGAAAGCCAGTGCTTGCTTAAATGTATCCATCCATACCCCGGGTTTGGGTAAATATTTTTCTAACTGAGGCAGATAGCTTAATAATAAAAAGGGAAATGCCATGCCGAAGCCTAGTGTGGCAAATATACTGAGAGCAATGGCAGTGGGTTGCACTAGGGCATAGCCTAAAGCGCTTGCCATAAACGGAGCGGTACAGGGGCTGGCGACGATAGTCGATAGCATGCCAGTAAAAAATGATTGGCTAATGCCATTGCCTTCAGTGAGTGACTGTCCGCTGTTCATCCAGCGAGTACTTAGAGTGATTAAGCCTGAGAGGCTAAGGCCCATGATAAAAAACAAGAAGGCCAGCAAAGTAACAATAGCGGGGGATTGTAGTTGAAACCCCCAGCCAACGGCTTTGCCTGCGTCGCGCACTATCAACAATAAACCGGCGATGATGACAAAGGTGAGTAGGCAGCCAATGGTATAGCTCCAACCATGTCTGATACGTAGAGAGTAGTGGTGATTATTCGCTATTGATAGCGCTTTAATGGAAAGAATAGGGAATACACAAGGCATTAAATTGAGAATCAAGCCGCCCACGAATGCTGAGCCCAGCATAATAAAGAGTAAAGATAACGAAGTATTAGTAGAGGATGGCGGTGTTGGGTAGGTTTTTTTGGGTGGGGAGGTGGCAGGAATAAAAACATTTTGTTCCAGATTAATTCGATACTGTTTGGTTTCTGGTGGGTAGCATAAACCCGCATCGGCACAACCTTGATAAGTGATGGATAGTGTGAATGTGCTGTTTGTCGAGGGTGAGGCGGGTAATTGGCTTTTGTCTATCTGTGCCTGTACATATACATAGTATTTTTCAACGTCTTTTTCAAAGACGGCATCATAGGTAATCTTACCCTTGGGACGGGTGGCTGTGACGGTTTTGCCATCGATAGAAAAGTGGAATTGTTCTCCATATAAGAAGTATTGCTCGGCAATCACCCATTCAGCGATTAAATGGCTCTCTGTTTGGCGCACAGACAGTTTGTAGGCTTCATCAACAGGTAAAAATTCTTTTTCATTATTAAAGCGACTGAATGCGTTTTGGGAAAGGTCGTTATAGGGCAATTCGTTCCGGGAAGAAGATAGTGCGTTTGTTGTTAAAGACAGGTCTGAGCTATTTGGTTGACTCGCTATTGACTCTGAGTCTGCGATAGAGGTTGTTCCTGGTAATAGCGTGAATAGTATGCAAAAAAGAAAAAGACGCAGGTTTATATGGGGCGGTAAAACGGATGTATTCATAAGTGAGTATATAGAACCAATAATGATAATAACGGGTTTTTCTTTGTAATCATGCTACGACATCATACTTCTGTCTTTGTTCTTTGTCAGGTGATGATCCTTTATAAACCAGTAATTATCAAGAGGTTTGCTTTCGATGTGAATTATTGATCCTCTGCTATATTTAAATTGATCTCACGCTTTTTATAGTAGGTTTATCAATGACATTACACCGCCGCTTAATGTTGGCAGTGACTATCCTGATTTTATTTTTACTGGTGACTAATCTGGTGATCACACTGCATAATGCCCGTTTGAATATTTACGAACAACTCAAAGTTCATGCACAGGATACGGCCACGTCTCTCGGTTTTACTTTGTCCCAGTCAGTGGAAGATAAAGACGATGTACAAACTTCACTCATGATTGATGCACTCTTTGATAGAGGCTACTATCGTCAAATTATTTTTCGTGATTTGGAAGGGAAAGAACAAGTAAAGCGACAGTTATCTTTGCAGGCAGCGGCAGTGCCCCAGTGGTTTATGAATTGGTTACCGCTGCCAGAACCATCAGGTACTGCGCTAGTTGTTTCTGGTTGGTATCAGCTGGGTGAAATTGAAGTGGTGAGTCACCCCGGGTTTGCCTACCGCGATCTGTGGCGTGCTTTTAAAGAGCAGGTCTGGTTGTTTTTGGTAACAGCTGTGATGTGCTATGGACTGGTGGGGATGGGGCTCCGCTATGTTCTTAAGCCGATAAGAGAGGTAGAAGAACAGGCAGAAGCGATTTGTCGTCGGGAGTTTCCTGTGCAGTAGCCTTTGCCGACTATCCCTGAACTTCGCCGGGTGGTCGTTGCGATGAATCAAATGGTGTATAAAGTAAAAGACATGTTTCAGTATCATATCGATTTAAATGATCGACTCTATGCACAGTTAAATACGGACCCAATTACGGGCCTTGCCAATCGCCAGAGCTTCGATAATTATTTTTCCGTATTTAACATCCGAACGTGCTGCAGAATCGGGGCTGTTGATGTTAGTGCAGGTGGGCGATTTACCATTGATTAATAGGGAGGGAGGGCGTCAAAGAGGCGATGATTATCTAAATGGTATTGCTGAGCGTTTGACTCAAGCATTACACTCATTTCCTGATCATATGCTTTCCCGACACTCGGGGGCTGACTTCGCAATTTTTGTTCCGGCAATTGCGGAAATAGAAAGTCAGGAGCTGATGGAATTTGTCTACTCACGTTTGCATGAAACCGACAGGTCTGGTGATGAAATGCAGTCAGTTTATGTGGGGGCTTTGTTTATTCCCAAATTGCGTGATTCAGATAATTTCATGGCCTTGGCTGATGTAGCCTTGAGCCATGCTCAAAACGAACAGAAGACGGGTTGCTATTGGCATAAAGTGGATAAGTCGGAGCGTTCATTATCAGCTCGTGAATGGTCTGAGTTGATACAAAGAGGTATTGAAGAAAAATCTGTTTCGTTCCATTTTCAACCCGTATGGCGATTAATTCATGGAGAAAAAAGACTATTGTTTAATGAAGCGATGGTGCGGATGAATGTTGATGGTACTGAATATCCTGCGGGCCATTTTATGCCAATGGCGACACGGTTTAACATGTTGCCTGCTATTGACTGTTTGGTGCTAAAACAATTGGTTAATAATCAAAATGAACTGCCTGAATATCTTTGTATAAATTTGTCAATCGCTTCGATTGAGGATGTTAATTTTCTGGCGATACTGGAGCAGTTTCTTGACAACTCTTCTTTGGCCCCCAGAGTGACTTTTGAGTTGCCTGCCAGTGCGTTGTCGTTTGCTAAAAAATCTGTTCGGCGTTTTGTGACCATGGTAAAGAGTAAAGGGGCTGGATTTTCGTTACATCATTTTGGTAAGGGGTCTTCTGAGTTTGATTACTTGCAAACACTGTCGTTAGATTATTTGAAAATTGATCGTTGTTTTGTTCAAAATATTGAACATGATAATGATGCACGCTTCTTCATTTGTTCTCTAGTGGGTATTGCTCGGAGCTGTGATGTGACCGTACTGGCCGAAGGTGTTGAAACAGAAACGCAATGGCAGATGTTAATAGATTTGGGTGTACAGGGTGGGCAGGGTTATTGGCTGGGTGAGCCTATGTCTAATGCCATAGAGGGGTAGTTTAGCATTGGTTTATGAGGCTCGATAATTTCCTTTTGATAAGGAAACATTCGTAAGTCGAGGTGTTTTTTAACAGTATCGATACATTGAGTATGTTCCTTAAATCTCATGTTTATGTTTTACAGGTTGTATATTTTATTCTCCCTATTTATAATATCCTAAGAGTGAAAAAATAGTATAATTAAGTATAAACTTGTCAAACCTATCTTTGGAGAAAAGACTAACGCCGGTCGATTAGTGGGTTTTGAGGTTCGGTTAGAGTTTTTTATTCTGTTTCGAAATAATACAACCATAGTTGAAGCGAAGTGTCGTTTATAAGGTGTATTTAAAATAAAAAAGACTACGTAGTTTCGCATAATAAGTACAATTTTCTAGATGAAGAAGCCAGTGGGTATAGCCAGCCATTTTTCTTGCCAAAGCAAAATGCGTAATGAGCTATACACGGTTGACCGATGACGAACGATATCAGGTTTACAGCGTAACAAAAGAGATAGCGTTATGGTTGGGGGAGAGTCCATCCACCATCAGCAGGGAACTCAAGCACCATAGAGGTTTACAAGGTTATCGTTTGGCACAAGCCTAAAGGTTGAGTAACAATCTCCGCGTACGCGTAGCAGCGGCTAAATATAGGAAAGTGACTCCTGAAGTATACGATCATGCTACGTCAAGAGCTAAGCCCTCAATCAGTCGCTGCGTATTTAAAACGATGGTAAAAGATAGTCATTGCATTATGAGACCATTTATCAGCCGATGTATGCGGATAAGGACCAAGGTGGTGATTGATATACCCGGCGGTAAAGCCCTGTCGTAAGCAGTATGGCCACTATGACTGTCGTGGAAAGCTGGAAAGTCGTGTGAATATAAAAGAGCGGCCTGCGCTTGTTGATTCACGTCAACGTGTGGGTGGTTGGGTAGGTGGTACGATTATCACTAAGAATTGCCACAGCGCTTTACGAATGGGATGAGCGAACGTGTTGCTGACCGATTGAATAATCGGCTAAGAGCGACACGAGTTGGGTGATCGCCGAATGAGTTATTTTTGGGGCGGCGAGTAGATTTACTTACTGCGTGGTCAATTGCAATTGTTACTTGAAACCAAGGTTTAATTTTTCATGTCTTTAGAAAATTATTTCAATTCTTTTCGTAAAAACGTGATCGGGATTGATAAGCTTCACCCTTTTAAAGCAGGTATGTTACCTATTATTTATGCAGACTGGGCTGCTAGTGGCCGGCTTTATGAACCTATTGAGGAGTATATAAGCCATACATTGGGGCCTTACGTTGCCAATACACATACTGAAACCAGTCTGACAGGCTGTACGATGACTCACCTTTATAAGGAAGCGCGAGATATTATTAAACAACATGTGGGCGCTGGTGATGGAGATGTTCTACTGTTCGAAGGTTTTGGTATGACAGGGGCTGTGAATAAGTTCCAGCGTCTTATGGGGCTTCGTACTGTAAAGGCTACAACAAAAAATCTGACAACAAGCCATGAGAAGCCGCTGATTATTATCACACATATGGAGCATCATTCTAATCAAACTTCCTGGATAGAATGTGATGTGGATGTAGAAATTATAGAGCCGGGTATAGATGGTCGGCCTAGCCTCGACCACTTGGAGCACATTCTACAAAGCAACTCTAGCCGCCCTCTATTAATGGCTTCGGTTTCTGCTTGTTCTAATGTAACAGGCATCTCCACCAATTATTATAAGATAGCCGAATTGATGCATCGGTATGGCGGTTATGTTTGTGTTGATTTTTCAGGTTCAGCACCTTATGTTAAGATTGATATGCACCCTGAAAATCCTGAAGAATCCTTGGATGTGATTTTTTTCTCGCCCCATAAATTTCTGGGAGGGCCGGGAAGCTCAGGGGTTCTGGCTTTTAACAAAAAGCTCTACCAACACAACGTACCTGATAATCCTGGCGGTGGTACGGTTAAGTGGACAAACCCTTGGGGTGAGCACCGCTATTATGAGGATATAGAAACTCGAGAGGATGGTGGTACTCCCGGGTTTTTGCAAGCCACGAAAGCGTCCTTGGCTATCTTATTGAAAGAAAGAATGGGTGTGGATAAAATAATAGCTCGAGAGAAGGAGCTGGTGTGCCGCCTATTAGACGGTATTAAACATCAGCAACAGATTGAGATATTAGAATCACATCAAATGCAGCGTTTGGGTTTTATTTCTTTTTACGCAAAAGATGTTCACTACAATTTATTTGTTAAATTATTGAATGACTATTTTGGTATTCAATCTCGTGGTGGTTGTTCCTGTGCGGGCACTTATGGCCACATATTGTTGAATGTGGATAAAAACCAATCCAAATCTATTACCGACAAAATTGATCTTGGAAATTTAGCGGATAAACCTGGATGGGTTCGTATAAGCTTGCACCCGGTGATGTCTGATCAGGAAATTGATAGAATTGTTGAGGGTATTAATGCTGTCGTTGAGCATCATCAGACGTGGGCTAAAGATTATCAGTTTAATAGCTGCACGGGTGAGTTTGAACCCCTATCGAATGTTGATCAATACATCGATATCAAACATAGTTTCAATGTTATTAAGTAGAGAGCGCTAATGTTGACTGTTAAATATCCGGCCCTTTCCCTGTATGCACTTGATTACCCCAAGCGTATTTTCTATATCATTGGTTTATTAACTGTGATGGTGCTGTTGCTTGCGGTAACTCCGAATCTTTTTAAGGCGTTACACCCCTGGATCAGCCCACTCACTATCGATACTGACCCTGAAAATATGCTGCCTTATGATGATGAAGCTCGTGCTTTCCATCGGCAAATGAAAAAGGTTTTTGAATTATCGGATATCATCGTTGTGGGGGTGATTAATGAAAGCCATCCTGACGGTGTATTTAATCCTCAAACATTAAAGAATATTCATCATCTCAGTGACGCTGCTCAATCAATAGATGGCGTTATTTCTCTGGATGTGCTGTCGTTATCTACTGTTGATGATATTCAAAATCAAGAACAGGAAGTAGTTTTTGACTGGCTAATGACTTCCCCTCCAGTTACTCAGGAAGAGGCTTTATCAATCAAGGAACGAACACTGAGAATTCCTTTTCTAAATAATTCACTAGCGTCTGATAATGGACAAGCTCTGGCTATATATTTGCCCATTAGCAGTAAAGAAAAAAGTTACGCTATCTACCGAAAATTACAAGATGTTATTGCGACACTACCGAAAGATGTAGATGACCAATTTCATATCACTGGTTTGCCCGTTGCTGAAGACGTCTTTGGTGTTGAGATGTTTATTCAAATGGCTATTATCGCTCCGATTGCCATGTTGTTAATTTTTGTCTTGTTATTTTTCTTTTTTCGTAATGTGGCAGTGGCAGCTTCTGCATTATTAGTTGCGTTAGTTGCGGTGATCTGGACTATGGGCTCTCTGGTGGTTTCAGGGCAAACTATTCATATTATGAGTTCTATGATTCCTATTTTTATTATGCCCATTGCGGTGCTGGATTCAGTGCATATTCATTCAGAGTTTTTTGACCGTTATCACGTTTCTAAAGATAGAAAAGCCATACTGCAAGATATTATGTCTGAGCTGCATACGCCGATGTTGTTTACGACATTAACAACAGCTGTGGGCTTTGCTTCGCTATGGCTTACACCTATCCCGCCTATTCAGGTGTTTGGTCTTTTTGTTGCCTTGGGTGTGTTGGTTGCTTGGTTGGTGACAATTACTCTGGTTCCTGCCTATTTGCTCATGCTCAGTGAAAAAACACTGGCGCATTTTGGTGCGAAGAATGGCCAGAATGCTTTTATGAATACTTGGCTTAATCTGGGGCTGATGCAGTTGGGCAGACAAGCCTTCTCTCGGTCCAGAATAGTGTTGATAATTATGGTCACTATTAGCTGTATAGCAGCTATAGGGTTAAAGGATATTCGTGTTAATGATAACCCCATTAAATGGTTCAATAGTGAGCATCCGATTCGAGTAGCTGATACAGGTTTAAATCAACATATTGGTGGCACCTACATGGCGTATCTGACTTTTCAGGCAGCCGATAAGAATACTTTTAAAGACCCTGAAGTACTGCGTTATATGGAGGGCTTGCAACGTCATTTGTTAGCCATGGATGTTGTCGGTAAAGTGAATTCGGTCACCGATATTGTTAAAACAGTACATCGAGAATGGTTTATTGATGAAGCAGATAGCTTTGTGGTCCCTGACAGCCAGGAGGCTGTTGCACAACTATTATTGATTTATGAAAACAGTCACCGAGCCCATGATTTATGGAAGTTGGTAAATCGAGACTTCGATCGTATGAATCTTTGGTTACAAATGAATAAAGGTGATAATCAGCACATGGATGCAGTGATGATGGCGGCGAATAATTACCTTCAAAAAAATCCACCACCATTAGTCATGGAACATGCTTGGTTTGGTTTAACTTATATTAACAGTGTGTGGCAGGACAAAATGGTGAGCGGTATGTTAACGGCTTTGCTCAGTAGTTTTATCGTGGTATTCCTCATTATTTTACTACTGTTTCGTTCCGTTTTATGGAGTGTTTTAGCTATCGTTCCATTAAGCCTGACTATACTGGTGATTTACGGTGTCATTGGTTGGATGGGGAGAGATTATGATATGCCCATTGCTGTACTTTCGTCCTTAAGCTTGGGTTTGGCGATTGATTACGCTATTCATTTTGTCAGTCGGTCGCGATGGTATTTACTGTCTACTCAAGCCGGGTGGAAAGACGTCTGGCCTATTATGTATGCAGAGCCTGCCCGTGCCATCTTGAGAAATATATTTATCGTTGGTTTGGGTTTTTTACCTTTATTGCTATCACCGCTGGTGCCTTATAATACCGTAGGTATTTTAATTGCCGCTATTTTATTGCTGGCTGGTTTTGTCACCCTGTGGGTGTTGCCTGCTTTGATTACGGTTGCTGAGCCTGCTCTTAAAACCAAAAAAGCCTGAAATAGCTAGATTAATACTCCATGTGTTTATTCTAAAGTCCATGACAGCTAAAGCACCCATCTAGTTAGTATTCAGCATAGTGATGGTGGGGTGATTAGTCGTGTTGCTTTATAGTCATCGAACTCTATGGAAATATATTGTTACTTCGTTGCCAGTCTAACGCTCAGGTATCCTAAAAGTAGCTTAAGAAGTTGAGGATATAAAGATAATTCGCTTTAATATATAAAAAAGCCGATGTTCTAACATCGACTTTTTAAGTGGGAGTCATACCAGCTATTAGGCGACTTTTTCCTTGTGATCAATGACACTAGCCTTGCCGTTAATAGCAATTGCTTTAGGTTTCATTGCCTCAGGGATCTTTCGTACCAATTCAATCGTGAGCAAACCGTCAGTCAGTTTTGCATTAGTCACCTCTACATGGTCTGCTAAATTAAATTTACGCTCAAACGAACGCTTAGCAATGCCTTGATGCAGATACCTTTTGTTTTCATCCTGTCCTTGCTTACCACAAATGGTGAGTACACCACTTTCGGTTTTTATCTCAAGCTCGCTTTCTTTAAAGCCTGCAATGGCCAGAGTAATAGCATAATTGTTCTCTTCCAGTATTTCGATATCATAAGGTGGATAGCCTAAGGCACTTTTCTCGGACTGAAAAGTGGCGTCTAGTAATGAGCCAAGACGGTCGAAGCCAACACTGGAACGGTAAAGGGGAGTCAGGTCTATTCTAGTCATGATTATATCCTCGCAATGAAGCAATATAAACTAAAGTCACATTCATAAAAATTATTGAGATTCTCTTCGAGACATCTCGTTAGCGCGCTAAATCACTTAGCCCGCCTGTTAATAGATATAGAGGCGATTGAGGAGTTTTCAAGGAGTCAATGTACAAAATTAAATAAAAATAGTATCGGCTGAGATTAAACACCCAGCCACCCGCTACCTAGCGTCTGAAACAATGGGCTTCCGGCGTCGCTTGCTTTGGTTCTTGGTGACGTTTTTGTTCATGCTACACCCTACACCGAATCACGACGAAATCTACCCCAGCCCCCATAATTAAGAAAGACAGTTAAAAAGTGTGGTAAGCACATATCATTATTCAGTAGTACGAGACATCAAACTATAGAAATACTCTACCAAAAATGCCAAAATTCTATCACGTCATAAATATTCAATACATCAGCGTATCAATGGCTATGATTAATAAAACCAGCACTGACTGGGATACCCCCATTTGGGAAAGAGAAAAGCCAAGAGGTTTCTGGGATCCAAGTCGTAAACTACTAAAATCAATTCGGCAATACCAAGCTCTCAAAAATTCAAAAAGCCCGTTATTGATGATTCGAAGAAAAGTGTGTGTCATACGGCATAAATTTTGGAGCGCAATTAGTGGGGCTGATATTGACTTATCTTGTCAGATAGGAGGGGGGCTGTTATTGCCTCATCCAAATGGTATTGTGATTCATCCAGATGCGGTTATTGGCCCCAATTGTCTAATTTTTCAGCAAGTTACGCTTGCAGGTATCGTCGTTTTAGGCACTCATGTTGACATTGGTGCAGGTGCTAAAATTATTGGGCCAGTAAAAATAAGCAGTCATGCACGTGTGGGGGCCAATGCAGTAGTGACTAAGGATATAGAGGAAGGTGTAACGGTTGTGGGTATTCCAGCCCGGCCTATCTAGAGCCTTATTGATCGACATCGTCCATATCTGCTTGCCCTGACATACGGCGTCGAATATGCGACCATGACATCCCAATGCCCAGCACAGTAGCAACAATAACTAATACTAAATAGGTAAACATTGTTGTGCCAACGGTCAATAACTCATAATAAATCGCTACCCAGGCCATACAAGCAAATAAGGCAATCACTAAACAGATACCAATCGCTCCCAGCGAACGCAGGGTGGCACGTAGAAAAATAACCCAGCCAATCGTTAGGATAACCCCGAATAACACCAATATTGGTAAAGCAAATAATTGTTGGGTCACCCCATGAAAAAATGAATAGCCTGAAGGGTTAAAGGTTAAAAACATCAGGACCAATGCAAATAAAAAGCGAATAAAAAAGCTAGAAAACTGAAACCTCGATGCCATTATATTTTCTCTTATATTAGTTTAGCAGAGTGATAAGAACTGTACTTTAGTGTGACATTATTTCAAAAGAGCTTCAAGCTGTTCGTGCTTACACTTGTCGGTATATTTGCCTGACGCCTTATTCGCCGCCAGCAGTATAGCCTTTTGCTCTTCGGTTAAATCCTTAAAGCGGGCAATCTGCCAGACCATTGCAAACCAGAACTCGAACATAACCAGTCGCTTTCGGCCAATCCTCTTTTTGCGCACCTCGCGTGATAGATAAGCTTGTTCATGGCGTACTTCTTCTAGGATGTCGGAAAATTTTTTTTGAAGTTTTCCAGTATGTCTTTATGCTTACCAATAATAAAGCGAAAAACAGAAGAGTTGCCTTCAAGTCTTGTTGGTCTTTTTTTGTCGTGAGCAATTAGAACGTTTCCTGGGTAAGAAAAAAACAGTCAATGTTTTGAATAATGACCACATCTAAATTTAAAAAAAGTGTCTTTCCTGTCAGGTTGCCAAAATTTTCGGATAAGACGGAAAGTTTTTTCCAGCCTCTTTCTGATATATTGGCAGGTAGGTTTATTTCCGGTAGGTGTTGAATTTCAACTTCAGATTTAATTTCCACGCTCACTTCTGTAAAACAGATAAAACGAAAAGGGATAGTTAAATTTCTTGCTATCATTCCGTAAAGCTTGTTGACATATTCAGATGAAAACTTGTTTCCCCATTTCATACATATTACATTGACTTTTTTTTGCATTGTTTAGCTATTTCCATCTGGTTTTGTAGTATCGCAATATGATTGAATTGCAGATTCTACTTCCAAGTGTGTCATAGCTATGCTGCCACCGCAGCCTCAAGTTTTTTTTAAGTTGCATTATCGCACCTGTTGGCTTCTAAAAAAGCGCACATCAAGTGACTCTTAATGGCAAGCTTCATTGATGGGTTTAGGTTAAAGGGCTCACTCAAGAAAATGATTTACTCTACAATCTGGTCCGTGAATGGGTGATCCTGCCCTCCCTAAAAAAATAAGGTGGCTGTTACTTCTGCTGAGGTAGGTGATGCGGAGGGTTTATCTTATGGTAAGGGGTGAGTGATAAAGCAATGCGCAAATTGGTTGGCTGGGAAAATTGTTTTTTAGAGGCTATTGTTGAGAAAAATTTGATGATATGACCCTAATATGGCATATCAAACTGCTATTACCTGCCCGTTAAATATGCGAAAATAGCGCCCCTTTTAAGCAGTGCCCAATTTTTATTAGGAATTACCCCTTATGCCTTCTCGTAACGAACTTGCTAATGCTATTCGCGCACTCAGTATGGATGCCGTACAACAAGCCAACTCTGGCCACCCTGGAGCGCCCATGGGAATGGCAGATATTGCCGAAGTCCTATGGAATGATTATCTGAAGCACAATCCCGCTAACCCTCAGTGGGTGGATCGTGATCGTTTTGTATTGTCCAATGGTCATGGTTCAATGTTGATTTATTCGCTATTGCATTTGACAGGTTACGATTTGCCTATTCAAGAGTTAAAGCGTTTCCGTCAGTTACATTCTAAAACACCGGGTCATCCAGAATATGGCTATGCGCCAGGTGTGGAAACCACAACGGGTCCATTAGGTCAGGGTATTAGTAATGCCATTGGTATGGCGGTGGCTGAAAAAGTGCTGGCTGCACAATTTAATCGCGATGGGTATGAGGTGGTTGATCATTATACTTACACCTTTTTGGGTGATGGGTGTTTAATGGAAGGAATCTCCCACGAGGTTTGTTCCCTGGCCGGGACTTTAGGCCTGGGTAAGCTGATCGCCTTCTATGATGATAATGGCATTTCTATTGATGGCGAAGTGGAAGGCTGGTTTAGCGACGATACCCCTAAACGCTTTGAAGCTTACGGTTGGCAGGTTATCCCTAATATCGATGGACATGATAGTAAAGCCATTAAAGCCGCTATTGAGGCTGCCCGTACAGAAACAGCTAAGCCTACATTGATTTGTTGTAAAACCATTATTGGATTTGGTTCTCCTAATAAACAGGGTACTGAGTCCTGTCATGGTGCGGTTCTGGGGGTCGATGAAGTGGCCCTAACACGTGAAGCGCTAAATTGGCGTCATGAACCCTTTGTCATTCCTACATCCATTTACAAAGGTTGGGATGCTAAAGTTACGGGTAATATGGCAGAAAAAGAGTGGGGCATTATTTTTGACGCTTATGCTACAGAATATCCGGAGTTGGCTGCAGAATTTACTCGTCGAGTCGTTAATGGCGAATTACCCGAAAGCTTTAGTGATCAAGCAGATGTTTACATTCGTGAATGCCAGGAAAAAGCAGAAAAAATTGCTTCACGTAAGGCCTCGCAAAACTGCTTAAATGCCTTTGGCCCATTGCTTCCTGAGCTATTCGGAGGGTCTGCTGACCTAGCCGGCTCTAACCTGACCTTATGGTCTGGTGCCAAGGGTATCGGTGCTGGAGATGCTGGTGGTAATTACCTGTACTACGGTGTGCGTGAGTTTGGGATGAGTGCTATGATGAATGGTATTGCCTTGCACGGTGGCTTTATTAATTACGGTGCTACCTTTTTGATGTTTATGGAATACGCCCGCAATGCAGTACGTATGGCCGCATTAATGGGGCAACAAAGTATTTTTGTTTATACCCATGATTCAATCGGTCTGGGTGAAGACGGTCCAACCCACCAGCCGGTTGAGCAACTGACCTGTTTGCGTGCTACCCCTAATTTACACACGTGGCGCCCTTGCGATACGGTCGAATCGGCCGTTTGTTGGAAATCGGCTATTGAACGTCGTGATGGCCCCAGTGCATTGATCTTTTCCCGCCAGAGCCTGTCGCCAATGGTGCGTGATGATGAGCAACTGGCTAATATCAGTAAAGGCGCCTACATTCTGAAAGACAACAATGGCGAGCCTGACTTGATTCTGATTGCCACGGGTTCAGAGGTGCAACTGGCTATGAGTGCCGCAGAGCAGTTAACGGCACAAGGCAAGCGTATCCGCGTTGTTTCTATGCCTTGTGCTGAAATTTTTTGTGCCCAAGATGCTGAATACCGTCAGTCTGTTTTGCCTGTTGAAGTGGGTGCGCGTATTGCGATTGAAGCAGCACATGAAGATTATTGGTACAAGTTTGTTGGTTTGGAAGGCCGAGTCATTGGTATGACCACCTTTGGTGAATCCGCACCGATTGGCCCATTAATGGAGCATTTTGGTTTTGCCGTTGAGAATGTGCTGGCAGTAGCGGAAGACTTATTAGCTGAGTCATCGTATTAAGCATCCCATTGGTTGTATCTAACACATGTGTAATAAAGGCACTTTTTCATGTCCTTAAACATTGCTATCAATGGTTATGGTCGTATCGGACGTTGTGTATTGCGTGCATTCTACGAATCATCTTTATGTGATGATGATATTTCTATTGTGGCGATTAATGAGTTAGCGGATAGTAAGACCATTGCTTATTTAACCAAGTATGATTCCACCCATGGAAAATTTGCAGGAGAGGTCTCTCTTGATGGCGGTGTGTTAACGGTTAACAATGATGTTATCCGAATCTTTCATGAAAAACGGATTGAGCAATTGTTCTGGGGGCCATTAGGTGTGGATGTGGTTCTGGAGTGCACAGGGTCTTTTACGGATCGTAAGACGGCAGAAAAACATTTAGTGGGGGGAGCCAAAAAAGTCTTGTTTTCGCAACCCGCAGAAAGTGATGTAGATGTGACCATTGTCTATGGTATTAATGATTCATTGTTGCTGCCAGAGCACAAGATTATTTCTAATGCATCCTGTACAACCAATTGTATCGTCCCGGTCATTGATGCGCTTGATAAAGCCTTTGGTGTTGAAAGTGGTGTGATTACCACGATTCATTCTGCGATGAACGATCAGCCTGTTATTGATGCCTACCACCATACGGACCTGCGTAAAACCCGCTCTGTGATGCAATCGATTATTCCTGTGGATACAGGTCTGGCTAAAGGCATTGATCGTGTCTTGCCAGCACTGGCAGGACGTTTTCAGGCTCAAGCTATGCGGGTACCTACTATTAATGTTTCAGCGATGGATTTATCAATAACGACTCAACAGTGTGTGACAACGGCTGAGGTTAACGCAACACTAAAAGCAGCATCAGAAAAAATTCCTCATATCCTCGGTTATACCGAAGAACCATTAGCGTCCTGTGATTTTAATCATGATACCCGCTCCAGTATTGTTGATGCTAGTCAGACTCGTGTAGCGGGAACGCAGTTGGTTAAGGTGTTAACTTGGTTTGATAATGAGTGGGGCTTTGCGAATAGGATGTTGGATGTGGTTAGACAGTTGAAAAGCATAACGAAAGGGCCAGGATAAAGTTTTGTCATGGCATAGTATTATGTTATCTCAGTGGCAATAAAATTTTACTCTGTCCCTATTTCACTCACTCACAAAAAATTGATTTTCAGAGTTCAATAGGTAAAAAAATGAATGTTCTATCAATGAGCCAACTCGATTTATCCGGTCAGCGGGTCTTGATCCGAGAAGATCTTAATGTCCCTATGAAAGAAGGTAAAATCACTTCTGATGCACGTATTCGTGCTGCACTCCCTACTATTAATGCCGCTCGTGAAGCGGGTGCCAAAGTGATACTTATGTCACATTTAGGGCGTCCTACGGAGGGTGAGTTTATCGATGAGTTTTCTATGCAACCTGTAGCCGATCATCTGGGTGAATTATTATCGACACAGGTTCCCGTTATTAAAGAGTGGCAAACGGGTGTTGAGTTAAGCGATGGTGAAATTGTGCTTTTGGAGAATGTGCGTTTTAATGTGGGAGAGAAAAAAAATACAGAAGAGCTGGCGAAAGCCTACGCCAGTTTATGTGATATTTTTGTGATGGATGCCTTTGGTACAGCGCACCGTGCACAGGCTTCTACTCATGGTGTTGCCAAGTTTGCTCCGGTGGCTTGTGCAGGCCCATTATTAATGGATGAACTGACGGCATTGGAGCAAGTCTTGGCGAATCCTGCACGACCGATGGTGGCCATAGTGGGTGGCTCAAAGGTCTCTACCAAATTAACTGTACTAGAGTCTTTAGCGGATAAAGCGGACCAAATTATTGTTGGGGGTGGTATTGCCAATACCTTCCTGGCGGCTAGTGGCTTACCCGTGGGCCAATCGTTGTGTGAAAAGGATTTGATTCCTAATGCGAAAGCATTAATGGAAAAGACCAATATCCCTTTGCCCAGTGATGTGGTGGTAGGATCTGAATTTTCTGAATCAGCAGAAGCGACTCTCAAAGAGGTATCTGCTGTGAGTGATGGGGATATGATTTTTGATATTGGGCCAGCATCTGCAGCAGCGTTGGAAACCATTCTTAAAGAAGCCAAAACCATTTTATGGAATGGACCAGTAGGTGTGTTTGAATTTGAGCAGTTTGGTGCTGGAACAGAAGCTCTATCTAAGGCTATTGCAGAAAGTACTGCATTTTCTATTGCTGGAGGTGGTGATACACTGGCCGCTGTTGACAAATATGATATCACTGAAAAAGTATCCTATATTTCTACCGGTGGTGGTGCATTTCTAGAATATGTTGAAGGTAAAACCTTGCCAGCAGTCGCTATTCTGGAAGCAAGAGCAAAAGTTTAACCGTTGATACTTAACATATAACAAAAGAGGATTATCATGCCAGTAGTGAACTACCAACAATACTGCCATATGCTGGATAATGCCAAGCAAAATAAGTTTGCTTACCCAGCTATTAATATTACTTCTAGTGAAACTATTAACGCAGCCTTATTGGCTTTTAAAGAGGCGAAGTCGGACGGTATTATCCAAGTTTCTACTGGTGGTGGTAAATTTGCCTCCGGTCAGGGTGTGGGTTCCATGGTGAAAGGGGCTATTGCCCTAGCTGTATATACGCACATTATGGCAGAAGAATACGATGTCAATATCGCCCTGCATACAGATCATTGCCTCCCCGAATTTGTTGAGCCATTCCTCATGCCGCTTATCGAAGAAACCAAAAATCGTCGCGCGGCTGGGTTACCTAATTTGTTTAGTTCGCATATGTATGATGGTTCTGCATTACCTATGGATGAAAACATGGCAGAGTCAAAACGTATTATGGTGGAATGTGTAGCTAATGATATTATTTTGGAAATTGAGACTGGCATTGTTGGTGGAGAAGAAGATGGCCATGATACGTCAGGTGTTACGGCAGATAAGCTATATACGACACCAGAAGATATGGTATTGGCGGCTAAAGAACTGGGCTCCATGGGGCGCTTTATGTTGGCAGCGACTTTTGGTAATGTGCATGGCGTTTATAAGCCTGGTAATGTTAAGTTGACCCCGGTTATTTTAAAAGATGGTCAGAATGCAGTTGTTGAAGCACTCGGACAGGATAGTTATCTGGATTTGGTTTTTCATGGTGGATCTGGTTCTGAATTACATGAAATCCATGAGACTCTGGACTATGGTGTGGTTAAAATGAACATTGATACTGACACTCAATATGCCTATACCCGTCCGGTAGTTGACCATATTATGACTAACTACGACGGTGTATTGAAAATTGAAGGTGAAGTCGGTAACAAAAAAGTTTACGATCCACGTTCCTATGGTAAAAAAGCAGAACGCAATATGGCCGACCGTATCATGCGTGCTTGTGATGAGTTACGTTCTACGGGAACTTCTTTGGGTAAAAATATCTAATAGCCCACGGTTTTTAGCTTTAGATAAACTTAAACTAGGTTTGATACCGTCGACTTATTTTTTTCAGGTTCTTAGAACATCGTTATTGTTTCACTGATTTTTTAGGTAGCTAATTTTCACCACTTAGGCAACATATTATGCAATGTAATAAATTGTTTTTAGGCTTGTTGGTATTTTTTATTTTTTGTGATAGCACATTTCAATGTGGCACATGCTCAAGAAGATAAGAGTGGTATGGTTCATGTTAAAAGTTCGCACAATGTAAAAAATACGACAGATAAACTGGAGATAATTCTTGGCGCTAAAGGGATGGTAATTTTTAAGCGCATTGACCATAGTGCCGCAGCTAAGAAAATAGATAAAGAGCTTAGACCTACCGAACTGGTGATTTTTGGTAATCCAAAAGTAGGGACACCTCTAATGCAGTGTGATCAATCGGTAGCCTTGGATTTGCCACAAAAAATATTGGTTTGGGAGGATAATATAGGCAGTGTATGGTTGACCTACAACGACCCGCAGTATTTAGTTAAGCGTCATAATATTATAGGCTGTGAAGATGTGCTTAAGAAAATTTCTGATGCATTAAATACATTGGCTAATGCGGCGGCGAGATAAAGCTTAACAATTCTTTTATTTGTGCATTTAATGGCCCAAGAGTTCTAACTTTTCAATAAGGAAATTGATTTGCAATCCGCTTTTATTTTGAAAGTGTTGTCAAGACTGTATTGTGATAGCGTTCTAACAGTATGGGACAGTATCAAAATAAAAAAACGTAAAAGTTAAATAACCAATTGAAAAGTAAGGAGGGAAGTTTATGTGTAAAGTGGCCGTAGTTTTATCAGGTTGTGGGGTTTATGATGGTGCAGAGATAAATGAGACAGTGTTAACACTTTTATCATTAGAAGAAAACGGTATCCAGTATCAATGTTTTGCTCCAGATATTGAGCAGTATCATGTTATCAACCATTTAACTGGCGAAGAAACCAATGGAAAGCGTAATGTTTTGCAAGAAGCATCAAGAATTGTGCGCGGTAATTGTAAGCCATTAAAGGAACTGAATGCCGCTGACTTTGATGGCTTGTTGGTTCCAGGCGGTTTTGGAGTCGCAAAAAATCTTTCTAATGTAGCCTTTGAAGGTAGTGCATTTACGGTTAACAACGAATTCTTAACCGTATGTCTTGCTTTTAAGGAACTAAAAAAGCCAGCGGGTTATATGTGTATTGCACCTGCGTTGCTTGGAAAGATTTACGAAAGCATTCATTGTACAATAGGTAATGATCCAAATACAGCTACCATAATTGAAAAAAATGGAGGTACGCATCACGATACTGCTGTTAATGAAGTTATTATTGATGAAACTAACAGAGTAGTAACGACATCCTGTTATATGTTGGCAGAAAATATTAATCAGGCACGAAGTGGTATTATCAAATTGGTTGAAGCTTTAAAAAGAATGTTTTGATTGTCATAATGGTCAGTTGGTGTTTAGCTGGTTTAGATATACTATAGCAATAGCATTCAAGTGCATCGGTCATAAATGACCGAGCATGTTATTGGTTGTGCGTTCAGACTTCTAAGCTATAGAAAGAGTTGTTTATGTCCTTAACAGTTTTAGTCACTGGTGGTGCAGGTTATATTGGTAGCCATGCTTGTGTGGAATTATTGAATGCGGGTTATCAGGTTGTCGTTTTTGATAATCTGTGTAACAGCCGCTTGGAGTCGCTTGAACGGGTAAAAAAAATTACGGGTAAATCGCTGCCATTTGTAAGCGGTGATGTGCGTAATCGTGATGACTTAAGAGTAGTATTTTCGCAATTTACAGTGAGTGCTGTCATTCATTTTGCTGGTTTAAAAGCCGTGGGAGAGTCTGCGCAGATTCCGCTCCATTATTATGATGTTAATGTAGCAGGCAGTATTGCTTTAGTTGAGGTGATGGAAGAGTTTCAGTGCCAGAACCTTGTATTTAGTTCTTCAGCAACGGTATACGGTGCTGATGCTGAGACGCCTTATGTGGAAACATTACCAACTGCGGCTTGTAATGTGTATGGACGAACCAAGTTGATGGTGGAAGATATTTTACGAGACCACTGTAATAAGCCAGAAAGCCATTGGAGGGTTAGCTTGTTGCGTTACTTCAATCCTATTGGTGCACATAGCTCAGGTTTAATTGGTGAAGATCCTCAAGGTATCCCTAATAATCTATTACCTTATGTCGCACAAGTAGCCATTGGTCGATTAGAACAATTGCTGGTTTTTGGGGGTGACTATCCGACGCCGGATGGTACAGGTATCCGTGATTATATTCATGTGGTTGATCTTGCTCGTGGCCATGTCAAGGCTGTCGATCATATATTGCAGGCAGAGGTAGGTTGCCGTGTATATAATTTGGGTACGGGTAAAGGGTATAGTGTATTGGACGTCGTTAAGGCCTTTGAGCAGGTGTGTGGTAAAACGATTCCTTATAAAATAGCATCTCGCCGTGAGGGTGACCTGGCTAGCTACTATGCCGATGCGAGTCTGGTATTGCGGGAGCTAGGATGGAAAGCAGAGTACGATTTAAAAACGATGGTAGAAGATACTTGGCGTTGGCAATCAAGGAATCCAGAAGGCTATAAAGCGTAAGAAATTTTGTGAGGCACTAGATATTATGCCTATTTTTCTGTTACCGAATTAACACCAATCCTAAGTCTGTTTGAATGGCGATGATACTGGGGTTATTGAGTCGTATTCGAACTATGCTTATTAACATTGCTGACATTTATTTTTTCTGATCTCTGGGGGTTCGTTGCCAAGCCGCTTTACCTGAGCAAGAATGAAATAGGTGAGGTAAACGACATAGTTTACGGAATAGAAATTCAGGTACTCGTTTAAGAACCACTAACTCACTGATGCCTCGTCCGCAATAGGCCGCCCCGAGAATGTAAATGCCAATAACCATAAAGCCAAACAGCCCAATTCCTCTGGTATAAGGAAATAGCAAAGCGGCAAATAGTACCATGACCATATAGCCAATAGGTAACAACATCAGGTCTAGTAAAGCCTCTAAAGCATGCCATTGGCCTTTGGTAAGACCCAAGCAAAACTGTTTTAATAAAGGCCACCACATGGCTTTCAGAACACGGATTCTTCCTCCTTCCCAGCGAGAGGATTGGATATCACTTGCTGCATGACTGGTTGGCATTTCACCGTAAATTCTAGCTTCATTACAGAACGTTACCCGGATATTCGCTTCAACCAAACGCATATGATATTCAAGATCTTCGACAATAGAATTAGATTGAAAAGGCACTTTTTCCAATGTCGCTTTACTCAGAACAAAACCATTGCCCATAATACCTGCCGATCCCCCCAGAGCCATACGGCCCCGTGCGCGCAATATATTGAAGCCCAGCATGGCTAAACGTTTAATACTCGAATGTTCATTTACCATAGCTTCGTAGCGTGTTTGTACAACCTCGCACCCTGGCTCATTCAGCTTACAACGGAGTTCATGGAAAAAAGCTTCATTCACAATACTATCCGCGTCAATAATCATCGTAAAATCATAGTTCTGGTTGGCCAGCTCAGCCATTGCCCATTGAAGAGCGGCTCCTTTGCCACGAATGGTTTTGTTATGGCGTTCCAGTACATTGACTCCTGTTGCCCGGGCAAGCTCCGCAGTATTATCTGAGCAATTATCAGCAATCACATTAATTTCTACTGCACCATTTTTTTGTGCTGCTTGTGAAATACTTTCTATCGTGCGTTGAATATTGAGTGCCTCATTATGTGCAGGAATTAATATACCGATGGTTCCTGATATTGGGATTGCTGGTGCATGACGCTTTGGCTGCTTTATGCCTGCAAGGCTAATGAGCAACAGGTAGAGGGTGGGCGGTAAGACTAGGAGAGAATAAATAAAAGCGATGATATAGAACATAAGTTAGGGCAGTGTGCTGGGGGTGGCTAATAATCTTTTAAACAATTGTGTCAGTCGTTGGTTGCTTTTATGGAGACACCATTGATGTCTAACGGTATGCAGAGCCTGTTCAGCAAGTTGCGAGGCGCGCTGTTTATCGTTAATTAATAATTCTAAAGCATCAGCTAGCATTGTGCTATTTCCTGGACGCACTAATAAGCCATTGACGTCGTGGGTAAATAGTTCGGGTATCCCCGTAATGTGAGTGGTTACACAGGGAGTGCCAGAGGCCATGGCTTCCATCAATACAATGGGGATTCCCTCCGCAAAGCTGGGTAATACAAAAATATCTGCTTGGCGCTGTAACTGTTGAACTTGATCGTGATTAACTTTGCCCGAAAACTTCACTTGGTTGTTTAGAGCATTTTGTTTAACAAACGCTTGCAAATTCTCAAGATCAGGACCATCACCGACGAAGTTAACTTCAAATTCAATTTTACGTTCCACCAGCTTCTTGGCAGCCTGAACCAAAACCCCTTGCCCTTTTGCATTAACTAGGCGACCAACGCACAATAATTTGGGAATGGTATTATTTTTTTCAGTAGGGTGAAAGAGAGAAGAATCCACTCCCAGATTATTAATGTAGAGCTTATCCCAATCATTAAAGTGGGTATATTTCATTACCTGGCTTTTGGCAAAGTCGCTAATACATATAATAAAATTGGCAGCGGCGAATTTTTGCGGTAGTTGTTGTGTATCCACATGATAAAATTCATCAGGGCCATGAACAGTGAATGAAAACTCAATACCCGTTAATTCTGCTGCGAGCATGGCAACTGTACAACCCTGAGTAGAAAAGTGGGCATGGAGTTGCTGACAGCCGTTACTGTGGACCATATCTGCAACCACCATTGCCTCAAGCCAATAGGCAAGCTGATGAAGTAAGGTATGAGGGTAGCGCGCAGCAGCCTTTAATGTCGTTCCCAAAGATTTAAAAAAGCCTTTGGGGGAAATAATTAACGACTTGAAGATATAGAAAAGAAACCGTGTTTTTAACGCGACTTTAACGAATACCGTCTCTTTATAGGCTTGCTGCTCAATATTGGTTAAGTGTTCAAAGGGACGATCTGGCTGATTGATTGATGCCACTTGGACCCTGATGCCCCCAGACTGAAGCCCATTTACCTCACTGAGAATAAAGGTATGGGAGATAGCAGGGTACTGACTGACAACATAGATAATAGTGGGTGTTTGATGGTTAGGAGAGATCTCGTTGCTCATAAATTGACTGATTGATAAATAGGATCATAGTATAGCTCTGATCTTACCACAAGACGTTGTTATTTCAGGTGTTAAATAGTGATTAATAGCATCCCCAAATTTTGCCTTGACCAATAGTAGCAGTCTCCCTATAATGCGTTGCCTCGATTGGGCAATAGCCCATTCGAAAGCACGGCCAAAGGGGTTCAGCGACCTTTGCGCTATCGCCTGACCTTATATGATGTCAGGATACCGTTGATATTAGTGCGGGGTGGAGCAGCTTGGTAGCTCGTCGGGCTCATAACCCGAAGGTCGTTGGTTCAAATCCAGCCCCCGCTACCAATTTGTCCTTGCTAGGATTATTGCTAAGTGCATGTAATTCCTCAGAAAGGTCATTCTGGTCATTTAAGTCGAGATGTCTGCTATTTGCAGACATCTCACTTCTTATCGAGTTCTGACTAATCTTTTCCTGCTTACCTTTTTGATCTGTCGATTCGGAAATCATTTTGATTTGCTTCAATAACGGATCATTTTCGTCGATTCGTTTTTGTTTACCTGCTGCTATTGTAAGAATACCTGCAAGGTCGCCATGCAAATCAATGGCGTATTCTTTTTTATTGGCTTTCGGAGTGAGTACGATCTTATCAATCAAGCTGCGCAATAACTCTGCGGCCTCAGTACGTCTTTCCTCGTGGTTGAATGAGTTGCGTAAATTGACTACCTCTTTGTAATAGCGCTCTGCCATATTCGGATGCAGTAATACTTGCTCTTCCTCTTTACCGTTTAAAAAGGTTTCTATTTCAGTTCTGCGTTCTACAATCGCATTCATTGCATCCTTGACCTCAGCACCGGGTACGCCATTTTTAATGGCTTCTATCAGGCTGTCTTTATCCTTTGCTAGTTTCACCAATTCTTTTTTGTAGCGTGTGATGGTGGCATTGCGAGTTTTACGCAGCTCGTTCACATGCTTGGTATATTCTTCACAGAATACCTTAACTAGCTCAGGCTGCATTAAATGGCGTTGTAGCGCCTCTAGCACCGTATGCTCAAGGTTACTCTGTTTGATGGTTAAGCGATTATCACATGTGCCTTTCTTGCTGGCTGCGGAGCATCCATAGCGCTCAGAGGAGACTTTGCTGATACCACTGCCGCAACAGCCGCATTTCAACAGAAATGACAGTAAATTAGGTGGGCGTTGTTTTGCCCAAAATTGAGGTTTTTCATTTAAGGTCTTTTGCCGTGATTTGACCTTTTCCCATAATGCTTGGTCAACAATACGTAAGTGCGGCACTTCGGTAATTTGCCATTCTGATTCCGGGTTTAAACGGGAAACACGCTTGCCTGTATCTGGGTCTTTAACAAACTTTTGCCGATTCCATACAAGGCGACCAATATACAGCTCATTATTGAGAATACCTGTCCCTCGTCGCCGATTGCCGTTAATTGTACTGGAGCCCCATGTTTTGCCCGAAGGGCAGGGAATCCCCTGTTGATTAAGCTTAATGGCAATTTTTCTAGGAGAAATGCCTGCTGCATAGTCAGTGTGGATCTGTCGAACAACGTCTGCTTCTTCCTCAATAATCTCACGATCACCTCGAATGAGTTCTCCCTGAGCATCAAATTGCTGGACGACCCGATAACCATAGCCTATACCGCCGCCAGATTTTCCTTTTTCAACACGACCGCTTTGACCACGATGGGTTTTTGCGGCAAGGTCTTTCAAGAACAGCGCATTCATTGTGCCTTTTAGGCCGATATGAATATCGCTCACTTCGCCCTCAGCAACGGTATAAATAGGAATATCGGCAAACTGCATACGCTTGTAAATTCCCGCAATATCTTCCTGATCACGGCTTAGGCGATCCAGTCCTTCTGTGAGAACGGTGGCAAATTTTTGGGTATTGGCATCTTGCATCAGCATTTGAATGCCGGGGCGCATTAAGCTTGCGCCACTAATACCATGATCAGCATAGGTTTCCACAACCTTCCAGCCTTCTTTGTTGGCATACTCGGTACAGACCCGAATTTGATCCTCAATAGAGGCATCAGATTGTAGATCACTACTGTACCGTGCATAAATGGCAACTTTGGTCATATTAACGCTCCTTCTCTGAATGTTTATTTTGCTGCGTTTGAGTCAGAAACGTGGTGCTTAATAAATGCTGTTGATAGTCTGCTTCGGCAGAACGACGAGCTAAAAAGCGCACCACATCAACAATACGCGAGTCTGTAGTATGACTCGATTGTTGAGCAGTTTTCCATTCTTTTAGTGGATCAAAAATATGCTTATCACTCAATGTTTTGCCTCAATTTTCCCCATTAAATCTGTGCATTAAAAAAACCTGAACAGAAACAATGTGTTATTTTCCATAATACAACCATAAGTATTAAAAAGCGGTAAACACTATCCATAAGTTATACCGCTAAAGGTTAGGGGTTAATGTTTAAGTTGTTGGTTGTGTTGAATACCTTGCTGCCGCTCGGCACGTATTCTTTGCAGTTCTTCGCGCTTTTCTCGCGGTTGAACGATCACCCGCCCGGCAATCGTATCCCCGGTTAAATAACCGTCTTTGCCGCTCCATAGCACGCCAACATCGGTAATTTTTTCTCTACCGTGTCGCCCTTCTTGCGCCAGTTGCACGTAGTAATCCGGCTTGCGGTGTCGATCATTCTGGCTTTCGGTTGGTTCTGCCTGAGTTGGTGTGTTGGCTGTAGTCGGTGTATTGTCTGTCATGGTGTGACCTCTTCGTTTGTTGTTGATTGATTAAATTGGACTGTGGCAATACCGTGTGAGCTTGAAAGCGCTTGCTCACGCCGAAAGTCCTCTAATGCGCTTTCTAAACAGTGTTCTCCCTGCACAATTTGTTTCTCCCGCTCCGCACTTAGGCTGGAAACCACATGCGTATGAATTGGACTATCCATGGTGTAGTCCAAACGCATATCAGGTTTGCTGCGTTCAGCACGAAGCTGGTCGAGCATTTTTTGCGTAACCATAAATAACCTTGATAAGTATTAAGGCGCGATATAGCTGAACTCAGCGCCGCTTTTGCCCAAGTAATCTGTCCAGCCTTTGCGAATATGTTTAATGGCTGTAAATTCCAACCCTGCACCCAAGCCGTAAAAAATCACTTTGCAGCCTGTTAAATCTACATCGGGCGTAGGCAAGGACTTACTGCCAGTGATAAAGGCTTTCGCAGAAATAACACTGGAAGACTCCAGCCCATCAGTAATAGCTAATACCGTTGATTGTTCGTTGCAGTTAAAGTCGTTGGTAAATTCCAGCCACGTCACTAAATTGGTTGAGGGCTGGCCTTTGTTCAGTTGCTTAGGTAAAGTGCGAATATAGGCTTCAACTTGCTTTGCCATTTTCTTAGGGCGATTTCTGCCAGAGATTACGATACGTTGTGTTTGTAAATTCTCGGTAGAGGTGCGCGCACCAAAACGCATAAGCTGTAAAACATCGCCGTTTTTTAATGCACTGACTTTATCCGCAGCAAACCGCGCAGCATTGACCGCAAAAGCGGGATCGCTGAGTAAGGGGTTGCTGCCCGATAAATCAATGCCAATGGTTAAGGTTTTGGCATAGGTAGGCGCAGTGATGAGTAATGCCGATGTAAAAGAAACGGCAAACGTTTTTGAGAGTGTTTTAGCGATTTTCATCATTTTTTCTCCGTTAGTGTCATGGCTGAAATAATCGTGTTGGCATCAATAGCCTTGATGCGGCTAATCATTTTTTCGAGTTGCTTTAAGTCGATATTTTTCACAGGTTCATCAATATCGAATAACCCGGATTTGGGGGTGAGTTGTGCATCTTTGATATGTAACTCGTGAGGTGTTAGTGCATCGTTAATAACCGATAGCACTTTCAGGCTGGTAGTTTCAGCGATCACCGCCTCTTCACGGTTGAGTGTTAAGTCGGCTATATCTTGAGAGAGGCTTTCGTGTTGCTCTTCAAAATGCAGAGCATCCATATAGTGTTTTCGTAATGACTTTCCTACTTGAATAGCACCGATATGTTTCGGCAAATTTTTGTCTAATGAGTGCAGTAATTTTTCCGCAACAAAAATATTGATAATGGCTAAACCGCCCATCCCCAAAGAAAATAAAATAGTCGCTAGTGGGTGAGAGATATGAGTAAATAGCGTTTCCAGCCATGCGTAAGGTGCTGCGTTATCTGCGCTATCAAAACTCAGAGTAATGGCATCACCTTCTAATAAATCGCTAATGCCCCCACCTACAATCAATGCGGCAATAATTAAGCCCACACCTAATAAATACAGTGGAATAATCCATTGTGTGCAGCGGTGAACAAACTGTACGGCAAAGGCATTAGGGTTTTCTTTCGCTAATACATGAAAACCAATAATCATTACCATTGCCGTTAATGACATTAACAGCGGCGACCAACTGCTTGCTTCCCCAGCATTCAATTGATCAAACATGGCGTAGAGAATATGACCTTCCAATATGCTCACGCCGAAAAATAAAAAGGCGGTTAATGCACAATACAGCAATAAAAAGCGGGCTTTTTTGGCAGCGTTTTCCGCAGCACGTATCTTGTCACCCATTTGAAGTTTGGTTTTTTCATCAAACAACATATTATTCACCCCCTCGTAAATGCTGGAGGTAAGACATGCGCGGCTTTGCTGTTGCCGCAGGGGATGCTTGGCAGCCATGACGTAACACCTGCATAGCAGCGGCATAAGCTTGGTCTTTCATACGTGCTTGCTCGCGTAATAATTGCGCGTGTTCTTTGGTCAGTTGTTTTTGTTCCGCTAAAAACACCTGCCGATATAAATAAGGGGCAGGTATATCCAGCCGTGATACCGCATCACGAATAGGTGCTAGTACCGTTGCTAAAGTATCAGGTGGTGCATTATTGGCTTGTGTCATTGTCGTTTTCCTCTGTGGGTGATGAAACAGGTTTTGAAGTTGTGAGCGGTGTTCTATCGAAGAGCCATCGCCCCAAGCGGCGTAGCCAGCTATCGCCATACTCAGGATCAGCGGCATAGCGCCATACGGGTAATGCTTTAAAAAAAGGATCATTGATTAACTTGAGTGCACGTTTTCCTGCACGAGTAATAATGATGCGTTGACTTTCAGGTTTTAAAAAACGACCGACTTGATCGGCATCCATCACCTCAACTTCACGATAAGTTTTACGACCGTATTGTTTATCTTTTTCGACTTGTGAAACTTTACCGAGTGTGTCGGAAAGATAGGTTCTTGTGCGTTTATGATTGCTTGCCATCCAATACACACAATCGGCATTACCGATAAAACCTTCCCAACTTTTGGGGTAATATTTTTCGAGTAATTCGGTATCTTGTGAAATGCCTAAAAAGGTTTGTCCATGAGAGCGTGCTACTGGAAGTAGCACTTCAAATGCCTCGTTATAACCAAGGCTGGGAAATTCATCGACAACGGTTAAACATTGCCCTTTCTTTTCGGTGACAGCTTCAAAGGTGTACGACACCATATTGGTTAGTAGGCGAATAAAATCACTGAGTTCTTCACGAACAGAAAAAACCGTAGCGGTAATACTCAGTACACAATCATTTTCTGTTTTTAAAATAGATAGTGATAAATCGCTGTGTTTGAGGCGAGAGCGAACGAGGGGAATATCTAACCACTTGGTTTGTTCTTGCAGAGTAGAGCGTACATTGCCCCCGGTTTCACCTCCTGCATTCATTACAGCGGTTGCTGCACCCGCAATGACACCATCAAACGCCATATTGTTACGCATACTTCGCAGTAACAATGCTTGTGCTTCAAGGGCAGTGGTTTCTTCTTTGCCATCCTCATTAAAGACGCGATAGCCTTGAATAATTAAATCGCGGAGAAAAGGCAGGTTATGATCATCCTCCTTATGTGTAGTCAGCACATGCAGAATTAATCCGGCAATAAAGCCTCGCGATATATCGTAAAAGTACGGCGAGCGTGCGCCCTCCGGGGTGGTAATTAATGACTGTGCAATTCGATATGCCCACAATACGGCAGCATCAATGCCATCACGTTCAATGGCTTCTTTCAGGCAATCAAAAATATTAATGCAGATACTATCGGTCGTGCTGATATTGGATAAATCCAGCACATACCAACGGCGCTTGTCTCGCGCATGTAAGCTATTGGTGATAGTTGCTTTGGGATCAATTAAAAATACCGATCCCCTCCAGCAAGAAATAATGGATACCAGCGCCGAGGTTTTACCGCCCCCTGTCATGGCGAACATGAACAAATGGCGCTTTACGTTGATGCCGATAGGCTGCATCAACGGCATACCAAAGGCATAGGCTCTACCCAATAAAATATTACCGGGCTTATACATCATGCACAGTGTTGCCAGCACCGAGGCAAAGCCGCCAGAAGCCCGTTTACCAAAGGTAAAGGTGCGTTCTTTCCATTGTTTGAGTGCAAACCACAGACGCAGTACAATTCGCCAAGGTAAGCGAGGCCATAGGTGGTAGTGGTCGGGGTGGTAAAACCCAATATGGCGGCCTAAAAACACCGTAATGCCGCGTAGTGCAAAGAGTGCCGCTGCAATATGGTTGCCATAAAATACGATGATAAACGCGACTTGCTCTATGGAGAGTGAGTCGATCATGGCATGTAACTCAGCAAGATTTTGCATTAATAATGCCCTTGGTTTGAGCCAAAACCAGCCGCTTTTTTGATCATGGCAACGGCGGCATTAAATACGGTATTCCATACCAGTAGCGACATGATCAAGCTCAATACCCAATGCAGTGCTGGATCAACATCACTAGGGGCAAACTCAAAAATAGATAACAGTAAATTGGTCAGTAAAATGCCGGGGTAAAAAAAGATTTCTGATGTGGTCATTGCAATGCCTCAATCAATAAAAACGAGCGCATTACATCAAATGAAATAGCCTGAACTTTCCCCCATATTGACCTGTAAATGACCTGAGAATAAAAAAAGTGAAAATTTATGGCGACTGATGATGAATATAATGAAAATTCTGAACTACCTCATAGCCAGCGGCAGTATATTCAAATCGTCTTGCTTGGCCTGCTAAAAGATGAATCTATTAATAAGCAGTGGTCGCCTAAATCGCTGGCTAGAGAATTATGGGGCTTGTCAAAAAGTCTTAGGCAAGAGTACCAAGAGTTAGATAGTTTTTGGGCGGTACGCAGTAAAACCCTACGTAAAATTCGTAGTGGTGAAATCAAGGGCTATGATTACGGCTTAATCTATGAGGCCTTGCACTTATTCTTAGAGCAGCATTATCCTGACGCTTTGTCTTCAACTCAAGGGCAGCAACCAAGGCAATATCAAGAAAATACCTTTTCTAGTACTCCATTTTCTAACGGCTTAAAGGAAGCGCTAAAACAGTTTAATGCCGAATTAACCTATCTCACTATTGAGCAATTACAGGCGTTAGAAAGTACGCGCCAATATCGTCACCTATGGGTGCAAGGGGCAGCAGGAACGGGAAAGACATTGTTTGCCATAGAAGCAGCCTACCGTGCATTGCGAGCTGGCCTATCGGTATTAATTGTTTACCGCTCTCGCCAATTTGAAACAATTTTTGCAGAGCTATTAAAAAGTGCAGGGCAAGTACCTAGCTTGTTGTTGCATCTTGATTTTATGTATTTGTTGCGACAACAAGAATTACATGGGCTTCATAGTGGCGTATTTAGACAAACCGCCGAAGAGCTATTGCCTGATAGTGATCTTGCTACAGAGGGTTATTTATTCGACTTGATTATCGTTGATGATTGCGGCACTTATGAAACACAAATGCCAACATTAATGAACTATGTTGACGACTTGGCTTGCCGAAAAATATTCTTAGCTGCGCCAGAGCAAATTATTGATCATATTGTGTTTGAGTTTAGCGAAGAGCCTGACCCTGAAATTATCAATGATCATATCACCGATATTGTGACCCAAAAATTATCACCCCCTGATCACTATTTTAAAGTTGATCTAAGTAAAAATATTCGTAATGCAGAAGGTATTCTTAACTACACCAATACAGTATTAAAACAGGATGGTATAGCGGGGGTTTGTGAAACAGGGAAAGTCGATACGATACGTACTGACTGGGAAAAATTTGACGATAACTTACTGACCTTATGTACTGAATTATTGCAACAATTTCCACCTGAAAGAATAAAGATACTCGTTGATCCTAGCCTTATTCACCCAGACGTTCAACGAATCCTGCCGACAGGAAGTATCGAAGAGTATCAAACGCTACTTGGCACTATGCCATCACTGACAAGAGCCGTATTATTCGCATCACTCAGCAATAATTTTTTACATTCCACCTTTGAATGCGAACCGGAGCAAATAGAAGAGTTGGCATCACAAATAGTATCCAGCCCGGCTTATTTTATTTATACCGATGGAGAAGAATTAGGCGCATTGGCTCAACCTGCATTTAATCATATTACATGTGCCAATGATTTTATATCGGGTATGGATCAATGGATGTCGCCTTATATTGATGCTAAAAAATTGCTCTTGCCTGATGTATTGCATGATCCATTGCAAATTGCCAAAGCCATTTTAATTTATCCTGCGCCGTTATTTATTGGCTTGGAATCTGATGTCGTAATCTATGTGCGTAATACGCACGATGGCTCAGAAGGTTTCCTATCGCATCGACAACACTTGCTTGAAAGATTACGAAAGGCGCGTGCTTCACATCATTTTCTAGCCATGTCGAGAGCAAAATACTGTTTAGTTGATATGCAAGTTGATAAGTAGTTAAGCCGTTGTTGCTTGCACCTGCTCACCTATAAACTGCGCAAAGTTTCCAATATTTTGATAAACACTGGCTTGCTCCAGTGCCTCCATATACTCAGTACGTTTCTCCAATGGCACAATTGTCCAAGGATAGCCACCGCTGGCTAACATGGCATTCATTAAAAAGCGCCCCATACGCCCGTTACCATCCATATAGGGGTGAATATACACAAAAATAAAATGCCCTAGCACCACGCGCACAGCGGCATTGTCTTCCTCTGCCAGCAACTCAAAAAAAGCGGGCATGGCATCACGTACAGATTCGCAACTCGGAGGAACGTGCATGGAGCGCCGTATAAATACCGCCCCATTACGATAGCCCGCTAAATCGGAGGGTTGATGAATACCCGCAGTCACGCCGGGCGCAAACATCTCCCGATACCAAACGCGGTGATCATCACTGACGACTTGCCCTGCATTCTCTCCCGCCAGTATTTTTTCTACGCTATCGCGCACCGCTTGATAGGCCTGCCAGTAGCCACGAGCGGCAAGGGCATCCAGTTTGTTTTTATCATCCTCCTTATAATCGGGGTGCCAATCACCAGAACGAACCTGTTGAATGAGGTCTGGTGTTACCCGATAACCCTCAATAGATAGTGAGTGATAAGCATCGGTAACATAAATGGCTTCCATTTGCTCACGATAGGCAGATGCATCAATCGGCTGCAATGGTGCAGTGGGGAAGTGCTGAATAACCACCTCGCGCATATCTTGCCACATTAAGCGAATGCGGTTGACGTAGGGTGAGGGCTCTCTTCGTGAAAAAATTAAACTTGAAGGGGCTTCAAACGGATCATTCTCACGCACATCGTAACTGGCGGCACGCATGGTCTGCACGATTTCATCGGCAATTTGATGACGCCCTATATTTCTAAATGCTCCCGCTAAACGCCCAGCAATAGCACTATGTCCGCCTTCCAGTAACAGCGCCAATACCTCAGAGGCATCGCTTATCATTGCTAAAGCGGCGCGAATATCAGTTGGGTTTTGGGTGTAAATTTGTGTGCCACAATATACCAGCGCCGCAGCAAGGTTATAGAGCTGTACACCGTTCTTTTCTGTTCGTTGTGCGGCTTCTGGTAGCGTAGCGCGAATATCCAGTAAAGAGGTATTGTGTGGCAGAGGTGTCACGTTGTTTCTGGCTTTATTGGAACGCACCAATAATTGTTGGGGTACTGTCCAGTTTTCAGTATGCAGGGCAATAGATTGCTCCGGTGACAAACACCATTCATCACCCTTATAGTGGCTCAAATACGCCACACAAAACGGCCAAAATGCCGCATACCATGCGGTGCTTTCGCCTTGGGTTTCGTCAGGCCGGGCAGGAATATACCAGCCCTTCATTACTTCCTGTAAAAAGCCGTTCTGTACTAACCGCTCTCGGTGAGTACGGGACAAATCCGCAGAGCGAATAGCCACAGCCCCCGCACCCTGTAACTGGTGCAAAGCTTCGAGTGAATCTGCTAATTTATCTGAGGGGGTAGCCATTGTTCTCTATATTCTCTATGTATCTGCTTTAACTGTGCAATTACTCGCTACTGGTGTTGTGCCAATATTCGCAAATTATGTTGTATCATTATTCGCATATTGTGTCGAGCGAAAATTCGTTAAATCGGACTATTATGGAATAGTAAGAATAGTGGCTTCAACCCCCGTAACCGTCATCGCCACTGGCTTGTGTGATCAATACTGATCAAGAGCCAAGTCATAATGCCTCGGCAGTGAAACACTGTATAGGCTTGCGATGACCGCAAGATGTGTACATGTACGTACAAATCTCCGATTTGTCCGAACCTGTACCTCTTGGGAAGGGCGTTTCCCCGCCCGTTCCATCCCTAGGGAAAGCACTAACCTCAAGACATTAATCCTCACCGGATTAATGCTTTCAGCAAGTGCTTTAGTGGCTGATCAAGGCATCGAGCCAGATCAGCCAGCCAAACGTATCGCCGTTTGACCACTCGCAGGGCTTGGAGACTTCGCTCTCCACCTGCGCCATTTCCCGCCAACAAGAGCGCGACCAGAACTAGGAGACGTGCCTCTCCATCTGGACTGAACCATGCAGCAAAGAGAGACGTTAGCTCCCTCTTGTGCAATCTCCTCAACCAACCGTGCGCCGATTGGATGCCGTAAACGTATCAGCGTTTAATCGTGACCACTGTTTCGCCAGTGGAGACGACCAAGAAGAGTTCTTGGATACTATGAAGTGAGGTGGCGCTAAATTCTACGTTAAGAATCGAAGGTTTAATCTTATGATAAAGTAAGTGCTGGAAGCATAGATCAAAGGGCTTGAATTTCTCTCATAATCCCCAATAAGTAATGGTAAGTCTGGGTTTGCTGTACCAGATAACGGTTTAATTAACAAAGGTACAAGCACTATGAGTAAAAAAGTTGTAGACGCGAAGCAAGACAGCAAAGGCAATATCACGGCAGTAAAGTTGTCTGGGAACAGTTCATATACCCCAGTTGAAACGGCTATGAAAATGGCTGATAAAGGGCAAATTGAAAATGCTCACTCTGTTCGTCCTAAAAATGGCACTAAGTCTCATTTACGAACTAATCCGGATAACCAAAAAGGTAACAATCTGGATGAAATGGCGAAGGACTAATAATATGCCAATAATACAAGCCAATCCAATTTGAGAAGGGTTTTTATGTTCATTCTGAAAAAAGCGGTAGTAAACAAATATAAAAGCTACACCAGTGAACAAGTTGTTCAACTTGAAAGTGACGTAACCACCCTTGTTGGTAAAAATGAGAGTGGTAAAACGGCTTTTTTAGAGTCACTCGCAAAGCTGAATTATTTCACTGATGATAAAGATTTTGAATTTGATGAGGTCAAAGATTACCCTAGAAATGAACTTAAGAAGTATAAACGATCTGGCGATGATTTTGAGCCTGTAACCTGTACATTTCAAATTGACCAAGAAACTATTGATCAAATCGAAGCTGATCTTGGAGAAGGTGTTTTAACTACCGATAGTTTTTCTGTAGCAATGAAGTATGGTAGTGGACGAACGTGGTATCACATAAATTGTAATGAAAAAAAATACCTCGAAGGTCTTCAAAACAAGCTTGATTTTGACGATACAACAAGAAACAAAATTATTAAATTTGATACTGTTAAAGCTGTTATTGATTCTGAACCGGGTGAAGACGAACAATTTGCTTCTGTTATTAAACACATAAAAGACACTATTGTTAGCAAAGGTTATGACTGGGAAAGAAAGCTGGTTGATGCCTATGTGACTAAGAAGTATATTAGTCCGCGCTTGCCTCGTTTTTGGTATTTTGATGAATATCACGAACTTCCATCAAGAATTAGTATTAACGCTATTCGAAATAACACAACTACTGACGGCTTAACAAAGCAACAACTAGAAACAGCAAAGGCGCTTTTCGAATTGGCTGTAATTGATGTAGAAGAACTAGCAAACGCATCCAGCTTCGAATCATTTATTGCAGAACTTGAAGCTACTTCAAATGAAATAACGGATCAAATATTTGAATACTGGTCAACGAATAATAATCTTGAAATTGAATTTAAGATTGAATCAATTCATCGTCATAATCAGCAGATGGAAAAAATTCTTGATATTCGAGTTAAGAATAAGCGTCATCGGATTACATTACCATTGAAAAACAGAAGTAAAGGCTTCAATTGGTTCTTTTCATTCATTGTCTGGTTTAGCAAGATTCAAGATGAAAAGGATAAAAATTTTATCCTATTGCTAGACGAGCCTGGCTTGAATTTACATGCGTCAGCACAGGCTGACTTGTTACGTTTTATTAATGATCTTTCTGATAGTTACCAAATAATATATTCGACACACTCACCTTTTATGGTTGAATCTGATGCTCTTCATCGAGTTCGAACTGTTTATGATTCAGATGATGGAAGTATTATTTCAGAAGCAATACAGGAAAAAGACCCTGACACACTATTCCCACTTCAAGCTGCGCTTGGGTATGATATTGCGCAAAATTTGTTTGTATCAAAAAATAATCTTCTCGTTGAAGGCCCATCAGACCTTAACTATTTAACCTTTATGTCTAATTTTCTAGAAGGTAAAGGACGTGAAGGTTTACGGGATGATATTACCATTGTACCTGTTGGTGGTTTGGATAAGGTGACCTCGTTTATTTCATTACTGCGTGGATCGAAATTAAATATCTCTTGCCTGTTAGATAGCTTCAATAATGCCAAGGGTAAGCAACGCTTAGATGGTATGATTCAATCCAAAATTATCAAAGATAAGCATGTTAGATTTTTTGATGAATTTGCTGGAGATGATTATGATAAAGCAGACATTGAAGATATATTTGAAAAAGCTGAATACCTTGGAATATTTGAAGAAGTGTTTCCTGATCATAAGGGGATAAAAGTCTCCGATCTGGATAAGAAAAAGCCAACAATACTACTTCAATTGAAGGCCATGCGTAGTGGTAACGATTTTAATCATTATAAGCCTTCCCAACGTTTATTAAGTATGCAGCTTGATTCTGACTATTTTTCAGATGAAACTTTAGACAGGTTTGAAGCTATGTTTAAAGAAGTGAACAGCTTATATTAATAAGGCCGCCAGCCATTTCTTTGGCTGGCACTTTACCCCATTTCTATTTATCCCCCGGAGGCTTCGCCTCATTTTGCCACATAACCTTGTGACGACCAGAAAAACTGATACCTCTATCCGTGTTACCCGCGCCGAGGTATAACTTTTTCTGGTCTTACACAAGAACATGCGTGTCGCTCGTTCCTCGCTCCCATTCGGGCTTTCAGCCCTCCGGGGGAATATCAATTTTTTTAAAAGAGGAACAGCAAATGAATATTCAAGACGCAGCAAAGATTTTACAGTTAGTTGGAGAGATTACACCTAAAATAGCCAAGGCTGCTTATAGAAAGGCAGCAATGGAATACCATCCAGACCGCAACCCAGCAGGGGCAGAGATGATGAAGATTATTAATGCGGCCTATGATGTATTAAAAGATTATACAGGTAATGTTTCTGCCAATGAGCAAGGAACAGAGACCAATAATGAAAACTATTCTGAGGCTGTTAATACTGCGCTAAACGCTATTATTCATTTAGCCGGACTGAATATAGAAATCTGTGGTGCTTGGGTTTGGGTGTCTGGTGATACACGTACTCATAGAGAGGTATTAAAAGTCGCAGGGTTTAAATATGCCTCTAAAAAGAAATGCTGGTATTTTCGCCCTAGTGATTGGCGCAGTGCCAGCCGTGGAGCGTATTCAATGGATGAAATTCGTGATAAATATGGTAGCAGTAAGCCCGTTACTGTTAAAAACAGGTATCTTAAAAAGTCTAACTCATAAATTTTATCTATGGAATATCGCCCAACGCAGAGGTTGAGGCGATATTCTATTTATCCGGTAAAGTTTTCCAAGCCGCTAAGATAAAATCATAATGGTCTTTACGAATGGTTTTTGCGTAGCCGTTGATCCAGCGTGAAATGGTCGGCATTTTTATACCATCCGGTATATTATCAATCTGATTAAATAGCTTGCTTGCCCCTGAGCCGCTGCGGGCACGCTCAATATCAAGCGCTTGGATCATGTCATCAGTCAATATAATCACTCTGGTGTCGTCTTGCTCCAATGCCTTGCATCGTTCAATAACCCAATCCACATAATCTTGTCTGATAGCACCAGCAGGTTTTTTGAACCAGTGATTAATCGTGTGAGGGCTTAGGCCATCAGGTATATGATTGGCCTGTAAAAATATTTTACCGGGCAAAAACATCAAGCGACGATATTTTTCGATAGTCTTAAAAAATGTGGGCTTATCGTCTAATGATAAAAATTGCTCTTGCCTCTTTTTACAAATACCTTTCCAAGCCTCTCTAATAAACGCGATATGATCTATATGCGCTGATTGAATACTGCCATCTAACCAGCCCGATACCATATGAAACGTTAAGCCTTCTGGTATATCCTCACATAGATTAAACAAGCTCTGTGTGCCGAGGTAGCAGCGTACTTTATAGTCGTTGAGTTCTTCCTTCAATGAGGCAGTAATTTGATGATGCGTAGGTGATAAGGCTAATTTTTCCCACTCATTAAGTACACACTTTAGGTGATCTTCTCGCACGGTCAGCACATCGTCCGCCAACCATCGTTCAATCATGGCGGCTGTGAGTCCCTTGGGTGGTTGTTTTAACTGCTTAAATAGCTTTGTTGAGCCAACACCGCTACGATCACGACAAGATGTTAATTTTTCTTTATATGCAGGCGTTAATTCAATACGCTTATGGTCATTGTCCAGTTTGGAACGCCAGAGCGTTAAAACGAAATCAATATGATCTTTGCGCGCCGTTTTAGTCTTGCCATTTAACCACCGTGTAATAGTGCATGAACGTAGACCAGAAGGCGTATTGCGACGCTGCCCCCGAAGCAACGCAGACGCACCAATCCCTGTACGCAAGCGTAACTCATTCAGTTCTTCAATAATCTCTTTCGTTACTAATTCTGATGCTTCACGATCCCTCATACTTAGATCGTGCCATATAAAAGTTAATTGTAAATAAAGAATTAAAAAGTGAATCACATACGTATACAATTTATTTAAAAGTTGTTTACATAATAAACTAATTATTAACAGGCCATCTGTAAGATAAAAAGGAATAAAAAAGCGGTTAGCGCTTTACGGATTGTTAATACATTTAGAGGAAGATACGGCTGCTTTTAATCTAAAGCCATTCAGCAAAGCGTTTTTAAGTAAATACAAGGTTACGCCGTAAGAGGATACAATGGGGCAATTATCACAACAAGAGTTAGCGCAGCTTATTGCGGCGAATTTTCCGCCAAGCGATGATTTATCACTTCAACCTACTTTTACTGGAAGCGTGGGTACAGCGCTGTTGAATGCCGCCAATGACACGATTGTTGAAGCGGACGGAAATAAAACAACTGTCTCAAGTGGTGCTAGTGAAGCAGAAATTCGTAATGCTACCGCGGGGCTTCAATCGGATAATTTAGACGAACAGCGTATCGCCGTTGCTTCCGGTGTACAAACTGGCAATCAATTTATCGGCACACAGCAAAATGAAAAGAGAAGACTGGCAGAGAAGAAAAAAGAACAACAAGCACGAAAAAATGACACTGACCTACTTGCTATGTTGCAAGGACAATTAGCTGACCTTTACGAAGAGCGGAATGAGGGGCTTGCCAATTACTTATCTCAGTCAGAAATAGAGATGATTAATGAGTTGCCTCGCGAACAACAAGATCAGGCCATACGCGAAAAAATGCAAGAAAAGCTGGAAAATGGTGATATTACCCAAGCCCAATATGATGCGTGGCAAGCTTGGTATGATGATTGGTCACAGAAAGAGTTTAGTAAACAGCAGGAAATTCAAGACCTGAAAAATGCGCAAACACCTGAACAGGTAAAAGCCATTGCTGACAGCATTGGTGCAGGAACTTCCGCGAGTGTGTCAAGAAGCCTTGATGCACCTAGACAGCTAATTGTAGAAAATAGTGTAGAGGCGCGTGATGATGTAGGGAGTGTAGAACAGGTCAATGATAAAACGGATAAGTTCGGCATTGGTTCATTGAGCAATGATGATTTATTTGTTGGTGCGCCAGATGTTAAAGGCGCTTTTGATCTGGCATCTAGCAACACCCAAGATGCACAGCAAGCACTCACATTACATCAAGAGCAGCCTAATATTGTTGTAACCCCTACACCAACGATAGGATAAACGACATTGTTATGTTTGTTCTGGGGCTATAGTAGAATCCAGAGAAGCATTTTCTACTAACCAAGCGCCGTTATGTTTCGCTAAAATTGTACCAAGATCACGCTGAATATTGGCAACATTGACTTTGTAATCAACGCCTTTCACGTAAAAGGTCAAATCTGTTGCTGTGCCGCGTGAATGGTTAATTCTGTATTCCACAGGAACACCACGAGAGGCGAATGCATTTTTAAGTTTATCGCCCAGCGCTTGCCCTTCTGTAAAAGAAGCATTGCCTTGTAAATTAATAAAAATCCCAATTCCCCGAATTGAGGTATCGTTAGAATAATCTTCCATGTCGTGACGACCTTGCACAGCATCAAGGCCACGTTCGCCAGCATTTAAAGATTGTGTTGCTGCTACGGGTTGAGCCGTGACAGGGTTTTCAGCTTGAGCAGCGTCAGAAAAAGTTAGGCTGGCTATGGTTGTGGCAGCAGCAACAGTGGATATAACATACCCCGTGGCACTTTCCTGAAAATCTTTTAACGCTCTCAGCATTTCCCTTGCCTTACAAAATAACGTCCAATTACCCCTCTTTTGTATAGGTTTTGAGAGGTTTTGTCTAGTTTTTATACATTTATGGGTTTTTATACTCTCTGCAAGACCAGATAAAAACACCAATAAATCTATTAAAATCAATAACTTATGGTAAGCCAAAAGGCTTCCCTTTAGACATAATTACATAAGATTGTTTTGTTCTATGAGAACGGCGTTTTTAAGCTAATTTTTGTCATTAATTCGTATTTTTTGGTTGATTTGGAGGCCATATGACAGTACGACAAAAGGGAAGCCTTTTGTCTATCATAGGGCTGTTACTTTTTTAGAGGATTATTTTATATGGCAGTGATTGGTTATTACCGCGTGTCTGACGATGACCAAGACGAAGCATTACAAATTGATGCCTTGAATGAAGCGGGTTGCGAAAAAATCTATGGCGATCATGGAACATCGGGCGCGATTGTTCAACGCAAAGGGCTAGATGAGGTGCTTGCCGATCTTAAGCCTGATGATACCTTTGTCGTCTGGAAATTTGACCGTTTGGGACGTTCTACTATCCATTTATTGTTACTACTGGATGATTTTCGCAGTAAGAATATTGATTTTGTTTCTATCACCCAAGGCATCAATACAGACACACCAGAGGGGCGTATTTTCTATGGGCAGCTTGCCCTATTTGCGGAATATGAGCGTGAGCTTATTCGCCAACGTACCAAAGCAGGAATGGCAGCAGCAAGGCAGCGCGGCAAGCATTTAGGCCGCCCCCGTAAATTATCAGATGATGATATTTGTACGGTAGTTGCCATGAAAGCACAGGGGGGAATTACACATGCGGAAATTGCCGAATGGTTTGGTATTTCCCCGCGTACTCTCAGTCGTACCCTAAATCAATACACCTCAGATCAGAAAAGGATTTTTAGTAATGACAACTCAAGCAGAACTTAAAAAGGCGTATCAAGCTTACATGAAAATGTATGGCTCTATGTTACAAGATTTAGCCGATAGCGAAGAGACTATTCAAAACATGATTCACGGTAACGAGGATGATATTGGCTTGATCTTAAGTGCTGTTCGTTGCACTATCGAGCAAACGCTAGATGATAATTATGTAGTAAAGACGGAGGGATGCCCTGTAATGCCATTAGATCACTCAACTCAAAAAGCCGTTATTTATTGTCGCAGCGCTCTCCATCTACAAGAAAAAGACAATGCCGTAGATTCTCAAAAACAGCGTTGTCAGGATTTTGCTAAATCTAAAGGCTACACCGTTACAGACTGTTTTTATGACTATGGTGTTTCTGGTATCAGTATGGATAGACCATCGTTACAAAAAATGCTGGCATTCTTGGAGACCAACAAAGCAGAGAATTATATTGTCTTAGTCGATGATGTAAGCCGCTTGGCTAGAAACTTTGAGACCCATTTGAGAATACGCGAAGCTATTTCTGAATTAGGGGCAAAATTAGAAAGCCCAACTATGACATTTGATGATAGCCCTACAAACCAATGTACTGAAAATCTATTAGCTGCTATGGCTGGATATTTACCTGAACAGGGTGAAGAAGAATATAGCGCTTAAATGTCGATATTAAAGGGTATACCGCTTATATTACCAGTGAGTTGGTTAGCTTCGCCTGTTACATTTCTGGCTTAAAATCTTGCTCCATATCAGATTGAATGCTCTGCTGATAATCCCGTTCTTCCTCCAATAACTGCGAAAGTTCTTCTTGTTTATCCAGTTGTTGATGGTGTTTTTCTACTGTCTGATAAAATTCTAGCCGTTCATCATTATGCTGCTCTTGGGTTTGTTTAATGGTGGTCTGTAGTTTTTGCCGTTTCTGTAATTGTTCGGTAATCAATTTTTGCTTTTCTTGCTGATCTCGCAGTTGGCATTGCTGGGTTTCGTGTTCGTTCTGGCGGCATGTACGGCTGTGTTTTCCGGTGAGTCTATCCCATAGTCCTTTAAAACCTTTGCGTAGTCTTTCGGCGCGTTGTTGTCCCTCTTGCTGTTGGCGTTGTTTGTGGTGTTCAGCTTGTTCTTGCCGGGCTTGGCGTTGTTGGTTTACTAGCGTTTGTTTTTCTTGGAGTAGAGCATTTTTCTGCTCTTGGTGTTTATTTTGTAATTCTGTTTGGTATTCGGTAATTTTCGGGGTAAAGCGTTTGGCAATTTCGGCTTTTTGTTCAGCCACAGTGGCTAGGTGTTTAGGGTTGCCAAGGCGTGCAGTGAGGTCTTTGGCGGTTTTTTCCAGTTTGTGAGGCAGAGAGTAAACTTCGCCGTAGCTGTCTACAGCGACATAGCCGCGTCTATCACCTCGCGCCAGAAAATAGCCTTTTTCACGCAGGGCTTGCTCAAAGGCAGGTTTACTATCTGAGGCCGCCCAGCATTCTTGCAGGTGGGCTTTTATATCAGCGGCTTTTTGCCCGGTGCGTAGTGCCTGTTGCCATTCTTCACGGCTAAAGTTAAGGGGGGATTTTTGGTTTTTATCAATAAAGCCCGGCGGTAGCTTCCAGTCGTGTTCGATAAATAGCTTTTTCGATAGGGTATGCAGTTTATCGTGATCATAGCTCATATTAATGGCTTTCATTTCTTCAATATTAATCCGCGACCAAACACAGTGGGCATGACGGCGGCCTTCTTTTTCGTGGAAGACAATAATCCTTGGCTGATTTTCCAGCCCCAAGGTTTTTTCGGCGCGGTCAATGGTTTGGTCAAATAGCTGGTAGTCAGTCTTAGCCTCTTCCGGTGGGTTCAGGCTAAGGGAGTACATATACTGTTTGCACTTTGTCCCTTTGGAAAGCGCGTAGGTTTCATTTAATGCGCCTAAGACGTCATCTGCGATAAAACCGCGTACTTGGTGTACCTCTACGTGGTCGTTTTGCTGGGTATTCAGCAGGTGTAGTGCCATTTGTCTGCCACCGCCACGCTGATTACCTTTAAGGATCATTGGCTATCCCCTTGGTCGGGTTTTAGCCCCATTGCGCGGATAAACATCTCACGCTGCCAGATCACCGCTTGCATGGCTTTGATAATGGCTTGCTCGGTGTCTTCATCGACCATTAATGTGCCGGTATGCACCGCTTTTGCCATTTGATTGATATTGCTGGAAAGGCGCGATTGCCCTAATACGCCAAGGGCTTTGGCAAAGAGCTTGTGATCTTGCAATATCATGCCTGTGGAGCGTTGGGGCTTGCGTTCCTCCACAAACAGCACATCTTTGATATAAGCAGCGATAGGCCGCCCATTTGCCCATGTTTCCAGTTTGTTTCGCTCTTCGGGTGAAAAGCGAATTTGATAGGTGGGGTAGTACTGCCTTGTACTACCAGAATTGAAAGAATTACGTATATCAGCCATAGTGTTACACCTGCTTATGGCTAACTGTGCTAATCCAATAATAACTGTAAAATCAATGGGTTAGTATTCGGGTTTTAGCTCAGATAGACCTGTTTTCTTAAATAACAGGTCAAGATGGCAGCCAGCCCCCGCTACCATTTGTATAGATTTAGGTGATATTTTGCTTTCATAGCAGCCCTCAATATTATCTATAGTCTTGTTTTCAAAAGGGATTTTATGGGGCTCGGCTCTACCCAATAAAGGGGGTATGGGCATTTATCTCACTCGGTTAATAATACCATCCCAGCCACAATGAGCGAGGACTCTTAATCAATAATTCTCAAAGTTTCTAAAGCCATAAGCTCGCCTCGACATCATTTCCATCTTATTGTGAAACCCCTCCGTAATGCCATTACTTTTACTAAACCGTCACATAGCCACAATCGGTTCCATCCAAGAGGTGAGTGTGTTGGCGAGTGTGCGTAATGGGCTATTTTTAAGTTGCTTTAATAGCTCAAAATAATGCGGTAATTGTTCACGTGTACGTCGAGCTGTCAGTGTTTTAAGTAAGATAAATTTCATGAGCGTTTGCTTGGCCTCATAAATGGCTTTTAGTACAGGGAAGTTGCTTAAGTCATTCATCAGATTGGCCTGTTGTTCTGGACTTAATTTCCATTGATGACGACGCATAAGACTGATCAGTCCTCGATTTTTTCTACCCTCATCATCGTACTGTTTCCACACCTTTAAAAAGTGATGATTGATCAGTCGTACGACATGAAATCGATCAGCCACGATAATCGCATTGGGGAAGTAGCGTTGAGCAATACGACGATACGTATCCGACATATCCATGACGACCACTTGTACCTTC
>MDLC01000003.1 GCA_001723645.1 Candidatus Endobugula sertula | reverse complement strand
GGGGGCTTTAGCACTCAAACGGATCACATGCCCGAAGCCCATCAGCATCATCAAACCTGGACACCTCAGCGATTGATGAGCTGGGGAAAGCGTATTGGGTGCTCGACAGAAAAAATGGTCTCCACCTTACTTGAACAAAAAAAGCATCCTGAACAAGCTTATCGTGCGTGTTTAGGCTTACTCAATTTAGCCAAGGAATATTCCCCTGTTCGGCTGGAAGCGGCTTGTTTACGGGCACTTCACATTAAGGCGCCTCAATTAAGAAACATCAAATCCATTTTAAAAAGCAACATGGATCAGTTACCGCTTCCCCCTCATCCAGAACAAGCCACGATGGACGTCCATCACAATGTGCGCGGTTCTGATTATTACCATTAACCCGACCATCACCACAAAACACAACAACAACCCACAACAAAGGAAACACCATGTTAGAAACTCAAAGTCTACACCAGCTTCGTCAATTGAAATTAACGGGCTTAGCCGACGCATTGGAAATGCAATTTAACCAGCCCAATACCTATGATGAACTATGTTTTGCGGAACGGATTGGCTTAGCCATCCAGCAAGAAATGAGTTCTCGTCAGGATAAACGTCTACAGCGTCTACTCAGAGCGGCAAAATTCAAAGTCACCGCCCGAGTAGAGGATATCGATTACTCTCATCCACGAGGATTAAAACAAAGGACAGTGGCAGGATTGCAAAGCAATGACTGGATTGCCCGACATCAAAACATGGTCTTAACGGGCCCTACGGGCTGCGGCAAAACTTACTTAGCTTGTGCATTAGGCCATCATGCTTGTCATCAAGGTTATCGAGTTCGTTACTACCGAGCCACCCGTTTGTTTGAGCAATTAATCATCTCCCATGGTGATGGTAGCTATCTGAAACTGTTAGAACAAATCGCCAAGACCGATCTTCTCATTATTGATGACTGGGGCTTAGAGCCACTCAGTCAGAGTCAGAAGAATGACTTATTAGAAATCATGGAGGATAGGCATAACTGCAAATCGACCATTGTTACCAGCCAATTACCGTTAACAAAATGGCATGAATTTATCAACGATCCTACACTGGCTGATGCGATTCTTGATCGGTTATTGCATAACGCTCATAAGCTATCGTTGAAAGGGGAATCTATGAGAAAAGTGCTGACATCCTTGACGGAAGGTGATCACTTAACGTAAAAAGAACATTCTGAATGCTTAGGAAGAAAAAGCGATCATGTTTAATCGTTGGCGGTGATCATCTTCAGTGGAATACGCAAGGCTATATTTTTGGAGTTGAGTAAGTGGTATAACTCTGTTTTAGTAATAACGTCTTTTCGAGTGGCAAAGTTATGGAATTTGTCTGAGACGATAAGAAGGGCTTTTTCTGTCATAATAATTTCCTCGGTTTCGTTATAATATAAATGGCACCAAGTTCATCATGTAGTATGCATACTGGGTGCAAACTATTATATTTATATTGTGATAATCTTTGTATAGAGGGTTTTTTTACATTATGAAATATGTTGAGATAAGTGCTACGTTTAGTTATTAAATGCTGGCAAATAAGAATCAAATAGTATAAAGAGGAATATGCGTGTGTAAATTTTATACAGTATTGGTTCAGGCTATGGCTTTCACAATTTTAATTGTTCCAAGCTTTGTTTATGCGGCAGACTTAAAGTTTGTTACATTAGAAGTTGCTCCTTGGGCTTATATGGATGAGGAGCAAGTTAAATATGTAGGTATATTTCCTGATTTAATTGAGCAATTTGAGGTTAGAACAGGCCATAGTATAAAGGTTATGTTGATCCCTTATGCTCGTATTAATCGAGAACTGGAGACTGGACGTCAAGACTGCACTATTCTGGTAAGCGAAGCAGAAAGGGAAAAAATTTCAGTGAAGGGGGAATTAGTATTTAATCACCCAATGGGGGTGATACCAAAGAAGTCACTCAAATTGAAGGACTATAATGGTTTATATGGTATGAAAATTTCTTTACTTAGAGGTTCAACGATATCTGATAGATTCAAGAATGACAAAAATTTGAAAAAGAGCTTTGATACAGATTATCTCATTAGCTTAAGGAAAGTACAGCACGGTAGGTTGGATGCTATTGCTGGCGCAATACCAACAATTCAATATTTAGCAAAGATAAATGATATGACAGGTTTGTTGGGTAAACCTCTAGAGTTGAACTCAGCGCCTGTTTATTTACAATGTTCTCGTAAGTCAAAAAATCTGCACTATATTGATGATCTTAATAAAGCCATACGATCTATCAAAATAGATGGTACGTTGCAGAATATATTAGCTAAGTACTCGTAAAGGTAGTGGGTATCTAATGTTTAGTAAGGGCTTTCTTAAAAATATTCTTAAGCTATATATATTGGGGGTAATGACTCTATTCTCTTCTTTCGTGTATTCTGCGGAGTTAAAATTTATTACTTTGGAAGTGGCTCCATGGGCTTATTTAGACGAAGAGGAGCCTATGGCTTTTCTTGGTGTATTCCCCATGCTGGTTAGTGAAATTGAACGAAGAACTGGCCACAATATCCAAATTACTTTGGCGGGTTTTTCCTTTGAACGTATTAATAGGGAATTAAAAGCAGGTCGGCAAGATTGTACGGTGGTCATTAGAAGTAAGCATCGAGATATGATTACGATATTAGGTGAGTCCGTACTGGATTTGTCTATGGGGATTTTGCCAAGCAATAAGATACCATTACATAATTATCAACCTTTAAAAAAGTTAAAGATATCGACAATTAGAGAGTTTTTAATAGGTACTAAACTTATGAGTGATGACCATCTTATGGTAGAGTTTGATAGCGACTATCATGAGAGTTTAAGAAAGTTAGAACATGGTCGGATAGATGGTATTGCCGGCCCTATTTCTAAAATACAGTATTTAGCAAAAATGAATGGCGTGTTTGAGTTACTTGGAGAACCTTTGGTACTGAGTTCAGAGCCTGTTCATTTGCAATGTTCTATAGAATCTGAGAAATTAAAGTATATGGGTGATGTTAATAAAGCGATACGTGATATTAAAAAAGAATTGGTGTTAGATAAAATGCTTAGTTTTTATCAATAAAATGGTTTAGGCCGTGTAGAATAAAATAATGGCTTTACAGTCGACAAACATGGAGCCTATATTTTATAGAGACTATAATGTGAATAATAATTTACAACAACTTGGACATTATTGGTTTAACTTTTATCAAAAGCAGGGTATTGCTAAGATCTTACTAATATGGATAGTCCTATTTAGTTCCCTGATGACCATTATATTAAGTGGAATTCAGCTGTATATCGATTACCGAATCGAGTTAGACACGATCCATACCCGTTTGAATGAGATTGAAAAGTCGTATAAAGAGAGTATTGAGGCAAGCTTATGGCATGTTGATCTGGAACAGTTAAATATTCAAATGGAAGGGCTTTTTAGTCTACCCGATATTCAGATGATCGTTCTTGAGGAAAAACAAGATATTGAAGACGCCGTTTATATTATCAAAGGGCAAAGTGACAACCTGACGCTTAAACGCCATTATCAGCTTTTTCATGTTGATGGTATTGATACCTCCATATTGGTGAATTGCGTATTGAAGTGGCACTAAAAAATGTGTATGAACGACTCGTTAAGAAAGCGTTGACGATTATGCTTGTACAGGGCGTGAAAACTTTCTTTGTTTCTCTGTTTATTCTTTATTTGTTTTATCGGTTGGTTACTCGCCATATTATTTTTATTGAAAATTTCTTAAAAGATGTGGATTTAACCCTGCCTTTTAGCGAGTTGCGTTTACAGCGAAAGAAGAAAGTGTTTGACGATGAGCTGGATCACTTGGTAAGGGCCTATAATACGATGTCAGTTAATTTACAAGAAGCCTATCTGGATCTTAAGCAGGTTAATATAGAGTTAGAGAACGATATTATTGCTCGTAAAAAGGCGGAAGCAGAAGTAAAGCAGCTGAATGAAGAGCTGGAGTACCGAGTTGAACAAAGAACGGCAGAGATTGAAGCGGCTAATAAAGAATTGAATGCATTCTGTTATTCCGTGTCACACGATTTACGGGCCCCGATACGTCGTATTGAGAGGTTTAGGTGTAACTTTGAAGTGAGTTATGGCGATATGCTTGATAAGCAGGGAGTACATTACTTAAATCGTATAGCGGCCTGTGTTAGTGAAATGAACGAGATGATTGATAGTTTTCTTACCCTGTCTAAAGCAACAACGGTTGAACTGAGTTTTGAGCGAGTTAATCTTTCTGTTATTGCGAAGCGCACTATTGCCCGATTACAGGAACGCGATGAGGGACGTCAGGTTAAGATGCTTATTGAAGATGGCATGGTAGCCTATGGTGATAGTCGTTTGGCAGAGTTATTGATAGCTAATGTGTTAGGAAATGCTTGGAAATATACCTCTAAAACATCACAACCCCAGATTGCATTTTATTCCAAGGTCATTGATGGAGAGAAAGTGTATATTGTCGAAGATAATGGGGTCGGTTTTGATATGAGCTTCGCTAAAAATCTGTTTACACCTTTTACCCGATTACATACGACTAAGGATTTTTCGGGAATAGGGATTGGCTTGGCAACAGTCAAACGTATTGTTGCTCGGCATGGAGGGCGTGTCTGGGCAGAATCAGAGGTGAATGTTGGCGCAAAAATCTTTTTTACACTAAAAGGTAAAGACATTGGCTATGGGGTTATTAGCGCGGATTGATTGCCTTTTTAGCAGATTTTAAAAGTGCAAAACTAATTATCGGGTCTATAATCGCAAGTTGCAGTGGCAATAGGCCCTGAATAAATTTGTTAAACCACCCTCGTTACGACTCAGCGGATTTATTCAGGCTAAAGGGTACGACCGTTCACTACTCTATCACAGTGGGTCTGGTTACAAAGTACTATCATGATTGAATATTGTGTAAGTAGTAGATCGTACTTATTTTATTTGGACCGGTGGGTTGTTAGGCTGTGCAATTTATAACTCAGGAGAAATCAGTGATAATATGGCCGTAATAATTGATGGCAAGCAACTGTCAGCTCAAGTAGTACAAGAAGTTGCTGTTGAAACACGTGCATTTGTTGAAGAGTTTGGTTTTCAACCCGGTTTAGCCGTTGTGTTAGTTGGTGAAGACCCTGCCAGCCAAGTTTATGTTCGTAACAAAGTGAAGCGTGCAACGGAAGCAGGCTTGCATTCTATCGAGTACAAACTACCGGTGCATACTGATCAGGTAACATTGAATGCTCTGGTCGATAAATTAAATAATGATCCCAAAGTACATGGTGTCTTGGTGCAGTTGCCTTTGCCTAAGCAATTAAACGAAGAAGACATTATTGCAGTTATTAATCCAGAAAAAGATGTCGACGGGTTTCATCCCATTAATGTGGGTCGCTTAAGTAGTGGTCAAGGCATGTTAATTCCCTGCACACCATTGGGTTGCCTGATGATGTTGGAGCGTGTGCTAGGTAATTTAAGTGGTAAAAATGCGGTGGTGATTGGCCGTTCTAATATTGTGGGTAAACCCATGGCTGCTTTATTATTGAAAGCCAATTGTACTGTTACTATTGTGCATTCCCGTACACAAAATATTGAAGCCATTTGTTCTGGGGCTGATATCGTTGTTGCAGCAGCAGGGCAGCCTCAAATGGTTAAATCGAGTTGGATCAAACCCGGTGCGACCGTGATTGATGTGGGTATCAATGCTGTTGAGTGCGATGGCAAACGCAAGTTAGTCGGTGATGTCGATTATACTGATGTTGAGCCTGTGGCCGGTGCTATTACGCCTGTGCCGGGTGGTGTAGGCCCTATGACAATCGCCTGTTTAATGAAAAACACACTAATTGCTGCTCGGGCGCAGATGAACAAATAACTATCGGAGTAGTTAGCTTCTTGTCACGTTCTGTATGGGCAGAAAACGGCTCACAGACGGAGTACCTTTTTCGTGCCTGCGCCTAATGCATAATTTGGTTGAGACCAAATGCTTAGGGCGGTGGAAGATGAACCTAAGGTTTGCTAGTGGACCGTAATCTTCAGGGGCTGTGTCAATCAGCCCCCTATTGAATGTGTAGGATTAGAATAAGCTGTTGGGATCAACGTATTCATAACCCAGGTTATCAGCGACTGCACGATTGGTTACTTTACCCTGGCATACGTTTAATCCATTAAGAAAATGCTTGTCGCTGGCTAATGTTTTTTGCCAGCCATTTTCCGCCAGTTTAATAATGTAAGGTAAGGTAGCGTTATTTAATGCTTGTGTTGAAGTACGTGCTACGGCACCAGGCATATTGGCAACACAGTAATGCACCACGTTGTCTACGATATAAGTCGGAGCTTCATGAGTCGTTGCTTTTGAAGTTTCAAAACATCCACCCTGATCAATTGCCACATCGACAACCGCTGAACCGGGCTGCATTTTTTTGATCATGTCAGCAGTAACCAATTTAGGAGCCGCCGTGCCTGGGATTAATACGCCACCTATCACTAAATCAGCAGAGGTAACATGCTCTTCCAATGAGGCTTTATTGGAGTGAACCAATTGAACACTTGAGCCAAAGACCTGATTCAGGTTGCGTAATGACTGTAAATTATTGTCAAGAATCGTGACGTTAGCACCCATTCCGATAGCCATTTGTGCAGCATGGGAACCTACAACACCGCCACCGATAATGACCACTTTGGCTGGAGCGACACCAGGAACTCCACCAAGCAGCATACCTTTACCGCCGTTTGATTTTTGTAGGCAAGACGCTCCTGCTTGGATAGACATGCGGCCTGCGACTTCTGACATGGGGGTTAACAGGGGAAGTTGTCCGCTATCGGAGGTAATCGTTTCGTAAGCAATACATACGGCATTGCTATTGACCAGATCCGCAGTTTGTTCAGCGTCTGGAGCTAAATGGAGGTAAGTGAATAAAAGATGCTTTTCAGTTAAGCGTTGACGCTCTAATGCTAGTGGCTCTTTTACTTTTACTATCATTTCTGCCTGTTCAAAGACAGCTTCAGAAGTGGGTAAAATTGTTGCCCCTGCCGCACGGTAGTCATCGTCACTAAAACCAATGCCCACGCCTGCTTGGGTTTCAACAACGACTTCGTGATTACGTAATGTGAGCTCACCAATGGAAGAAGGGGTCATGCCCGCCCGATATTCATGGTTTTTAATTTCCTTGGGTACACCAATAATCATAATTGTCTCCTCGTTTTTATAAGTAAGGTGATATCTGAATAGGGACTTATTGCCCCATTGTTGTTGCTGGCAATTATAGGGCTGAACAAGAAGTGAATGTTTTTATTTTTTATCCTTTTATAGTTAAATAGACTTTATTAGTGCTTGTGTTTAGTGTTATATGCTGATTTGTGATATTTTATGAGTTTAATGTGTATGTGGAGGGAATATGTCAATTCATGAATTAGACAAATTGGATAAAAAGATTTTGCGAGAACTACAGTTAAATGGTCGTATTTCTAATGTGGATTTAGCTAAATGTGTCGGTTTAAGTGCGACACCCTGCTTGAATCGGGTCAAGCGATTGGAAAGCGTTGGTTGTATTGAGCATTACACCGTCAGAGTAAACCCCCATTTCGTTAATGCCTCTTTATTAGTATTTGTGGAAATACGCTTGGACAGAACATCTAGAGACGTATTTAATAATTTTCGTCGAGCAGTATTAAAGTTACTGGAAATTATGGAGTGCCACTTGATTTCGGGCGATTTTGATTATTTATTAAAAGCTCGTGTCTCGGATATGCATGCTTATCGTAAACTTTTGGGAGAGACTTTACTTTCTCTGCCCCATGTAAACTCTACTCGAACCTATATGGTCATGGAGGAGGTTAAGGAAACAGATGTTATTCCTATTCCAGACTAGTAGCTTGTCAATTGAATATATATAGGAGAAAGCTTGTTAAACTTTATCCTTGTATCCTCAGCGCTAAAATGCCAGTCAACCGATGTGGTATTTTTTTGAGTCGTTATTTTTCTCCACCCAACGTCCTACAGATAGGTATAATGTGTCTTTTGCCAAGGGTTTAGCTTTCCTATGACTGTACGTACTCGTATTGCACCATCGCCTACTGGTGATCCTCATGTAGGCACGGCCTATATCGCTCTGTTTAATCTATGTTTTGCACGTCAGCATGGCGGTGAGTTTATTTTACGTATAGAAGATACCGATCAGCTCAGATCAACCACTGAATTTGAACAGGCTATTTTTGACAGCCTGCGTTGGTTAGGACTGGATTGGGCAGAGGGTCCAGATGTGGGAGGGGAGTATGGCCCTTACCGACAAAGTGAGCGTGGTGATATTTATCGCCAATATGCTGAGCAGTTGGTTGAAGTTGGTCATGCTTTTTATTGCTATCGTACACCTGTAGAGTTGAATGAGTTAAGAGAAACGCGCAGAGCGGAGGGCGACTTTACAGCGCTTAAGCCAAGTGACTTATTATTATCTGATGAAGAAATAGCGAAACGTCAGGCAGCAGGGATGACATCGGTTATCCGTATGAAAGTGCCTGAAGAGAATGGCCCATGTCTAGTGGATGATATGTTACGGGGAACCATTGAATTAGATTGGGGCCAAGTGGATGCACAGGTTTTATTAAAGTCTGATGGCATGCCAACTTACCACTTGGCTAATGTGGTTGATGACCATTTGATGAACATTACTCATGTTATTCGTGGTGAAGAATGGATCAATTCGGCGCCCAAGCATCAATTGCTTTATCAATATTTTGGTTGGGATATGCCCCAACTATGTCACCTGCCTTTATTGCGCAATCCGGATAAATCCAAGTTGAGTAAACGTAAAAACCCCACCACCATTATGTACTATGAGCGTATGGGGTTTTTACCTGAAGCGCTGTTGAATTATTTGGGACGAATGGGATGGTCTATGTCGAACGGGCGTGAGCAATTTACTCTGGATGATATGATGGCTGATTTTGATATTCAGCGCGTTTCTTTGGGGGGGCCGATCTTTGATATTGAAAAACTGTCATGGTTGAATGGCTTATGGATCAGAGATTGTTCGACAGAGGTATTGGCTGAGAAGATACATCAATGGGCTTTCAACAGAGAGACCTTATTAAGTGTCTTACCACACACTCAGCCTCGTATGGAAACGTTGACTGACTTTACACCACTGGCGGCATTTTTATTGTCTGGTATGTTACCTCTGGAGAGAGATAAGTATGATCAGCTTAAGTTAGAAGGCGACCAATTAAAGTCTGTGTTGCAATTTTCTCTATGGAAGCTAGAAGCACTTAGAGAATGGGGGCGTGATCAGATCTTGAATACTTGCAAATCTCTCGCTGATAGTATGGAAATAAAGTTGAAAGATTTCCTGGCGCCACTATTTGTGGCTATTTCAGGAACGACAGTTTCGTTCTCTGTTATAGATGCTATGGTTTTGTTGGGGCCTGATATGTCTCGGGCTCGGTTGCGTTATGCGTTGACAGGCCTATATGGAGAGATGGGTAAAAAGCAACTGAAGAAATTGGAAAAAGCGTATCGGTCTTTGTAAAAAGATGAACTTAACGATGGTCAGTATTTGTATCGACTGCAGAATCAAGTGGATGAAACAGGCACTATTTTTGAGGAGGAAATTCAAGCATTTTGCACCGTATACTTTAGATTACGCCACAAGGCACTTGGAAAAGATAGAACTGGATAGTGATAGTCTGGTAGAGTATTTTAGACGAATCGAGTAATGTTTTTCAGCATACAGTCAATATAGCGCTTCAATATCTTATCTTCACCATCTAACCATACCCCAATTGCATCAGGTTGGCGGTGGACGACAAAGGCAGGGAAGTTTATTTGCCTTTTGTTATAAAGCGAAAAAAAACTGATTTCAATAATAGCGCCTTTTTGTATAGCAACAATATGACGTGATAATTCGAATAATAGACCTTCTTGACTAATATTTTTAACCAAGCTTTTCCCGATTAACTGGTGCCTATGGTAAATTGCGACAGGCTGATTACACCTGTACCGCTTATGCAGGCGCTGGTTATGAGAGTGTTTATTTGAATGTTGGCTTTGATGGTACATTTCAAACGAAACCTATTAAATATGAGATTGATTAATTTTTTCGAATACTGATTTGCAATCAATACAACGTTGTGCTACTGGGTAGGCATTAAGGCGGGCAAAGCCGATATTTTTACCACAGTCAATACAAATTCCATAAGTTTTTTTACTGATTTTTTCCAGTACGTTATTAATTTCTGTTATTTTATCAAGGTAATAACCTTCTCTTTTTATATCAATATCTTCATCTTCATAAGTATCGGAGGTGCTTTCATACTCGTGATGTAGTCGGCCACTGCGATAAGAATTAATCTCTTTTTCTAATTCAAGAATAATATTCTTCTCCACTGATAATTTTTTTATTAACTGTTGCAGTTGTGAGTCAGTGAAGTCATTATTCATTATCAATACCTCGCTATTGCCATAATAAGATATGATAGATCATTCATTTAAAATGAATTTGATCTAAATCAAAAGTATAGGCTAATAAAATATAAAGGTATTGGAAATATGAATTGGTAAGAAGAAACGTTGGTTAATTATCAGTTGTTATTAGTGTCAAGTTGACCCATGTCAAAATTCTTTTTAAATGCACCGATTAGAATGATGTCGGTGGTGGTTATTAGGTATATATCACTAGTTTAATATTTTATAGTTATACGAGGATAAAACAATGAATTTAGTCCGTTATGAGCCAACTACTATGTTGAATCGTATGTATGATGATCTCAATCAATTCTTTAAATCCAATGATTGGATGCCTGATGTTTTTGACGAAAGAAGACAAATCTCGACCAGCCAATGGCTACCTTCAGTTGATATTCAGGAAACTGATGATCAGTTTAAAATTACCGCCGATATTCCTGGTGTTGAGCCTAAGGACATTAATGTTAGTATGGAGAATGGAATGTTATCGATCAAAGGCGAACGCAAAACCGAGAAAAAAGATGAAGAAAATGGGTATCGTCGAGTAGAGCGATCTTATGGTTCTTTTCACCGTCGGTTTGGTTTGCCTGAAACAGCAGATAGTGATCAGATATCTGCACAGGGTAAAAATGGGGTACTTGAGATTACAGTGCAAAAACGGGAAGTTTCAAAGGCCAGAAAAATTGAAGTGAAGTCGTAGCATTGTGATAGATGCCCTAAGTCTGCTATGCCTATCCCCTTAAATATTGAATGACTATGGATGTTAAAAAAGTACTTATCATTGAGGGGATTGTCAATACTCTTATTATGTCGGGTAAGTTGATGATAGGGTTGACAACCCAGTCGGTGGCTATTGTTGGTGACGCAGTTCATTCATTGACAGATGTTTTTAACAATATTGTCGCTTTTTTGATGGTAAAAGTAGCGATGACTCCTCCAGATAGGGGTCATCCTTATGGGCATCAGAAATTTGAACGGTTAGCAATATTTTTTTTGGCAACGCTATTAACTATTGTTGCATTAGAATTGGTGATTAATGCAATCAAACGTTTTGGTGAACCTGTCGAACAAAGTCTATCGGGTCTTGTGACTCTGGTAGCCATATTATGTCTTAATGTTGGTTTAACGTTCTGGGAGCGTTATTGGGCTAAGAGATTGAACTCAGAGGTGCTTGTTGCTGATACTGCTCATACATTAAGTGATGTATTAACAACAATTGTCATTATTGCAGGATGGCAATTGGCTGCACACGGTTATTATTGGTTGGATACTGTGTTTGCTATTATGGTATCAGGTGTTATTTTGTATCTATCTTTTCGATTATTTCAGCGAGTCATCCCCGTTTTGGTCGACAACAGTGCTTATGATGCTGAAGAGATTGTAAACAGAGTGAATAAGATTGGCGACGTTAAAAAGGTACGTAGAGTACGTTCCCGTAATAATGGAAGGGAGAAGGTAGCAGACGTGATTATTTCTGTGGCTCCTGGCTTATCAACGGCCGATGCACATTCGATCGCTAATAAAGTAGAAGCAGTACTAGCGAATGAATTTAATATTCAAGATACTATCGTACATGTTGAGCCTGATTGGACTAACTAAGGCGCTTTGAATATATTGATGATGATAAATAGGTATTCCCCTCATTATAGGAGGGGGAGTACAAAAAATATTAACACGTGTTATCGTTGAAGAAAAGGCTTGCTTCAACTCTAGTTTTTTAAGTGCGCAATGTCGGTATGTTGATAATAAAGATATTTTCAAAATTCCAGGCAAGGATGATTTTTTTGACCAATGAAAATGGTCATGGAGTTTTAAAAAAACCTACATTTTTGATCTCATTCATACACTTCAAACGGTAAAATTCTGGTGTCCATTTTGGACTGTCACCAATCGCTTTTTTTTCTTCATAAATGAGTTTGTTTTCTCAAATTAGAATAAGAACTTAGCAAAATAATTGATGTTACAACACAAAGAGAATACATTTATGGTTGATGTTTTGGTGGAATGCTAATTGAATTTACAAACTAATTATTAGAGAGTTTTCCTGCCAAGAGTGTTTTTAAAAATCATAGGTTCTTTGTCTGAAACTCAGGTTAGATGAATATTAAATATTTCTATATTGATCAGACAAGGTGCTACTCTTACTGTTTTATTTAGGAAGTATTACTATGCAATCGATTAAAGAGATCTTCGGTTTGTATCAGGCTCATGCTCATGTGCTGACTCCGTTGGGTTATTCATCCCTGGTAGATATTGCCAGGGAAAGTTTTATCAGGTTTCAGCAAGCTTGTAGCGCTCATCTTAACCGCTGTGAGATCCAAGAGTTATACCATCAGTCGCAGCAGTATGTTGCCAGTTTGAAATCTTACCGGCGTAGGATTGTTACCCATGCCAACCCACAACTGACACAAGCGACACATCTGGCAGTGTCTCCTATAGCAGAAGGCAGCCTCGACTATGAACAATTATTTGGTCAGCGTGCCGATGCCTATGTGAAAACCCATTCAGTGGCATCGATGTTTTCCCCGGCAGGGTATCTCACGGAATTGTATCGTGAAGGTAAGGCGTTGCATGATGAAAGCCATCACTTGTATCTGGATACGCGCAGACCAGATTTATCATCATTGACATTGAGTCAAACCAATCTCGATACTGAAATAAGTACTCTGGCATTATCTAATGAAATCCTGACCAGTACCATGGGTGAGGTCGATATCGATACGCAATTTACCGACACCTTTTATCCTTTTGAGTTGCCTTACCACGCCCCCTTTAGTACATTGGAGGCGGTGTTACAACTGCAAGATAGCCACTTTGAGACAATAGCTGAATCTTTGGAGCCGAGTCTGTCCAGCTCCATTCCTGCACTGACCCGAGCCGCTTTTGATAATCACCTGTCGCCGACACTAGTTACCGAGCTCATTAAGCCCATTCCAGACGATACCGAGAGTGAAAACACGATGTTACTCAGACATTTTGCAACGTCAGATGTTCTATGGCTGGCGGATGTTGAGAATTTCTGTGCGCAAGTAGGTATCACACAAGATGCATTGAGTGACTACACGGATTTAAGTACTTTCTCAGAGAGTAGTGCCCCTGAACTCATTGATTTGAGTAAGCGTATTCGCTATAGCCGTTTGACGGAACTGTCCCCGGTCATATTGGATCGCTTAATCGCATTTGCAGATGGTGGTGATACATCTCCGCCGCCTATTTCGCAAACAACACTCGTGTTAACGGCTCGTGTCTTACAATACCGTGTGCGTTACAGCCTTAGCGATGATGATGCTGTGGTATTGGCAGGAGATAATATTGACAATACACCGGCTCTGGAAGGCCAGTTGAACCAGTTCGACCGTTTATTTAACAACCCTCCACTCAATGATAAGGTCTTTACTCTAGATGATGGGGAAGGCACGATCACTTTCGACCCCTCAGACCCAAATTATGCACAGTATGCACAGGAACGAGCGGTATTAAAACGTGCCTTGGGTGTTGACGATAACGGTCTTTATATTTTGGCACAGATTGCCAACAGTGACCATCTGACCTGGCCACGCAGCCTCTCTAATATTAGCATGTTGTATCGTATTGGCCTGTTGGCCCATGTTCACAACCTAACACCTCAAGATTTACAGGTATGGTTGCAGCTCAATAATAAAACGCTGAATTTACTTAAATACTCTACCGATGATGAGGTCGGTGATTTTACCGACTATCTCGATGCTGTGTATGCCAGCAACCAATGGTTAATAACGCAACAACTTACAGTGACAGCGGTCAATGTAATGACCACTTGCAATTACTCAACGGCGATGACAGCAGACATTGATAACTTTTTGCAAATGTTATACCACGCGGGTCAAAATTCTACGGCAGAGAATCGTAAAGAGGTATTAGCGCCTTCCATCGCCGCTGGTCTTGTGCTGGCAAATAGTGATATTGCCCTGTTACTGGAAGACTGGATTGAACAAATTTCGGCAGACCAACAACTTCAACTGAAAACTATCGAGGAGTACTGGGCAGAGGTTGTGATCTATTGTGATGATGATCCGTCAACATCTGAGACTACCGATCATTTGGTTAAATTTACTCAGGCGATGGCTCAATTGTCGCAAATTATCAAAACGTGGACACTATCTACCGTAGAATTGTCACTGTTGGTGAACAAGCCTAATGCATTACCTGGGGAAACACCGGACAAGCTGTTGTTGACTTTACATAACCTACAACATATCAGTCAATTCAAAACACTACAACAAGCGGTAGGTGAAGCCACCGATGAATTACTCAGTGCTTTGACTGGCGACGGCCTAGGGGTCTCTACTTTGGCTCAGCTGCTGGATCAGTCAGAGGAAGAAACACAGTATGCAGCGAATGCTATTGGTGCGGGTGCAGAAAACAGTATATTGACTGCAGTGCAAGGAGCGCAAATCGTCGACTGGTTGGATACGGCCTCGTTACTGGGTGTCTCTGTCGCTGATGTCGAAGACCTGTTAACGACTCCAGACTCTGAGAGTTTTGCAAACTGGCAAACGTTGGCAGGTGATTTCCAGGCAGGATTGACCAGCGACCTTACCACGGTACTCAGTCAGGAACAGGACGAGCTTCTAAGCACCGCATTATGTTCGGTTTTTCTCGCAAACAGGGCACCAGATTTGACAGACATTACTCTGGATAATCGTGATGACATCTTTCAATATTTGTTAATTGATAATCAGGTGAGCGGGCAAATACAAACCACACGTATTGCTGAGGCCATTGCCAGTGTGCAACTTTATATTAACCGTTGTATACAAGGTATGGAGCCGAATATTGATCGTAGTTTGCTGCAAAATGCTTTTTTTGTGGAGTGGGATCAATATAATAAACGCTACAGCACATGGTCGGGTGTCTCACAACTTGCCTATTATCCGGAAAATTATATCGACCCGACCTTGCGTTACAACCAAACTAGCTTGCAACAGGAGTTGATAACGGAAATCAGCCAAAGTCAGCTATCCAAGGACTCGGTGGAAACCGCTTACATGAACTACCTCGATAAGTTTGAAGAGGTGGCTAATCTAAAAGTGATTAGTGGTTATCATCATGGTGCTGCCTTTATGGATGGCAAGACGTACTTTATTGGTAGGAGTAATACGCAACCTTATCGCTATTTCTGGCGCAGCTTGAATCAGGCCGGTGGGGTAGATGGGCAATTTTCCGCTTCGGCGTGGAGTGAGTGGCAAGAAATCAATGTTTCCATCAATGCCATCAATGAAGAAATTCGTCCTGTCATTTTGAATAATCGATTACACATCGGCTGGGTGGAAGCACAAACGATTGAGTCTACTGAGGCCAATGGAGGAGAGTCTAATGGAGACGATCCTAAGACTGAAATCCAATACACCTATTGTTTATCTTATCTGAAACTTAATAATACCTGGAGTCAGCCACGCAGTTTTAATTGGTCGGATATCTATGAGGATGGTAAAGGATATCCATACAGTAATTATTTGGCATATAATGCTGACTGGGATGCGATGCTGGTCGTGTTTTACCTTCCTGCAGATGAGGCATCGTTGACTATTGCGTCCTATCAAAAGTTGGATAATGCCCTGAATGAAATCGAAGGTAGTGCTGATGAGCCAGCAATAATACTCGATTTAATCAAGCACCATTTAAATAATAATGATAGCCAAAACAAGCTGGCTAACCTGATTGGCTCCTTGTCCTATGACCCCTCATATAAACTAAAGGAGGACCCTACCGGATCTCTCGATAGTGCTTTAAGTTTTAGCCAAAAAAATATTTTTGCCGAAATTGATGCTTCTACTACACCACCACGCTTGCAGGCTTATGCGGATGTGGTGATTCATTATGAAGACGATTCTCAATCTGTGAAATCAGATTGGGAGACGACTTACTATGATATCCGGACAGCACCAACGCTGAATCTTAAGGACCCCTCTTACGGAGACTTCACATTCATTATAGTCACTAACATTATACCTGATCTCGGTATTAGCATTAGTGGGATCGGAGATTTTGCCTACTATCGAGCACATGTTGTCATGGAACTTACGAATATTGAGGCAAATCAGGGCGTAGATAAGGGTTCTCTGGACGCGGCTTTTTCTACTGCTTCCTACCAAGAAATTGGCTCTGGAAAATGGGTCGTTAGTCGTGATGGTAGCTTTGCTTTGGATCAGTCAGACAGTAATGTAGAAAAACAGACGGAAGTGATGAAGGCCTATACAGATTATAGAAATTGTTCTGCCGTGGAAAATATTGTGGTTAACGATGATGATAGCATTATCGAGTTTGATGGTATTGTTCCTGTCCAGCTTTCTTCTGACAAAATAGCCGATGTCATGTTTTACACAACCAAAAACATCGGTAATCCAGGCGATTTTTACATTGAATCTTGGCAGGTTGAGAACAACTTTACACTGAGTGATTACCCATTAGATGGTGGCGCAATAACCACTCCTTATTTTGACTTCGGTCAGCTAAGACAAGAGCTGGTGTTTGGGGATAATCCAATACAGGGTATTGTAGAGCAATGGGATATCAGAGGTGGTACTCTTGAAAAAGAGTTGTCGCTCCGTGTGCTTTCTCCAGGGAAAAAATATACCGAGACCTATCAATTTACGGCGACGCTGAAAGATAATGAAAGTACGGATTATGGAGAAATTATGCTGGATAGCGACAAAAAGTCCATTTATATGAAACTCAGTAATTATCCACTACGGACACGTTTGAATACGCTATTTGCACAGGATTTGATCGCTAAAGCCAATATTGGCCTGGACACCGTGCTGAGTTGGGATACTCAAAATATCCAAGAGCCTCAACTGGGAGCAGGTGGATACGTTGCCTTAACCTTTGGTGCCTATGACCCGGAGATTCATGGTGAGGGAAGGGGGGTGACAGTATATTTTATTAACGACAGTAACGCCAAGTCGGGAGTAGAACTGATTAGTGGCAGCTTATTGGATCAATCTACCAGCATGAATGTCTTTTTGCCATGTGAACAGCCGGCTGAGGGCTCTACGCAACAAGTGGCTCTGGGGTTTGAGTACGCCAGTGGTAAGCTTGATTTTGAGACGGAGACACAGCAGTTCAGTTTTACTAATGGGGCTCTGAGCTCAGTTCAAGGTAATAGGGGTAGAACCCCCGGATTAGTGGATTCCAAAGTTTCGTATAACGATACCGAACCAATGGATTTTAATGGCTCCAACGGTCTCTATTTTTGGGAATTGTTTTATTACACCCCAATGTTGGTCGTGGAGAAGTTGTTGCAGGCACAAAACTTTGAAGAAGCGGAACGCTGGCTGGCTTACATCTTTAGTCCACAAGGCTACAACGTACCGGTTGGTCAGGAGACATTGCGTTTATGGAATGTTCGCCCACTGGAGGAAGACACCGCTTGGGATGATACACAGGTCGATAGCTCCGACCCAGACATCGTTGCTCAGGGTGATCCGATGCATTATAAGGTGGCTACTTATATGAAATTGCTGGACCTTATTATTACCCGAGGCGATATCGCTTATCGGCAATTGGAGCGTGATACGCTGGCTGAAGCCAAGATGTGGTATGTTACTGCGCTGAATCTGTTGGGTAAGGAGCCAGATATTCCACTGACGGGAGACTGGAGTGACCCGACTTTGAGCGCTGCTGCCAGTGATACAGAACGAAGTCTAGTGATCATGGAACAACTGCTTATCGGCGTTTCAGCAACACAGACAAAGGAAATCCGTAATGCCAACTCCTTGACGGCGCTGTTCTTGCCAACAGAGAACAGTGAGCTTCACAACTACTGGAAAACTTTGAATCAGCGCTTGTATAACCTGCGCCATAACTTAAGTATTGATGGTCAACTGTTGACGCTACCCATGTACGCGACGCCGGCCGACCCGAAAGCACTGCAAAGCGCTGCCGCTGCTGCTGCCAGTGGCAATACTGGTAGTGTGCCTAATACGACAATCGCGATCCGGCGTTTTCCTCTGATGCTGAATGATGCACGCAATCTGGTCTCCCAGTTGATTCAGTACGGCAGTTCCTTAACCTCAGCCTTAGAGCGCAAAGACGGTGAAGCACTGAACACCTTGTTAGATACACAAGCACAGGATTTGTTGCGCCAAAGCCTGCTGATCCAGGATAAAACTCTGGCTCAACTTGAGGCCGAGCAAAATACATTGTCTGCCAGTCTGGCGGGCGCTCAGGTTCGACGTGATCATTATCAGCAACTGATCGATGAAGGCATCAGTCGTGCGGAGCAGCAAAGCATCGACGAGCGTATTGCCTCTGGTGCCCTGACAACATCAGCCAATGCTATGCGTACGGCGGGTGCGGCTATGGATTTAGCGCCTAATGTTTTTGGTATGGCGGTGGGCGGCTCACGCTGGGGGGCGGTCACTACAGCCATGGCTTTTGGTATGGACGCATCAGCCGCAGGATTGGCGACCTCGGCAGAGGCGCGCTCAACCTCTGAGCAATATCGTCGTCGCTCTCAGGATTGGACGATACAGCGTGATGTTGCGGATCAGGAGATGCAACAAATTACAGCCCAACAGGCCAGCCTAGCCATTCAGATTGAAGCGGCGCAGTTGCAGAAAGGCTATGTGCAAACGCAGCAGGCGCAAACTCAGGCACATATTGACTTCCTCAAAACCAAGTTTAGTAATGAAGAATTATATAGCTGGATGCAAGGCCGACTGTCCGCTGTCTTTTATCCGTTTTACGATCTGGCAATGACTTACTGCCGTAAAGCGCAACTGGGTTATCAGTGGGAAACGGGTGATAATGCTGTCTTCATCCAGCCAGGGGCATGGGATAGCAATCACGCTGGTCTGTTGTGTGGTGAGGCATTGATGTTGAATTTGGCGCAGATGGAATCTGCTTACCTCCAGTGGGATTCCCGGTCTCTGGAAGTGAATCGCACGGTGTCGATGGCACAGGAGATGGGTGACGATTTAACTGACACCAGTTTCAATGCAGAGGTGAACAAAGTACTGGATGGTACTGAGTCGGTAGGTACAACACACACCTTGGAGATGACTGATAACGATGTATTCGTGGCGAGTATCGACCTGTCTTCACTAGCTATTGCCAGCGACTATCCGGATAGTATGGTGGGCGATGACAAGGTGCGTCGTATTAAACAGATCAGTGTGTCCTTACCAGCGTTGCTGGGACCTTATGAGGATATTCAAGCCATCCTGGCTTACAACGCGTCTGGCGATGGTATTCACCAAAGTTGCAAGCAGGCGGCTATTTCATCGGGTATTAACGACAGTGGTCAGTTTCAACTGGACTTCAACGACAATAAATACCTGCCGTTTGAAGGACTGCCTATCGATGGTGGTGGCAGTGCCAGCCTGACCTTGTCCTTTCCCAACCCGAAAGGCAAGCAACGGGCCATGCTGGAAAGCCTGAACGATATCATTCTGCATATTCGTTACACCATTGGTACGTCCAAGTAATTAAAACGCCAAATAGCTGCGGTCATCAAGCCGCAGCGTCTTTGTCCATTTTTTAAGTTTTTCTCGCACAGAATCGACATCCGCTCGGTTCTGTGTTTGAGTTGGAGTATGTTATGACACGACAAAACGCAGATTTAGTGGTTAACCCTCCCTCACTGCCAAAACAAGGTGGAGCGATTTCTACTGCTCCTACTTCGCCAGTTCATGCTGGTTCTACCGGGGATTTACAGTTTTCAATCCCTTGTCCTGTAACCGAAGGACGTGGTCTTACCCCGTCATTGGCCCTGAGTTATAAAACGAGTCAGGGAAATGGTCCCTTTGGTGTCGGTTGGCAGTTGCCTTTACTATCGATTCGCCTGCACACTAAGTTGGGTACGCCGCGCTACGATGAGAGCGACTATTATGTAGGTCCGGCAGGTGAAGTTCTGGAGCCAGCGCGAGATAGTGAGGGGGCCGTTGTTTCTGAAATACGTTCTTCGTTTGGTTCGGCGTTATTCGGTAAGCACGAAATTATCCGTTACTACTCACGTGTATCTGCTAGCTATGAACGTTATGAGCGCTGGCGCAGTCAGGATGATTTGTCGCACATTTTCTGGTTGGTGTATGGTCTTGAAGGGTCAGTACATTGTTTGGGAATGTCGCCAGCAGCCCGGACACAACATGAAGCAAAGATTGCTGAGTGGATGATAGAAGAGACACTATCACCCCAGAGAGAGCATATTCGTTATGTGTACCGTTCTGAGGATGATAAGGGTATTGATACAGACTTACCCCCGGAATCCACCAGACAAAGAGGGGCAGGCTCCTACCTCTCTCAGGTACTTTACGCAAATGTTACGCCCTATGACACACTGTATTGCTTAGACGGTAGTTGGCCCGACCATCAAACAGGCTGGCTGTTTAGTTTGGTGTTTGATTATGGTGAGCGCCATGAGTCTATGTCACAACCACCCCCATGGACGGTTGCCTCGCCCTGGCTCCCTAGGGCAGATCCGTTTTCTGATTACCGATACGGTTTTGAAGTGCGTAGTCATCGCTTGTGCCATCAGGTGATACTGTTTCATCATTTCAGTGAGCTTTCTTCTTCACCGACACCGGTTAGGCGATTAGTGCTGACGTATGATGAGAACCCGGTTTTGAGTAGATTGGTATCCAGTCAAATATGGAGTTATGGAGAAAACACGACCGACACTGATTTGGTAGAATCTCACCCGCCACTACTTTTGAATTATCAGAGCTTCTCCCTACCAGAGGATGCAGAAGCTTGGCAAGTGCTCCCCCCTTTGCCGGGTATCAATGATAGTGAGCATTATCAGTTAGTTGACTTATACGGGGAGGGCCTGCCGGGAATTTTATATCGTTATGGTCGGGACTGGCGATATCGGTCTCCACGACGTGCTGCGACTGGTATGAACGCGATTGAATATAGTGACTGGGATAGTGTTCCTTCTGTGCCTTCGTTTCAGGGTGAACAGCAGGCATTGATGGATATTACAGGAACCGGGAGGCTTGACTGGATGGTGATGTATCCAGGGTTTCATGGGTTCTTTTCTCTGAATGATGATCATCAGTGGACCCTGTTTACCCCGTTTTCGGCGGTTCCGTCGGAGTTATTCAGTGGGGAAGGTGTCTTTGCGGATATTGTCGGAGCTGGCTTATCTGATGTGGCGGTTATTGGCCCCCACAGCGTGCGTTTTTACTGTAATACCAGACAAGGTTTTGGCGAGGGTCAGCATATGATGGCTGAGTACGGACCTTTACCAATTCAGGGACGGGACGCACGTACTTTGGTTGCTTTCAGTGATGTGTTGGGTACGGGGCAGTCTCATTTGATTGAAGTGACAGAGAATGCGGTTCATTGCTGGCCCAACTTGGGACGGGGGAGGTTTGGTGAGGCGATTATTTTGAACTGGTCAGGGGTAACCAAGTTTCAGCCTAGGCGTATTTTTTTTGTTGATGTTGATGGTACTGGTGCCAATGATTTGATTTACGCTCATGCTGACAAGCTGACAATATACCATAACCAGTCAGGCAATGGATTTGCGACAGGTGTTGATATTCCACTACCAGAGCAAGTGGTGTATGACGATACCTGTCAACTTTCATTTGCAGACATTGAAGGTACCGGGGGCATGTGTGTTCTACTGACGGTTCCACATCTCACGCCCACCCACTTTTTATTGCCACTCTGTGCCCATAAACCCTATCTGATTCACCAATTGGATAATCAATGCGGCGCACTCAGTGAAGTAACCTACCGTCATTCGGGACAGGAGTGGTTGGATGAAAAGGAAAAGCTAAAGGCGACAGTGTGTGCTCTGCCGCTGCCAGTATACTTGGTCAAGCAGTTGTATCAGACGGATTTGGTGACGGGTAACCAACTGAAGCAGGAGTTCGTATATCGTCATGGTGTGTATGATGGTAAGGAGCGCGAATTCAGAGGTTTTGCCTATGTGGAGACTCTGGATGCGGAGCAACTGGCTGGTGGGTCGTTGAATACGGATACTCCACCTCTGAAAACCTGTCGTTGGTATCATATTGGTTATCAGATCAATCACATGACACCCTATTGGGAGGAAGACCCTCAGGCTTATACACTGGCATCGACATTGTTTCAAAGCGACGAGTGCTCTCAGAGTGATCAGTGGTGGGTAGAGCGTGCCCTTGTGGGTGAACTGATGCGTGAAGAAGTTTATGGTTTGGATGGCAATGTTGCTTTGGAAGGGAACCCCTATACCATTGTCAGTCGGCGTTATCAGGTGTCAATGCTGCAACCTGGAGCGGCACCGGACTCTGTGCCGGTGCTTCGGGTGAAGCCAATTGAGCAGCTTCATTACCGTTATGAACGTGTTAGCAAAGATCCAGTTTGTCAGCATTCACTAACATTATTGTTTGACGAGTATGACCTGCCATTACATGAAGTGAGTGTTCATTATCCCCGGAGAGCTTGGCACTATGATTCCCGGAAAGTTTTACTCAGAGGGGTTTGGGATAGTGTGTACCCAGGCCTGGATAGTGCAACAGAAGATGAGCAGCAATTCATACTTCGCCTGAGTGAAAATCTTCATGCGTATTATCATGATAATAGCAAAAATTATGTGGTCATTGGCTTGCCACTGTCGTCTCGCAGTAATGTGATAGAAGGCTCGCAGGATGATGTGCCCGAAGGGGGTTTTTGCGTGGAGAATTTGATAAAGCATCCCCTACTGTCAGTGGGTGCGGCACGTCACTGTGCCAGTCAGGAGAAACATTATTATGCGGATGAACATCTGGCCAGCTCCTTTACCTTCCCGCCACGTCGTGTTTATACCGAAGAAATGGCATTTGATGACGAGGCATTAACAGCCTACCAGGACTTATTGACGGCGCAAGCGCTCGATACTGAGCTGACAGCAGCAGGCTATGTACAAGTGTCTCCACAGCACTCTATCACCACAGAGCCAAATGTTTGGGCCGTGCGTCGGTCTCTGGTGAAATACGCTGATGCCAGTCAGTTTTATGTACCAGTATCTGAGCAAAGTACTCCATTATCGGGCATCAATACATTGAATTATGATGTGTACTGCTTAAGAGTGTTGTCTGTTAAAGATGCTCTTGACAATGAAGTCTTATCTCAAATTGATTATCAGTCTTTGGCGACGCGGGTGGTGACAGACACTAATAAAAATACTCGTCAGGTAGCGTCGACGCCTCAGGGGTATCCGGCAGTGAGTAGTTTTTACGGAACCGAAAATGGTGAGAGCACAGGGTTTGATGCCCTTGACGCCAGCATTGTGCCACCCTTTGATGTTTCTACTTTGATAGAACAAGTAGGAGCTGCGGAGCAGAATTTTGCGGTGCTGGCGGCTCGTGACACATTTAGCTGGGCAGTTTCGACGCAGCCATTGCATCAGGTTATGCTAACAGCAGATACTTTCCCGGGAACCAATTCTCAGAAGGTTCAGGTGCAGGTTGTGCATAGTGATGGTTTTGGTCGTCTCTTGCAATCCGCGCAAAAAGTAGAACCGGGTATGGCTTACCAGCGGACCAAAGACGGAGAACTTGCGTTGAATGATGACGGTAGTTTGGTCGAAGTGCATACTGATTCTCGTTGGCGGGTGTCTGGTCGCATAGAGTACAACAATAAAGGATTAGTTATCAGACAGTACCAACCTTTTTTTGTGGATGATTGGCAATATGTGGCTGATTCATCGATGCGTGCTGAGGCCTACGCAGATACGCACTTCTACGATGCATTGGGTCGTTTAATCAGAGTGTTGACGGCAAAAGGCTACGAACGACGGCAATATAACACCTCTTGGCATACGATTGCTGAAGACGAAAATGACACGTGGTCCGAGACCGTGTCAAATTGATTCATTTAGGAAAATGCTGCCCCATATTAGTGGGCAGTTTTTCTACATTGCGGAGAAAGATACATGACATCTTCATATCCAGATATTTTTAAGGGGACCCCGACGATTGCGGTTAACGATAACCGTGGGCTCCCTGTCCGTTCAGTACAGTTTAATCGCAGTGTTGCGGGTTCTGCACGAGATACTTTGATTAGCCATTCTACCTACAATGCGATTGGTCAGCTTGAAACATCCGCTGATCCGAGGCAATTTGATAAGAAGCAGGTAAACCAGACCCAGATAAATAATCAGGCAGGCCAAGTACTTCGCCTGGACAGTGTGGATGCTGGCTGGCGGGTATTGTTGCCGGATGTTACCGGTGCTCCTTATAAAGAGTGGGATGGTCGTGGCACAATGCGGCGTTATGAATACGATGACACACTCCACCGCCCTGTGGCCACCTATGAGCAAAACTCGGACGTCGATGAGGGGAGTGAACGGGTGACGGAACGTTTTGTTTACGGTGATGCTGCAGAGACAGCCAACAATCTGAACCTCCAATTGGTGTGTCATTATGATCAAGGCGGCCTGTTGGAGACGACCAGCGTTAGCCTGACCGGCCAGCCCCTGATTCAGCAACGCAGATTACTGAGTGACAAATGTGCTGATAGTGATTGGCAGGGCAATGATGATGATGCGTGGACCGGGTTTCTTGAAGACAACATTTACTCAACCCAGTGGACCTATAATGCTCTAGGTACGGTGTTAAGTCAGCAGGATGCCAAAGGTAATGTGCAGCGTAGCGAATATGATGTCGCGGGTTTACTGGTGGCAACATATTATCAGGCATCTGGTAGTACTGAGCGCATGGTGTTGTCCGAGATACAATACAATGCTAATGGGCAGGTGATATTGGAAACGGCGGATAATGGGATCGAGACGACCTATATATACGATAAACAGGACTGGCGTTTAATGCAGGTGTTGACGAAAAGGATGGCGAAAGAGGGACGTAGTACCTGTCTGCAAAACCTGAATTATGCCTATGACCCAGTAGGGAATATCGTATCGGTTAACGATAGTGCCCAAGCTACTCGGTTTTATAAAAATCAGCGTGTGGTGCCGGAACAGACTTACACCTACGATGCACTTTACCAGCTAATGACAGCGACGGGTCGTGAAAACGATGCCACTTTATCCCAGAGTTCATCTCTGCCCCCACTTCTTCCACTAGGTGATGCCTCGCAATACGTCAACTATACCCGTCAATACCATTATGACCGTGCCGGAAACCTTGGGTCTATCCATCATGTGGGTGCCAGCACTTATACCTTGGGTATGGTGGTGTCAGATAAAAGTAACCGGGTCGTTCAACAAGTGAGCGATCATCCCATATCAGAAGGTCAGGTGGATAGTTATTTTGATGCCCATGGAAATCTGAAACAGCTAGAACACAGTAAAGTGTTAGTTTGGGGGCTCCATGATCAACTGAAACGGGTGGACTTGACCGATCATCAATACGAGGTTTACCAGTATTCAGTGCAGGGTCATCGTATTCGTAAAGTGTTGTTGGATGACAGTAACAGTAATGAGTCAGAGGTGATTTACCTTCCGGGATTAGAATTGAGAACGAAGCGAAATCATGGTTCGGTCGATGAAGAGTTACATGTAGTGACATTGATGAATACAGGCCGACATCAGGTACGGGCGCTACATTGGGCAGCAGGCTTACCTACAGGCACTTTCAATAATCAGCTCAGATACAGCGTAGACAATCATCTGGGTAGCAGTAATCTGGAGCTGGATGATAACGCTGATGTGTTGACACAGGAAGAATATTATCCATTTGGTGGGACGGCATTATGGAGTGCGAAAAGTGATATTGAGGCGAAATATAAGTATGTACGTTATTCGGGCAAGGAGCGGGATGTCACTGGTCTGTACTACTATGGCTATCGTTATTATATGCCGTGGATGGGACGTTGGTTGAATCCTGATCCGGCTGGTACGGTTGATGGCTTGAATCTTTACCGGATGGTGAGGAATAATCCAGTGAGATTTTGGGACGACGATGGTCGTGATCCAACAGATCATATAGATGATTTAGATATATCATTACGTTTGCTATTTGGTTCCACACATACTCTTAACCCTCAGTTAGGTCCTTTTCAAAAGGTGAAAGATATTGGAAGGCTGAGTCGCTTGAGGAGTGCCGTGGGTGACAAAATAAATTTGGCTGAACATGAAGAACGATTATACCTACATACCAAGGGGGATTCAGAAGGAGGCCATGCTCTCAATAGACACGTTCCTCCATCAGGCGTTAGTGCTTTGGATTGGGCCTCTCGTCGGTATGATGTACTGAAAGATCACAATATAGGTAGCGCCGCATTTTACAGTAAAGAGGATGCTGAAAAACTAATTACACATGTTATTAAAAATGTTAGTCCTTTAAAGGCTGGAGCAGCAGATAGAAAAAGGGAGGAAATACTTCAAAACCCACCGACGAAAACTCTCAGATATAATGTTGGAGCTATTCCTGGGCAAGGACGTCCTGTTTACGAAGATTATGTTATTCAAACTGGTAAGTCCTCGGTAGCTGTTTCCCAATTGAGAAGTACCTTATACGAGAAAGATAAGTATATGGTGAAAGATGGCCTCAATGGGCAAGTTTATGGATTTACTCATGACTTTGGTCATCCTGTTGGTGAGGGTTTTCAGTCGAGGCAAGATAGAGATCTCTGGTTGGCGTCGAAAGATGAGGCGCAAGCTAGACAGTATGTACGCACTGCGACAGCAATAGAGGTAGTCATAACTACTGGTGTTGGGAAAAAAGGCACATCAACTGCGGATAAGTTTAAATTGGTTAGTGCATACCCTATTACAAGATAAGGAGATAGATAGCGTGGATGTTGGTTGGTGGGTATCGTTGTTGAATGCCTTATAAAACGCCACTCTACGTTGTGGAATCGTCAAGCTGTGTTGCATGCAATGTCTGAAAAACTGCTGAAACTTTTAAAGGTGCTCTTAAGAATAGAACTGATATAGATCAACCCCTATGTGCTTTCATTGTTATTTAATAATCACTCATAAAATAAAGTGAACAGTCACAAGGGGCTACTGTCATGAGTGCATCGCCAAAAACACCACTGTCATCACTGTGGCTTATCCCCTTGATAATATTGGTGTTTTGGTTTTTGAAGCAACCTAATGTGTTAGATAAGCATGTAGATGTTTCCTATAACCAATTTAAGGAGTTTTTGCAGACAGACAGAGTGGTTGAAGTTACCTTGCAGGGTAATGAGATAAAAGCAGTGTTAAAACAGGCTGTTAGTTTGTCTGAAGGTCGCTTATTGAGTTTATTGGTTCGAACCTATATTCCTGAGTTTGGTGATGATAAGTTACTCCCTCTTATGGAAAAAAACCAAGTGATGGTTAAAGTTAAGCCGTTAGAGAAACAAAACCTGCTCGGCATTATTGTGGGTGGTTTATTACCTTGGTTGTTAATTATTGGTTTTTATGTGTGGTTTATACGGCGTCTTAATCGCAATGGTATGGGAGGTATTGGGGGCGGTGGTGAAATAAGTAAATTTTTAAATCCCAACATGGATATCAGTAGCCCCACACCGGATACAACTTTTGACGATGTGGCAGGTCAGGATAATGCCAAAAACGAAATCACTGAGTTGCTGGATTATATAAATTGTCCTGAAATGTACCAAAATTTGGGGGCGGAAGTGCCTCATGGTATTTTGTTAATGGGGCCACCGGGCACAGGTAAAACGTTATTGGCAAGAGCACTCGCTGGTGAGGCCGGTGTTCCCTTTTGTTCTATATCTGCGTCAGAATTTATTGAAATGTTTGTAGGTGTTGGGGCTGCCCGGGTGAGAGCATTGTTTAAACAAGCCAAGGAAAGGGCACCTAGTATTATTTTTATCGATGAAATCGACGCAGTTGGTAGAACTAGAGGGGCTGGATTTGGTGGTGGTCATGATGAACGTGAGCAAACCCTTAATCAGATTTTGGCAGAGATGGATGGGTTCTCTGGTCATGAAGCGGTTGTGGTATTGGCAGCGACCAATCGGCCCGATGTACTTGATCCTGCACTACTGCGCCCTGGACGCTTTGATCGTCATATTACACTGGACTTGCCTGATCGTTCGGCACGGCGGGCTATTTTAAAGGTTCACACGCGAAAAAGTCCTCTGGCTACAGATGTAGATTTGGAAAAAATTGCATCAGGAACCCCAGGGTTTTCCGGTGCGGATTTAAAAAATCTGGTGAATGAAGCCGCTATGCGCACCGCGAGGAAAAAACGCACACAAATTACCATGGAAGATTTTGATCAAATGAGAGATAAAGTCCTGTTTGGTAATAAGCGCAACCTGGCCATTCAACCTGATGAGGTTCATCGTCTCGCAGTACATGAAGCTGGCCATACGGCAGCTGCGTATTATTTACCCCAAGCAGATCCTTTATTTAAGGTATCAATTATTCCTCGCGGTAAAGCGCTTGGAGCAACACAACAATTGCCAGGAGCCGAGCGTTATACGCTGTCCAAAACGTATTTGTGTGACCGTTTGGCAGTGATGTTGGCAGGGCGTGTGGCTGAACGTATTTTTTTGATTGATATTAGTTCAGGCGCCGACGATGATATCCATCAGGCAACGGCTCTGGCTCGATCAATGGTGACCCGCTGGGGGATGTCAGAGGAGGTTGGTCCTATGGATTGTCGTGAATCTGATGAGCACCCTTTTCTTGGTCGTGAAGTTGCTCAGCCACGCCTGCACAGCGAAAGCTCGGCTCAGAAGATTGATAATGCGGTGAGAAATATCCTGTTAACCGCCGAGAAAAGAGTAGAATCGATTATTCTTGAATACCGTTTGCCTGTAGAACAGTTAATTCATCTATTAAAAGAAAAAGAAACTCTTTACCAACCAGAAATTGCAGAATGTTTGTCTATTGATATGAGCAAAGTTACTCAAGTCAAAGACTCTGTAGGTAAAAAAGTAAAAAAATAAGGAATCAATACGGTGTAATAGTTAATTATCTTTATTGTAAAATATTCTTTTCTCTGAGTTCAGTAGTCAGCGTAATATGTTTATCAACAGATTTTAGAGATGCCCTTTAGTGGAATAACACACATATCGATTTACCACTTTATTGATATGGATCAAAGGGAATCATTCACACTTTATTGTAAGCTCTCTCCCTGATAAAAGTAGCTTTGTGGTGACAACAATGATTGTTCGGTACATGATTATTTTACTCGCTCTAATTTACGGTAGTGATTTAGTGGCCGATATTGATTTGGAAGATCAGCAAAGCCCTAAAAATAAAACCGATAAAATAGTTTTTATTCAAGATGATATTGATCATGATATTTATCTTGCCGGTTCTCAGATTACCGTAAAAGCGAATGTTGATGGTGACGTGGTTGCTGTTGGGAGGCGTGTCACTATCGAGGAAAAAATATCGGAAGATGTAATCGCCACAGCAAAAAATATAACCATTGATGGAGATATAGGTGATGATGCTAGGCTGGCCGGTGGTCAGGTTATTGTTAATGGTAATATCACTGAAGATGCAATTATCGCGGGGGGTTTAATCCAATTTTCATCCCATTCAACGGTGGGTAATAGAGCCTGGCTAGTCGGTGGTTCTATTGAATTTAATGGTCGTGCAGGTGATGAATTAATTATTAAAGGCAGGGAGATTATTATCGCTGGTGAAATAGCAGGTGATGTCACACTCTATGCAAAAAACATCCAGATTTTACCCACTGCCAAAATTATGGGGAATTTTACCTATACTAGTGCGGAGGAAGCTAATATCCACCCTGGCTCGGTTATTAGTGGCAGTGTCAGGAAACAGCCTTTGCCTGATTGGCAATCGTCTAGTCTGGAAACATTGAAAGAGTTAAGTATTACCATTTCTATTCTTTTTTTACTTAGCATTGTTATCTCTGTTGGTATTCTTTATCTGCTTTTACCTGATATGTTTATGACTGCATCAGATACGGTTTCGTTGCGTTTTTTACAGTGTATCGCTGTCGGATTGATGATATTCCTCATCACACCCCCTCTTATTATTTTGTTGTTTATCACTATCTTGGGTGCCCCACTCGCACTACTCGTGTTGCTATTCTATATTGCTTTGTTAATTATGGGTTACTTCATCGCTATTTTTTATGTCGGCGATCGGTTGTTAACATACATCAGGAGAAACCGCGAAAAAACAACGTTATGGCGTTTATTATCTATTGTGGTAGCGCTGATGGTCTTATTAATATTAAGTGCTATTCCACTCATTGGCCTTCTAACATTATTCTTTATTTTTCTGGTGGGGCTTGGATCAACTACTTTTTATTTATTGAGTAAACTCGGCATGTCAAAGGCGGTAAATGCAAGTATATAAAATAAAATTACCGTTTGGTTGTTCGCGTGGTTCTACTTTGATATTAGTCAACTGCTATTATGCCCATAGACGCAAAATTTCAATGGTTTCTATGCTTTAAGACAGGAAGATGATTATGACTTTTACAACAGTGTTATTGCGACTTTAACAGTAATTATGCTCATTATTATAGTGGGGTGTAGTCAGCATAAAGCGATCATTGATGAAAAAAATGTACTGCTTGAGGAAAAGGAAGACTCGATCTTTGAGATGAATGTCATCATTGATGAGTTAAGTGAGAATGTTGTGGCTTGTGAAAATGAATTAGCTGAAACGCGTGTTCAATGTGATGAACAACGGGTATTGCAAGAAGCTAAAGACCGACAGTTATTATTGCGTGAGCATGAACTTATAGAGCAACTTGCACAGGATATTGAAGCAAAAAATATAGAGATAGAGAGGCTGCGTGGTTATTTAACCGTTAAAGTCATGGATAAAGTATTGTTTCAATCGGGTAGTATCGTTATTCTTCCTAAAGGTGAAGCTGTACTGACTCGAATAGCAGCAACTCTGGTAAACTCTCAGGAAAGTATTCAAGTAGAAGGTCATACAGATGATGTCCCAATAGGTTCTATTCTTGCATCCAGGATTCCTACTAATTGGGAGCTATCCGTGTTACGTGCAGTGAGTGTGGTACGCTTTTTGGAAAACAACAATATTGATTCTGCAAGGATGACCGCGTTGGGGCATTCCAAGTTTAAGCCAGTCGTTGATAATGATAGTGAAGAAAATAGACAGAGAAATAGACGTGTAGAAATCGTACTAGTACCAAATCAGGATTTAATCAGCGATTGACTTCAAAATCAACAGCCTAGGGTTTCAGGTCGTTCTTGACGATCAATTCAGGGAATGAGCTATTTTTTTCAAGAGAAAATGGCATGATTTGTCATTTACGGGCCCTGCATGGAAAGACTGCCACTTGCTCTAATCTCCACAATCATATAAAATCCGCGCTCTTTTTTCGGGATGTACTTCAAAGGCAAATACAACATGAAGACTATAAGTGCCAATCCAGCCACGGTAAAGCGTGACTGGTACGTTATTAATGCTGAAGGCAAAACTCTGGGCCGGATGGCTACAGAGATTGCTACCCGCTTACGCGGCAAGCACAAACCAGAGTACACTCCTCATGTCGATACAGGTGATTACATCGTGGTTGTTAACGCTGAAAAAGTCCAGGTAACTGGTAACAAGGCGAAAAACAAGATGTACCATCGTCATACTGGTTACGTGGGAGGTATTAAGACACTCAGCTTTGAGAAGATGATTCAAAAAGCACCTGAGCGTACGATTGAAAGTGCTGTTAAAGGTATGTTACCTAAAGGCCCCCTAGGTCGTGCAATGTTTAAAAAATTGAAAGTTTATGCGGGTATTGAGCATCCACATGCTGCTCAACAGCCACAAGAACTGACACTATAACCAGGAGCCAATGATGTCAGCTACTCAATATTACGGTACTGGGCGACGAAAAACGTCGACTGCTCGAGTATTTATTACGAAGGGTTCAGGTGCAATGACTATTAATGGTCGTTCTCTTGATGAATATTTTGGTCGTGAAGTTGCGCGTATGATTGTCCGTCAGCCATTAGAATTGCTGGAAGTCACAGAACAGTTTGATATTAAGGCTACTGTTAAAGGTGGTGGTAGCTTTGGTCAGGCAGGTGCAATTCGTCACGGTTTGACTCGTGCGCTCATGCAATATGATGAAGAAAATCGCTCGTCACTACGGGCAGCGGGTTATGTGACTCGTGACGCTCGTGAGGTTGAGCGTAAGAAAGTGGGCCTGCGTAAGGCACGTAAGAAACCACAATTTTCGAAACGTTAATCCCGTTAATTTGCTTAAAAAATGCTCAGGTTGTTTGCGGTCTGAGCATTTTTTTTGGCTACAATCGATGAATACATGAGTAATGTGTGGCGATTCTTGTCAGTATAGTCTAATTTCATTACCATGTGGCCATTTTTATTATGAGAAAAATCAGAAAGCCTATTAAGTATTAAACGAGAAATTTACTTTTTTCAGTGGGTATTTTGTACATGTTGTATTGCTGATTAAAGTGACTCTTACCGTAAGTATTTCAGTAGTGATGGGAGAATAACGTCATGAGTGATGGCGAAGTGGTCAACCAAGGTCGACGTCGTTTTTTAACCGCTGCGACATCTGTTGTGGGTGGAGCAGGAGCGGTGGCTGTTGCCGTACCGTTTGTGGGTTCATGGAACCCAAGTGCTAAAGCCAAAGCAGCGGGAGCGCCAATCTTAATCAATCTGGCCAAAATTGGCCCTGGTCAAATGGTGACTGAGGAGTGGCGTGGCAAGCCCGTCTATATTATCCGTCGCACAGAAGAAGCATTGGCTGGGCTTAAAAAGGTTGAGGAAGACGCCAGTATTCGTGACCCGGCTTCCACCAAGTCCGTTCAGCCTGAATATGCTAAAAACGAAACGCGTTCTCGTAATCCAGAATTTATGATTATGTTGGGTGTTTGTACACATCTGGGATGTGCACCTAAATTTCGGCCAGATGTGGGAGCCCAGGATTTAGGTGGTGATTCTTGGCAGGGGGGATTCTTCTGCCCGTGTCACGGCTCAAGATTTGATTTGGCGGGTAGGGTTTATAAAGGGGTTCCCGCTCCTATCAATTTGGAAATTCCCCCCCATTTTTATAAAACAGATACCGTGGTGGTGATTGGTGAAGACGGGGGAGTTGCATCATGAATTGGTTAACAGGTTTATGGAATTGGGTGGATGATCGTCTGCCAGTGCAACGAGCGTGGGATACCCACATGGGAAAATACTACGCTCCGAAAAACTTTAATTTTTGGTATTTCTTTGGTGTTTTGTCTCTTTTAGTGCTTGTTAATCAGTTATTAACGGGTATTTGGCTGGTGATGAGTTTTGAGCCTTCCGCCGAGCGGGCGTTTGCCTCCGTTGAATATATTATGCGCGATGTGGAGTGGGGTTGGCTCATTCGTTACCTGCATTCGACGGGAGCATCAGCGTTTTTTGTTGTGGTTTATCTCCATATGTTTCGTGGTTTGCTCTATGGATCTTATAAAGCGCCTCGTGAGCTGGTGTGGATTTTTGGTATGACTATCTATTTGGCACTGATGGCAGAAGCCTTTATGGGATATGTACTGCCTTGGGGACAAATGTCTTACTGGGGAGCCCAGGTAATTGTTTCTTTGTTTGGTGCAATTCCCTATATTGGTGAAGATCTAGTGCAATGGATACGGGGTGATTACCTGATTTCAGGTATTACTTTGAACCGCTTCTTTTCGCTTCATGTTATTGCTTTACCCATTGTATTGTTGGCCTTGGTTGTTCTACATATCTTAGCGCTACACGAAGTCGGCTCTAACAACCCCGATGGTGTTGAGATTAAAAAGAATAAAGATGAAAATGGGATTCCTCGTGACGGGGTGCCTTTTCACCCTTACTATACTGTGCATGATATGGTAGGTATTACGGTATTCCTGTTTGTTTTCTGCTTTATTTTATTCTTTATGCCTGAAATGGGTGGCTTCTTCCTGGAACATGCTAACTTTGAAGCTGCCAACAACTTGAAGACCCCAGAGCATATTGCGCCAGTTTGGTACTTTACACCGTTTTATGCCATTTTGCGGGCGGTTACCATTGACCTTGGTGGTGTGTTTACTGCGAAGTTGCTTGGCTTTATCGCTATGGGGGCTGCGATTGCCATTCTGTTTGTGTTGCCTTGGCTCGATAAGAGTCCAGTAAAGTCTATTCGTTATAAAGGCTGGTTACCAAAAATTATGTTGCTATTGTTTGCGGCTAACTTTGTTATTTTGGGCTATTTGGGTGTGAAGTCTCCAACGGAAGGGCGAACTGTATTGTCCCAATTGGGCACTGTATTCTATTTTGTTTTCTTCTTTACTATGCCACTTTGGAGTAATCCCGAGAGCCCTAAAGCCAAATCTATATTGAACTGGGTTATCTGTATCGTGCTGGCAGCGATGATGTTGAATATTTCTTTTGCCTTCTTGGGTAAGGATGTATCGATTATTGTGCGCCTATTTGGTGTTGGTTTGTCTCTGTTAACTTTGTTGCTACCAATACTCACCACAAAAGATGTTGTGCACGCAGAACCTGTGCGTACACAGGATAAGGGCTTGCCTTTAGGTTTGGTGTGGTTAGGTGTGTTGTTCTTTGTTGTTATGACCGTAGTACCTATTAAAGCGGTTGCTGGAGGTGGGGCTTTTGCTTGTGGTTCTATCCCTTGTGATACATATCAGGTAGATTTAAAGGATAAACCTTCTTTACAGCGTGGAGCCAAGTGGTTTATCAACTATTGTATGGGCTGCCACTCGGCTAAGTATTCTCGCTATGAGCGCGTTGCTGATGATTTGGGTATTCCTCATGATGTCATGATGAAACAGTTGGTTTTTACGGATCAAAAAATTGGTGGATTAATGGATATTTCTATGGCTCCCGAAAAGTCTAAGGCTTGGTTTGGGACTACGCCTCCTGATTTGACGTTGGTGGCGCGTGTTCGCTCTCCTGAGTGGCTTTATACTTATTTACGTAGTTTCTATAAAGACTCTAGTCGTCCAACGGGGGTCAATAACCGAGTGTTTCCTAATGTGGGGATGCCACATGTGATGTTAGAGCTGCAAGGCTTATTGGAATGTGGCGCAGGGCCTAAATTAGACTCTCATGGTAAAACGGTACGTAATGCGCTGGGTGAAGCTGTTATGGATGAGCATTGTGGCGCTTTAGTGGAAGGGGCACAAAAAGGTTCGATGACTTCAGAAGAGTTTGATCAAGCAATTTACGATTTGGTTAATTTTGTTGAGTATATTGGTGAACCTATTGCCGAAGAACGTAAAAGCTTGGGTATCTACGTATTGTTATTCTTGGTAGTACTTTTTGTCTTTGTGTTGCTGCTCAACCGTGAGTACTGGAAGGGTATCCATTAATTCGGTTCTATTTTGTGTTAGAATCCGCAGGCTTTCTTTTTTCAACTCTCAGATTGTCTAAAAAGAAAGCCTATTTCTTACTATTACTTTCTAATCAGTTGTGAGGTGAATCAATGGGTGTTGTTACTAAACGCTCATCAATGACGTATTTTTCCGATGCTCAGGATCATTACAGTCATCGTGTCAGAATCGTATTAGCGGAAAAGGGAGTGACCTTCGACCTTGAAGATATCAACCCTAATGAGTTAACGGAAGAAGTGTCAGAATTGACACCTTATCATTCTTTACCTGTGTTACTTGATCGTGATTTGGTGCTTTATGAATCTAAAGTCATGATGGAGTATTTAGATGAACGTTTTCCTCACCCTCCATTATTACCCGTGTACCCAGTAACTCGCGCACAAAGTCGTTTATGGATGCATCGTATTGAAAAAGATTGGTCTCCGTTGGTTGATACTATCGCTACCGCAAAAAATAAAGATGCAGTGGCGAAGGCGGCTAAAGGGCTTAGAGAAAGTTTAACGACTGTTGCTCCAATTTTTGCAGAGAAGTCATTTTTTATGAGTGACGAATTTACTCTGGTTGATTGCTGTCTCGCTCCAGTTCTATGGCGTCTTGAGCACTTTGGCATCAAGTTACCAAATAGTCGTCAGACAAAGCCGTTATTTGAGTATATGGAGCGGCTTTTTGTTCGTGAAACTTTTCAAGAGAGCCTAACAGAGCAAGAGCGTGACATGCAGGTTTGACCTGTACCTAGTGATTAGTCTGAGAGATGTAAATAGAGAATACTGGTTTTGACTATGTCGATGACGTCTAGTAGGCCTTACTTAGTGCGTGCCTTATATGATTGGATTGTAGATAACCGATGTACACCATATCTGTTAGTTAATACTTTACATGATCAGGTATTAGTTCCTCAGGATTATATTAATTCTGACGGCCAGATTGTGCTTAATATTTCTCCGACCGCGGTGAATGATTTTGTGATGAACGATGATAGTCTGTGCTTTAGCGCCCGTTTTGGCGGTGTTCCAACAGATATTTTTGTGCCTTGTGCTGCTATTATGGGTATTTATGCCAAAGAAAATCAGCAGGGCATGATCTTTGAGGCAGAAATTGACCCTGAGACTCCGCCACCGATTAAGCCAACGCCTCATAAGTCTCAGCAAAAGAGTCGCCCTAGTCTGAAAGTAGTTAAATAGAGATCTATTTTAGATATTGGGTGGTCTAATACATAAAAAATAATACTTTTTTATTCGAGAAAAGTATTAAAAAATCTTTTTAATACCAAATATTTATTGGTGATATTGTTCAATGTCATTAATACTTAGCGTGCAGTAAAACAATAATAAGAATCCAAAAACTACACATAGGAGTCCATTTTTATGGCTTTTCTAGAACATACACTTGGTATTATGTTACACCCTGACAGTGAATGGAAAGCCATTCGCAGTGAGAAGCATTCGTTCCAGCAGGTATTTTTCAGCCATGTGCCATTGCTAGCATTAATTCCCGCGGTTGCTTTTTTTATAGGTGTTACTCAGGTAGGGTGGTCTGTTGGTGGTGGTGAGCCCATTAAGCTGACAGTATTAAGTGCTATGGAGTTATGTGGCTTAACCTACTTTGCATTATTGATTGGTGTTTTTCTTTTAGGCGAGTTCATTAATTTTATGGCCAAAACTTATGGTGTGAAAGACTCTGATGAAAAACGTCACTATGAAGGTACGGCTCTGGCGGTGTATATTACTACACCTGTGTTTCTCGCAGGCATTTTTGGTATTTACCCTGACATTTGGGTCAATGCTATTGCAACCGGTATAGCGGGTGCTTATGCGGTCTACCTAGTCTATGAAGGTATTCCTATTTTAATGAATATCTCCAAAGAGCAGGCTTTCTTATATGCAAGTTCGGTCGTTACTGTAGGCTTGGTGCTAATGGTTGTTGTGCGTGTTGTTGCAGTGATTTTGTGGAACATTGGTATTGGCCCAGTTTATGTTGATTAATAGCTAATCAATAATACCTATAAAGAGCATTTTTTATAGGTATTACTGTCGTCTATGGTTTTTTAATGGATATATTCAAAAACTCGAACCACCTCCTGAACGCCTGCTATATTGCTTGTCACATTTGATACATAGTCTGCTTCTGGCTGAGTCAATTTTCCCATTAGGTAAACAACGCTATCTTCAACAGTGACTTTGACTTTCGAACTATCGATCATTTTATCAGCGATAAAGGCAGTCTTCACTTTAGTGCTTATCCAAGTATCATTCGTGCGTACCAGCATGGCAGTATTACCCTTTACCTGTAATTCGTTGTAGACTTTTCTTACCATATTGACTGCATTGGATGTCTGGGTGGCTAGCTCAATTAATTGCGGTGTAGGGACTTGTCCCGTGAGTAAAATAATATTGTTAAAACTGGTGACATTAATATGAGATGTTTTTAATGCTGGGTCTGCTTTTTTAAGATTAACGCCTACAATGATTTCGAGCCGTTGATCATCAATATAAGTGCCAAAAGTTCTTTCGCCTGGATCGGTCGTGATTGGACCACTGGTTGTTTTATCTAAAATAGTGGTGCAGCTTGAAATACTAAGTATGCTTGTAATAGTGAGAATAGGAATATAGGCTTTTTTCATAATGTTTTCGTTATATACTCTTTTGTTAAAGGGAGCTATCCGTCTATTGGGCCAAAAAGTTGTTCATCAATAAGGTCACATAAGCAGAAAATACTTAATAAATGTAATTCGTGAATGCGTGCTCGTGAATCCAAGGGTACCAGCAATTCTACATCATCGACGTCAAGTAGTAATGAAAGATTTCCTCCATCCCTGCCGGTTAGTGTGATAACGTTCATACTCCTCTCATGTGCCGCTTGTATCGCCTGAATAAGGTTAGATGGATTGCCGCTGGATGAGATGATCACAAGCGTATCGCCAGCAGAGCCTAAGGCTCGAATTTCTTTGGCAAAAATTTCATTAAAGCTGCTTTCATAAGCAATAGCGGTAGCATTGGTTAAGTCGCAACCTAGGACAATAGCGGGCAAGCTTGGACGTTCCCTTTCAAAGCGGTTGATTAACTGGTTAGTCAATATCTGTGCTAATGCTGCAGAAGGACCATTACCGCATATTAAAATTTTCCCCTCTGAGAGTAGGCTTTGAACTAAAACCTGGCTGGCGCTTACAATGTGGGGTAACAAAACTTCTCCAGTCTTCATCTTAGCTTCAATGCTGTGCTGAAATATTTTATAGGTACGCTCTTCTAACATATTGTATCTTTCTCACTCGCTATAAAAGGCGTTTTTAAGCCATTGGATAGGTTGATTTGGCACGATACCGATAATATCAAAGCGGCTGCTAATGGTTTCAGTGAGGTGGTGTTGATGCAGGTAGTGACGAGCCGTCAGAATGATTTTCTTTTGTTTTCTCGGGTTAACCATTTCTATACTTGAACCATAGGATGCACTTTTTCGGTATTTGACTTCTATAAAAACGACTTGGTCAGCATCATCCATTATGAGGTCAATTTCTCCCAGCTTACAGGAATAGTTTTCACTAATAAGCACCAGACCTTGCTGTTCAAGATAGCATTTAGCGCTTATTTCGGCTTGTTTACCAATGCGTTGTGCATTTTGTTTGCCCTGTATTCCCTGAAACAATGGTAAAGTCTCTTTTACGTATTTTTTTAGTGTATTATAAAGTATTGTCATTAGACAGAGTGAGGGTTCTTAGTGGGCGTAGTTCACCTTTATGAATCTCTGCCCATAGTTGTTTCCTCAATACATGTTTATTGGGGGCGATGCTGAGCTTTCCTGTAGCGCCGTAAAGTTGTTGTTCTTTCATCTGGTAGAGCTGTTTTAAACGGGGATATAGTAGGAAACTGTCTACGCCCAAAGCGTATAAGCGTTCGTAACCTGGTTTGATTTTTAAATATTGTTCAATGAGTTTTTTCTCATCGACAGATTGATTGAGAGTCCAGGGCGGGGTGGTTAAACGGATTTTATTGAGATCACGGTTTTTATCTATGGTGTTGGTACTGGAATATATTTGGCTGGTGGCATAGACAGGAATATTACCTGCATAGTAAAAATTAAGTGTTGGTTTAATTTGTTGGCCTTCTCGTGAGTGGACCACTAAAAATATCATGTCTATATCTGAACGGCGTCGAGCTTCGAATTCAAAGGGGCGACCAAATAGCTTTCTTAGTTGGAAGGCCCGACGTTTACTTTGATCAATATGTAATATATTTTCGATGGTTTCAGAATAACTACTGGTATTATCTAAGTGGCTGTGTGTGACGATAGTGCCTTCGTACTTTTGCCAGCGCTGTATAAAGGCGCGGGCTGTACGCTGGCCCCACTTGGTGTCAGAAGAGATGATCAATGCTTGTCGGTGTCCCTCCAACCATGCTCTATCAGCAACTTGTATAGTTTCGTCTTCTAGAGATAGGCCAAATTGGTAAAATGGCCTAGTTTCATCATAGTGAATGGTTTCTGAGTAATTAAGCGCTAATGTTGTGATGGGTAGATCCTGTCGTTGTTGTAGTTTTTGAACCTTGGTTTTTTCTAATGGGCCTATAATGATTTCTGCCCCATTGAACACGGCTTCATCATATAGCGTATTAATATCTTTTGAACTGGTATCATAAAGCTTGATAACAGGTATTTGTGGCTGTTGGAATTCATTATGACTACGATAATAGGCGGCTAGAAAGCCATCTTGAATTGCCTTACCTGCTTTTGCGAGTTTTCCTTCTAGTGGTAAAAATAAAGCGATGTTGTTGGGGCGTGATTGGATAAGGTGTTGTAATAATGTTAAATCAGAAGGGAGCTGTTGGCTGGCTGGGTGATTTGGATTAGCGGCTATCCAGGCACCAATGGCGGCACTTTGTGATTCCAGTGTTCCTTGATAGGTTTTGCTGGTTCGAGCCAATTCAAACCAACCTTTTAAAACAGTATTGTTGGCTTTGTTGATAAGTTCTTCCAGTTCGGTATACGTAAAATTGGATAACTGTTGCCATATAGCGTTATTGTTATTACTTGTCGCGTCGGTTTCCGATAGTAATGTGCCTAATATAATTCGTTCATTTAAACTGTCGAGAATATTGCCAGTTTGATTATATAATTCAGCTTTGGATTGGTGTAATTGTTTCTGTTGGTCAATAGTTAATTGATCCAGCAAATTTTCTAGGCGAGGCTCATTTAACAATTCCCCAGCTTTGAACAAAGAGTGGTCTGTGATATGGATGCGGCTGGCAATTATGATGTAGCGAATATAACTTGCATCGTCTAGTGAGTGGCTACTGATTGGAGAAATAAGCTTTTTGGCTTTTGCCAGTTCGCTGATAGTCAGTAAACGCTCGGAGATATCGATAAGTCGCTGTTCTCTTTCCGGTGGTTCTAACTGCTGTGCTTGTGCTGCTTCTTGAATCAATAATTCGACGGTGTCCTGTTGGGGTGTCGATGGAGTACTATTGGTTTGCTGGAGTAGCACTGTACAGCCGCTAACAGTGAGTAACAAAATAATCAAAGCAATCCAGTGTTGGTTAGTGATCTTGTGTAAAATAGGTCTCAATGGCATCAATGATTCTCTTGGGCATAGCTGGTTATGACAGATTGTACTTTTGGCACACTATATGTGGTAGCAACACCTATTGGTAATTTAAATGATATGGTACCGCGAGCGGTGGATGTACTTCAAATGGTTGACATCATTGCTGCTGAGGATACCCGTCATAGTGCCAAGTTGCTACAATATTTTGGTGTTTCTACAAAAGTTATTGCCTACCACGACTATAGCAACGAACAGTGCCTACAAAAAATACTGAATATTTTGTATCAGGGGCAATCTGTAGCATTGATTTCGGATGCAGGAACCCCCTTAATATCAGATCCTGGATATAAGCTGGTAAGTATGTCGAGGCAGTCTGGAGTAGCTGTTGTTCCTATTCCTGGTGCCTGTGCATTGATTGCCGCACTTTCGGTATCTGGACTGCCGTCAAATCAGTTTATTTTTGAGGGCTTTTTGCCCGCTAAAACCTCAGCGAGGATTCAGGCGTTAAAGAAATTAAAGCGTGAGTTAAGAACGATTGTTTTGTACGAATCTCCTCACCGTCTACTGGATTCTTTAGCTGACATTCAACGTATTTTGGGGGATGGTCGACATATTGTTATTGCTAGAGAGCTGACCAAAACCTATGAGACATTACTGACAGGTAAAATTAAAGACGTGATTGATACCATTAAAGCGGATGATAACCAGCGCAGGGGAGAATTTGTCTTATTGTTAAAGGGGTGGGAATTTGATGATTCTGATCAGGTGATTAGTTCAGAAACAGAACGTCTTATGGGTATATTGTTAGAGGAATTGCCCGTAACGCAGGCTGCCTCGATTGCTGCAAAATTTACCAGCCTAAAAAAGAGGGACTTGTATCAATGGGCGCTGGATAGGCAATCTGACAGTTAGACTCTTAATTTAGATAATCGTTTTTAAGGAATTGATGAATTCCTGTTTATCTTTGGAGTTATCAATGTATGAGGATAATGTTTGTATTAAACTGTCGACAGAGGCGCTTTTTTCTATTTGTTCCTCGAAAATAACATCTGCGATAGGGCCTACATAATTGATAAACAGTTCTCTTGCCCGTTTTTCAATATGATCGGTTAGTAATTGTGTCTGCGCGTATTCATTTTTGGCATTCGCGATGCTATTAATGATAGAACTTGTACTAGGTAAGTTATCGTGTATACGCGTTTCTGCTCCATCATGAAATTGAAATTTGACGGGCTTCATATTGACAAGGCTTTTAATGACATCTCTACCGCTGATATTACGGCTTTTTATGGATACCATTTCACCATCGACGAAATATATTTGTACTAGTTTCTGGTTTGCGTCCAAAAGGAATAGAGCGCCAGTCGCTTTTGAGTGATGTTTGTTGTTAATAATTTCTACGGTATCGATTGTTTTCATAATTATTATAGTCATGTTCAGGGTAGTGTTAGTCACACTAACTAAATACTCACTGATGGTTATGCCGTTGTTTTATAAATGAATTTACATACTTGGCCAATCATCGTTAACCTCAATGTTTTCAACTTTATCACTAGCTTGGGGTTACATCAATCACCTAGTCAATAAATACGTGGTAAGGTGCTTGTTTTTAATCCTCCTGGGTAGTATCGTTACACACTGGAGTTGGTTCGGCAATCGCTTGGCTATAGATATGAGTGTTTTTTATTTATGTCAAGAGGAAAGTCCGGGCTCCATAGGGTAGAACGCCAGATAACGTCTGGGGGGCGTGAGCCTACGGAAAGTGCAGCAGAAAATAAACCGCCTGAAACTTTGTGTGGAAGGTAAGGGTGAAATGGTGTGGTAAGAGCGCACCGCGCAACTGGTAACAGCATGTGGCACGGCAAACCCCGTTCGGAGCAAGATCAAATAGGAATCCTTTGGCGCGACCCGCGCTGGATTCGGGTAGATCGCTAGAGGTGTGTGGTGACGCTCACCGTAGATGAATGATTGTCCTCGACAGAACCCGGCTTATAGGCTGACTCCAAGCTTACCTATATGACGTTATAGTCTTAAAAACTTCTTTTTTAACACATAAAAACAATAGTTAAAGTGTTACTTTAACTATTGTTTTTATGTGTTTGTTTATTATCGATTAACTTTTTTCCCCACCTTTTCTATTACCTTTTTCTGAAAATATAGCAACAAATAACCTATTTTTTGATGTTTTTCGCGACAACTTTACTTGACTTTAACGGTTTGCCGAATATAGTGGTATAATGTGGTATAAAGTAGAAATTAGTGGTTTTTTACAAATTAAAGAAGAACTTAGTGGGAAATAGTGGATAAGAATGTATTACGGTAGCCACTCTATCAATATGGATGCCAAGGGGCGCATTGCGATCCCGACTCGTGTCCGCGATCTGTTGCAGGAATCCTGTGCTGGCCGTATGGTTGTGACTGCGCATACTGAAAACCGTTGTCTGCACGTATTTCCCGAACATGAGTGGCAAGAAATTCTCCCTAAAGTCGAAGCATTACCTAGCTTTAATAAAATTTCACGTAGAGTAAAGTTACTATTAATTGGTCATGCCTCTCCCTTGGAGCTTGATGGTAATGGCCGTGTTCTGTTACCCCCTACCTTAAGAGAGTACGCCAGCTTAGAGAAGAAGTTAATGTTGGTGGGCCAAGGGAAAAGTATGGAATTGTGGTGCGAAAAGAAATTCTCCCAGTACATCGACTCTCCTATTGATGATGGATTAATGCCGGAAGGCATGCAAAATTTAGCACTTTAAGATGAGCCAGCAAGAACATATGAGTGTCTTGTTAGCTGAGGCGGTAGATGCACTCATTACCCATGATAATGGTTTCTATATCGATGGCACTTTTGGGCGTGGTGGTCACAGCGCTCACATTCTGCAAAGGCTGGGTACTGGAGCTCAATTAATGGCTATTGATAAGGATATACAGGCAATTGTCCATGCGCAGAGGTCTTTTGGACATGATAAGCGATTTTTTATTCATCACGGTTCTTTTGTGCAAATGAACCAGTGGTTGGAAGAGCGTTCATTACTTGGCAAAGTAGCCGGTATTTTGTTGGATTTGGGGGTGTCATCTCCACAGTTGGATCAAGCTGAGCGCGGCTTTAGTTTTACGCAGGAAGGTCCTCTTGATATGCGCATGAATAACCAAAGTGGTGAAACAGCGGCTGACTGGTTGAATCGAGCGGATGAAACTGATATTGCCTGGGTGCTAAAGAACTATGGAGAGGAACGTTTTGCTAAGCGTATGGCCAGAGCAGTTGTGACAGAACGAAAAAAAGAGGCTATTACGACAACGCAGCGTCTGGCGAAGATTATAACGAAAGCAAACCCTGTTTGGGAAAAACGTAAACATCCTGCGACACGCGCGTTTCAGGCTATCAGAATTTTTATCAATCAAGAACTTCAGGATCTGGACAATGTATTGGAACAATCATTAGCAGCATTAAAGGTGGGTGGGCGCTTGGTAGTGATCAGTTTTCATTCTTTGGAAGATCGGCGTGTGAAACATTTTATTCGACAACAAACTCAGGGTGATTCTTTGCCTAAAGGCGTGCCTGTACGAGATGAGCAATTAAATAAAAGGGTAAGAAAAATCGGTAAGGTTGTGAAAGCAAGCCGTGCAGAATTAGAACGTAACCCGCGTGCGCGTAGTGCTGTTATGCGTGTTGCAGAAAAAATCATGTGATTGGTGTGTAGCATTTTATGAAAGGTGAATTGAGATCAGAGCGTCAAAGTGCATTCCGTCAGCAGCTATTACTGGTGGTGTTTTTGTGGTTGGTCTTGTTGGTATTGTCCTTAATGGTCGTTTATTCATCGTATGATGTGCGTGTAAAGTTTAATGAGTTAGCAGAATTACGAACACAACAGGACAAATTACGTATTGTATGGAGCCAGTATGTATTAGAAGAAAGCGCTTTGACACCTTTTGAACGTATAGAGGAAACTGCTACAGAAAAATTATCCATGCAGGTCCCGAATACTTGGCAAATCACTCTGGTGTATGACGATGAAAGCTAAAATGTATTCTGTCAAGATTTATCGCTGGCGTTTTTACGGTGTTTATTTGATGCTGATTGTTTTAACGATGGCGTTATTATGGCGTTTAAGCAAGTTGCAGATTATACCCAATGAACATCGTGGTTTTGAATTTTTGCAAGAACAAGGCACAGCAAGAACACTGCGTACTGAAAAAATACCTGCACATCGGGGTGTGATTACTGACCGTTACGGTAAGTATTTAGCGGTTAGTACTCCTGTTGTTTCGCTATGGGCAGATCCTCGGAAATTATTAACTGCAGAAGAGCAATGGTCGTTGTTAGCTGATAGTTTGAATATGGATCGTATCCAGCTAAAAGATAAATTAAAGCGTTATAGCAGTAAAAAATTTATGTATCTGAGTCGTCAACTTGATCCAAGCGATGCTGAAAGAATATTGCGACATAATATTAAAGGTGTCTATGGGCGGCAGGAGTATAAAAGATTCTATCCTGCTGGTGAAGTGGCTGCCCACGTGGTGGGCTTTACTAATATCGATGATCAAGGTCAGGAAGGCTTGGAATTTGTCCATGAACGATGGTTGGCTGGGACCTCAGGGGAAAGACAAGTACTCAAAGATTTATCAGGGCGGACGATTAAAGACGTTGATTTGTTAAAACAGGAGGTATCAGGTAAAGATCTTGCGCTGAGTATTGATTTACGCATTCAGTCTTTGGCCTATCGTGAACTAAAAACTGCAGTGAAAGCACATGCTGCTAAAGCGGGTTCAGTCGTGTTATTGGATGCTCGTAATGGTGGCATATTAGCTATGGTCAATCAGCCATCATACAACCCCAATGATCGTCGTCAGTTAGACCCTAATGCACTACCTAATCGAGCTATCACGGACCCAGTGGAACCAGCTTCCACAGTCAAGCCTTTAACGATGATGGTAGCGCTTGAATCGGGGCGTTTCTCTCTTAATTCAACCATTGATACAAACCCAGGCTATTTTAGAGTGGGGCGAAAAGACGTTACGGACCCTGTTAATTACGGAGTCATGGATTTAACAAAGATTATCACCAAGTCTAGTCAGGTGGGCATTACTAAAGTTGCTCTCGATCTTGATGGCAGTGAAATTCGTGAAATGTTTTTTAGGTTAGGATTCGGGCAAAGTGTGGGGATAGGCGTTCCCAGCGAGTCCATAGGTGTTTTGCCTAATTATAAAAACTGGTTGCCTATTGATCAGGCTAGTTTTTCTTATGGTTATGGTCTTTCAGTCACTATAGTGCAATTAGCGCAGGCTTATTCAGTGATTGCTAATGGTGGAGTTAAAAAACCAGTATCGATATTAAAATTGGATAATCAGCCTGATTCTTCACGAGTTGTTGATAAGAAAATTGCCCAGCAAATTGTTGGTATGCTAGAAACTGTGGTTAAGCCAGGTGGTACAGCGACTAAAGCCAATCTTGAGTCTTATACGTCTGCAGGAAAAACGGGCACTGTCCGTATATTAGGTGTTGATGGTGATTATGATGGTAACAGTCATTCCTCTCTGTTTGTTGGTTTTGCTCCTACTAATAATCCTCGTATTATCGCCGCCATTGCTATTCATGAACCTAGCCGTGGAAAATATTATGGTGGTGAAGTAGCCGCTCCTGTATTTGCGCGTGTGGCAAAGCGAAGTTTGCAATTATTACAAACCCCACCTGCAAACTTACCATTAAAAGATAGCAAGGTCGTTAGAATCAAAAAAGTATCAAATACCCAATCCGTAACCAAAAAAGTAGAACCATTAATATGATGGCTCAATTAATTGAAATGCAGTCTATGACGGTTGGTCAGTTACTTCCCTTCATTAATTTACCTGATGTGGTTAGTCGTGTTACGGCGATTGGTTTATCCATGGATAGTCGAGAGATCGAAAAGGGTCGTATTTTTGTTGCTACCCCTGGCGTGAATACAGATGGAAAACAATATATTGGTCAGGCCATTCAACAGGGGGCTGTAGCGGTATTTATAGATTCCACTGCTCAGAATGATCATTTGGAATATAAAAATAGTATTCCTATTATTTCTATTCCTGATTTGGATCAATTATTGAGTGAGATCGCAGGTCGGTTTTATGGGCACCCTACTCAATCACTGTATGTTGTTGGGTTTACAGGTACTAATGGTAAAACCACTTGTTCACAATTGTATGCCCAATTATCTGCATTATTAGGGAAACGCTCTGGTATCGTGGGGACTTTAGGTTATGGCTGTTGTTCACCAACATTACACGCTGATCATAAAACACATTTGTCACTAGCGACAACAGGTATGACGACACCAGACGCTATTCGCACACAAGCGATCTGTGCTGAGCTATTAGCAGATGGTAGTGATAATTTATCGATAGAAGTTTCGTCTCATGGTTTAGAGCAAGGGCGTGTAGCTGCGTTGAATATCAATACGGCGGTTTTTACCAACCTTAGCCATGATCACTTGGATTACCATGGAGATATGGCAACTTATGGGCAAGCGAAAGCTAAACTATTTTCAATGCCATCATTGAACTCGGCAGTTGTTAATATGGATGATAGCTTTTCTGAGCAATTGCTTGACAAAATGGGTAATGGTATTGATGTTATTACTTATAGTGTGAACAATACATCTGCGAATATCTATTTATCCAATATTCATTATCAGTCATCAAAAATTGATGCGATATTGAATACACCAAAAGGTATTTTTTCTGTATCTACTCACCTTGTAGGTGAATTTAATTTAAGTAATCTGCTTGCCGTTTTAAGTGTTTTTTACCTTGAGCATGACGACTTTAATGAAGTGGTTGCCAATATTCCTTACCTGTTGTCTATTCCAGGGCGGATGGAAAGTATTAGCAACAACCTGGATAAACATATTGTTATAGATTATGCACATACTCCTGATGCATTAAAAAATGCATTGCTGGCTTTAAAATCCAATACACACTCAAATCTGTGGTGTGTTTTTGGCTGCGGTGGTGAACGTGATAAAGACAAGCGAGCTGTGATGGCTGCTGTTGCTGAAAAATATGCCGATTACGTCGTTGTAACCAATGATAACCCTCGAAATGAGAATGCAAAGTCCATTCTTCTCGATATTGAAAAAGGCTTTAAACAAAAAAATTATACGATTATTGAAGATCGGGCAAAGGCAATCTGTTTTTCTATAGAACAATGTAAAGAACGAGATATTGTACTGATTGCAGGAAAGGGGCATGAGGACTACCAACTCATTGGTGACAAAAAATATCCATTTAGTGATCAAAAAACAGCTCGATTGGTAGTGCGTCATTTGGAGGAGAGTGTTAATGATTAATACTCTCACATTAAACCAGTTATACCAACGTTTTGGTGGCGAACTCATTCATGGTGATATGACGTTTAGCACCGTGAGTACGGATACTCGGAATATTCAGCGAGGAGACTTATTTGTGGCTTTGGTAGGTGATTGTTTTGATGCCCACCACTTTGTTGATGTGGCTGAGCAACAAGGTGCTGTTGCTCTTGTTGTTGAGAACGAGATTCCTGATTCTGCCCTGCCTCAATGGGTTGTTAAGGATACCACCCTAGCATTAGGGTTTATTGCTCAGCTGCAGCGCGAATTATATACCGGGACGGTGATTGGTATAACAGGTAGCAGTGGTAAAACAACGGTAAAAGGTATGTTGCAAAGCATTTTGCAGTGTGCAACTAAGCCTGCGGAAGTTTTTGCTACGCAAGGCAATTTCAATAATCATATTGGTGTTCCCCTATCCTTGTTTTCTTTAAATAAAGAACATCAATATGCTGTTATCGAAATGGGAGCCAGTAAAGAGGGGGACATTGATTATCTCACTCGTATGGTTAGCCCTCATGTGGCGCTAGTGAATAATGTGATGCCTGCGCATATTGAAGGTTTTGGTTCTCTGGATAATATCGCGACTGCCAAAGGTGAAATCTATCATGGACTCGTAGAGGGCGGCATAGCCGTGATCAATCGTGACGACCAATATGCAGCACAATGGTTAGTGCAAAATAAAAATCGTCAGGTTTTGACTTTTTCTACTAGAAACAATTCTACTGCGGATATTCAATTGTTGAATATGCAAAAAGTGAATAATGGTGGCATGGAATGTACTTTTTGTCTAGGCGAAGACTCTATAAATATTCATTTACAAGTCTTGGGTCAGCATAATATTAACAATGCTTTGGCCGCTGCAGCCTGTGCATATGCTTTGGGCATAGATAAACAATCTATTAGTGAAGGGCTCTCCCATTTTACTGGAGTGGCAGGTCGACTGCAGACAATGACGGGCTTAAAGAGTACCACTGTCATTGATGATAGTTATAACGCTAACCCAGGGTCTACAAAAGCGGCCATTGATGTGTTGGCAGATATGCCGTCCAGAAAAGTACTCGTGCTTGGGGATATGGGAGAATTGGGAAGTGGTGGTCAACAATTTCATCAGGAAGTTGGTGAATATGCATCGAGCCAAGGTATTGATTTAATGCTGACCATTGGTAAGTTGGCAAAGCATGCGGTGAATGGTTTTGGTAAAAATGCTAGAGCTTTTGATGATAGTGAACAGCTGATTGATGCGGTTAGAAACATAGCTAATGTGAATACCGTATTTTTAATAAAAGGTTCACGTAGTTCACGTATGGATAGAGTGGTGCAGGGGTTGATTCAACGAGGAGATAATAATAATGCTACTTTGGGTTGCTGAATATCTACAACAATTTTACAGCGGCTTTGCTGTGTTTCAATATTTAACATTGCGTGGCATTTTAGGTGTATTAACTGCCTTGGGTATTAGCTTGATTTTGGGGCCATGGATGATTGACCGTTTAAATATTTTGCAAATAGGTCAGATCGTACGTGACGATGGACCAGAATCTCATTTGACTAAAGCTGGAACCCCAACCATGGGTGGTACATTAATTTTAGTTGCCATATTTATTAGTTCATTATTGTGGTCAGATTTGGGGAATCGATATGTTTGGGTAGTGTTAATAGTCACTGCTATTTTTGGGATGGTAGGCTTTGTTGATGACTATCGTAAAGTGATTGAAAAAAATACTCGAGGCTTGCCTGCTCGCTGGAAATATTTCTGGCAATCTGTTGCAGGTTTGGGAGCCGCTATCTATCTATATTATTGTGCAGTTACACCTGTAGAAACCGAGTTAATTGTTCCATTTTTTAAAAATGTGAATTTGGATATGGGATCGTTATACATTCTCTTGACCTACCTTGTCATTGTGGGAACAAGTAATGCGGTAAATTTAACGGATGGCCTTGATGGTCTTGCGGTTATGCCTACCGTCATGGTAGGTGGAGCTTTAGGGATTATTGCTTACCTAGTAGGCAATGCAGAATTCTCTCGCTATTTACATATCCCTTATATTGCGGGTACTGGAGAACTCATGGTTTTTTGTGCGACCTTGGGTGGGGCAGGTCTTGGTTTTTTATGGTTTAACACCTATCCGGCTCAAATATTTATGGGTGATGTTGGTGCTTTGGCACTGGGTGCGGCATTGGGGACTATCGCTGTCATTGTTCGGCATGAAATTGTTCTATTTATTATGGGGGGCGTTTTTGTGATGGAAACAGTGTCGGTCATTATTCAAGTGGCTTCCTTTAAATTGACAGGGAGGCGAATATTTCGCATGGCACCGATTCATCACCACTTTGAGTTAAAGGGCTGGCCTGAGCCTCGTGTGATTGTGAGATTCTGGATTATTACGGTCATGTTGGTGTTGTTTGGTTTGGCAACATTAAAACTACGATAGAAAGATAGCATGTTTGTTCTGCTAGTCAGACATGTATTTTTAAAAGCTAAAATAAACATTGAAACGGGAATTTATGAGTTTAATTGCAAGTAGCCAACTCACTATCATTATCGGTCTAGGAATGACCGGGATGTCGGTTGCGCGCTTTTTACAGGGAAAAAATATCCGTTTTATGGTGATGGATTCTCGCCCAACCCCACCTAACTTCAAGCAATTTCGACGTGAATGTCCGGACGTATGCTGCATTACGGGTGAACTGGATGTTGAGCTGCTATTACAAGCAGACGAAATTATTATTAGTCCTGGAGTAGACCCTCAAACGCCGGAGTTACAGTCTGCTATGTCTCAAGGCTTGTCAATTGTCAATGATATCGAATTATTTGCACGATATGTGAATAAACCCGTGATCGCTATTACAGGTTCAAACGCGAAATCTACTGTGACAACTATGGTGGGTGATATGGCCAAAGCTTGTGGCTTTAATGCGGCTGTAGGAGGAAACTTGGGTATTCCGGTACTAGATTTAATCGATGATCATGATATCGATTTATTTGTCCTAGAGTTATCCAGTTTTCAATTGGAAACCGTGACATCTTTACAGCCTAACGTTGCCACGGTGTTAAATGTTAGCCATGATCATATGGATCGTTATGAGTCATTTGGTCATTACCATCGAACCAAACAACGAATTTATCGTAATGCAGTCAATATTGTGATTAATCGACAGGATGTGCTGACACAGCCTCCTTTATCAAGAGATGCTATGGTCTGGAGTTTTGGGAGTGATCGCCCCGATATTAGAGGCTTTGGTTTAGTAGAACAAGAGAATGAGTTGTATTTGGCTTATCAGTTTTCAACTCTACTGCCTGTTAATCGTTTACCTTTTAAAGGCAAACATAATGTGATTAATGCTTTATCCGCTCTTGCTATAGGGCATGCTGCAGGCTTTGAGTTGGATAATATGTTGAAAGCATTAAAGCGATTTAAAGGTCTGCCACATCGTTGTGAATATATAGTGACAGTAGATCAGGTTAGCTACGTTAATGATTCGAAAGCAACTAATGTAGGGGCTACTTTAGCTGCGTTGGAAGGGTTTTCAGAGAGTAAAAAAAATATTATTTTGATTGCCGGAGGTGACGGTAAAGGTGCAGATTTTGCTCCACTGATACCTGCAGTAGAGAAATCAGTACGTATAGTCATACTCATTGGTCAGGATGCTAAAAAAATAGCGAACACACTGAGTTCAGTCACTAGTATACGGTATGAACAGACCTTACTTGATGCCATACATTATGCAAGACATTGTGCTCAAGAACAGGATATTGTTTTATTGTCTCCAGCGTGCTCAAGTCTTGATATGTTTCCGAGTTTCGAAGAGCGGGGCCGACAGTTTGTTCAGGCTGTACAGGAGTTTGTTGCATGATCACTCAGATGATAGAGCCTAAATTTTTATTACAACAACATACTCATGTCACTTTGAATAGCCGCCTTTTGTTATTGGTCGCTATACTATTGTCTGTGGGGCTCGTTATTGTCGCTTCAGCATCTATGGATGTTGCTGCTGTTAGGTACAAAGATCCTTGGTTTTTTGTCAAACGTCACCTCGTTTATATTGCCATCGCTTTATTTTTTTCTGTGATCGTATTAAGCATTCCCACATTATTTTGGCGACAATACGGTTGGCTATTATTTTTCGTAGCCTGTGTATTGTTGCTGGTTGTATTAATCCCGGGCGTTGGTAAGCGTGTTAATGGTAGTCAACGCTGGCTGCAATTAGGTTCGATAACGGTTCAAATTTCTGAGCTTGTAAAATTTTGTGGAATTATATTCTTTGCCAGTTATTTGTCGAATAGTCAGTATTTTTTACAGACACAATGGCAAGAATTATTTAAACCTTTATTAATGTTAGTGCTGTTAATGTGGCTGTTGTTGTTGGAACCTGATTTTGGTGGTGCAGTCGTATTAGGTGTAACCGTAGGCAGCATGTTATTTTTAGCTGGGGCTAAATTGTGGCAATGTCTATTACTGTTGTTATCAGGTATCGGCATCATGGGGTCCTTAGCTGTCTTTACCCCCTACCGTATGGAACGACTGGTTTCTTTTCTTGATCCTTGGGAAGACCCATTTGATGGTGGGTATCAATTAACCCAGTCATTGATTGCCTTTGGCCGAGGTGAATGGTTTGGTCTGGGAATGGGCAATAGCATACAAAAATTACGGTATTTGCCTGAGCCACATACAGATTTTATTTTTGCCATATTTGTTGAAGAGTATGGTTTCATTGGTGTGTTAATTTTACTCAGTCTTTTCGTTTTATTGATTGTGACTATTGTTTCTATTGCCAAAAAAGCGCTGTTAAGAAATGACGTGTTTAGCGCATTGGCTGTCTTTGGTGTGTCGACATTGATTACCTTCCAGGTAATTATCAATATAGGGGTTGCTTCAGGCTCTTTCCCGACAAAAGGGTTAACACTTCCTTTTATTAGTTATGGTGGTAGCAGCTTGATTATCACGTGCCTGCTAGTTGCTTTAGTACTTCGTATTGAATATGACCTGGATCATGCGATTATTCAGAGAGGAGGAACATCATGATGCAGTGTTGTTATTTAATGATGGCTGGAGGTACTGGCGGTCATGTGTTTCCCGCTTTGGCTGTTGCTAAGGAGCTGATTAATAGGGGAGCAAAAGTTTATTGGTTGGGAACACAATCAGGAATGGAATCTATTATTGTGCCTGTTGAGGATATTGCTATTAAGACTATCGACGTTAAAGGATTCCGGGGTAAGGGTTGGTTAGCTAAATTGGTAGTCCCATTCTTGTTATGTAAAGCAATACTACAATCTATACAGATTATTCGTTCTATTAATCCATCAGTCGTTGTTGGTTTTGGGGGCTTTGTATCTGCCCCAGGGGGCATTGCTGCAAAACTATTAGGGAAAAAATTAGTTATTCATGAACAAAATTCGGTGGTGGGACTCAGTAATAAATTACTCGCTAAATTTGCGCACCAAAAATTGGTTGCTTTTCCATATAGTTTGGATAATGCCATTCATATTGGCAACCCAGTAAGATCTGCTTTTGCACAAGTAAAGAGAAATTACCGTAGTGATCATCGGCTTCGTGTATTAATTATAGGCGGTAGTTTGGGAGCAAAAGCTATTAATGACCTAATGCCGTCAGTATTTGAGTCGATAGATGGAAATCTTCGACCGGAAATTTGGCACCAAACGGGAAAAGATAAAATAGAACCTGTGCAGATGGCCTATCGGCAGAAAAAAGTAGAAGCACGGGTGCAGGAATTTATTGATGATATGTTGGAAGCGTATGAATGGGCTGATCTACTTATTTGTCGTGCAGGAGCATTAACCGTGAGCGAGGTAGCCGTAGTCGGTCTGCCGGCTATCTTTGTTCCTTTACCATCGGCAGTTGATAACCATCAGTATTACAATGCTCAATGGTTGACCGATAATGAAGCGGCATTAATGATAGAACAGAAAAACTTAACAGAAGAAAAATTAAGTCAACAGATAATGAAATTTATTTCCCAAAGAGAAAATCTAGAAATCATGGGTAAAAAAGCTAAACGATTGGCTTTGCCGGATGCTGCTTATAAAGCAGCAAATTATTGTGAGGCTCTTTGTTGTGAGGAACTGTGTAATGCTCACTAATGCTAATTTTTGTGTTCCGGAAATGCGTCGTATCAAGCGCATTCACTTCATTGGTATTGGCGGTGCAGGAATGAGTGGTATTGCCGAAGTGTTATTAAATCAAGGGTATCAAGTTTCTGGTTCTGATTTGAGTGAATCGAAAGTTGTTGAACGACTAAAGCTCATGGGAGTTGAAATTTTTATTGGACATCAGATCGGTAATGTTATAGGTGCTGATGTGATCGTGAGCTCCAGTGCGGTTGATGATGATAACTTGGAAATGGTTAGTGCCCGGGAGCAACGTATTCCTATTGTTCGTCGTGCTGAAATGCTGGCAGAACTGATGCGCTACCGACATGGTATTGCGGTAGCAGGTACACATGGTAAAACTACAACGACCAGTCTAATTACTTCTATTCTAGCGGCGGCGGGCCTTGATCCAACGTTTGTGATTGGTGGTCTGGTTCACAGCATAGGCAGTAATGCCAGACTAGGTAGCAGCCATTACTTGGTAGCTGAAGCAGATGAAAGCGATGCTTCATTTTTACATCTGCAACCAATGGTCTCAGTGATCACGAATATTGACGCTGATCATATGGATACTTATGAAGGTGATTTTTCACGATTAAAGAAGGCTTTTGTCGAATTTATTCATAATTTGCCTTTTTATGGTTTAACGGTGGTTTGTGGTGATGATGACGTTGTTCAAGAATTATTATCCGATATTTCCCGACAAACAATTACTTATGGATTTAATGAAAATAATGATTACCAAGCTTTTGACATACAGCAAGATAAAGTTCAGACCACATTCAAAGTGAAATCCGAGCTTTATTTGGGGAAAGAGGTTATTGATATCACTCTGAGTATGCCTGGTCGGCATAATGTACTTAATGCATTAGCATCCATTGCAATTGCTGTTGATGAGGGTGTTAGTCAAGATGCCATTAAACTAGGGCTGGAAAACTTTCAGGGTGTGGGCCGCCGTTTTCAAATTTATGGTGAATACTCGGTGGGTGATGGTAAGGTCATGTTAGTGGATGACTACGGGCATCACCCTAGAGAGGTCGGTGCGACAATTCAGGCCGTTAGGGAAGGCTGGCCAGAGAAACGCTTGGTGATGGTATATCAACCTCATCGTTATTCAAGAACACGCGATTTATACGAAGATTTTGTTGATGTGTTATCAAAAGTAGACGCTTTGATTCTATTAGATATTTATTCTGCAGGAGAAGAGCCGATTCAGGGTGCAGATGGTCGACATTTGAGTCGCAGTATTCGTAATCGAGGCAAAGTCGACCCTATTTTTGTCGAGGGCATTGATGGGGTGCCTGCAATTGTCACAGAAGTGATCCAGCCGGGAGATATCGTTATCACTCAAGGTGCGGGGAATGTGGGAGGTTTGGCGACAGAATTGGCAAAGCGAAAATTGAGATGAGGTTAATACAGAAATTGAGATGAGGTTAATACAGAAAAAATTATGAAAAAGACAAGCGATTTTGCCAACGTCGGACGAGTGGGTGTGTTATTAGGTGGTACCTCTGCAGAGCGAATGATCTCGTTGGAAAGTGGTCAGGCAATTGCAGTGACATTAAAAAATTTAGGTATTGATGTTGCTGAAATTGATGTTCAAGAAAATGTGGTTGAACAACTGGCTGCAAGCAATATTGATATGGCTTTTATTGCCTTACATGGTGGTATTGGAGAGGACGGCCGGATACAAGCGTTATTAAACCTGTTGGGTATTCCCTATACCGGTAGCGATACACAAGCGTCTGCTTTGGCAATGAATAAATTATTCAGCAAGCAGCTATGGCAGGGGATGGGGATACCAACTTCCCCTTTTAGAATTTTGCAAAGGGATTCGGATTTTAAAGAAGTATTGGATAGCCTGGGTGGTAGTGTCATAGTGAAACCTGTACACGAAGGCTCAAGTATTGGTATGGCTATTGCTCACGACGAACAGCAATTACAAGAAGCCTATCACAACGCACTGCAGTATGATGCGGCAGTGTTTGCAGAAAAACTATTAACAGGTAACGAGTATACCGTTGGCATACTAAATGGTCAGGTGTTGCCCACCATTAAATTAGAAACGGAGAATAGTTTTTACGATTATGGTGCCAAGTACATTGATAATGAAACTCGTTATATCTGCCCTTGTGGTTTGTCTAAAAGTCAGCAACAGCAATTGGATGATTTAGCGCTACAGGTTTTTGCAAGCCTGCAGTGCCAGGATTGGGGGCGGGTAGATATTATGAAAGATGAAGCTGGTGCGTTTCAGGTGTTAGAGGTTAACACTATTCCAGGTATGACCAAACATAGTCTGATTCCCATGGCTGCGAAAGCGATTAATTTAAGTTTTGATGATTTGGTTGGTGAAGTGCTACAAGCGGCAGTTGAACGTTATGCGACATAAAGTGATGGCAAAAGTAAACAAACGAGTCGCACCCATGCAAAAAACAAAGCGAGACTATTCAAAGCTGAAAACAATCCTGCGATATGTAAAGTTGGCAATGAAGACTTCGATACTAACGGCTTTGCTGGGTGGCATAGGTTTTTATAGTTGGCAGGGTATACAGATTTTTTTAAAGCTCCCAATAACAGAGATTGTGATTAACAGCAAGCTTCATTATGTAGATCGGGGCAAACTCAGCCTGCATGTTAAAGAAATGATTGGTGATAGTTTTATCAGTAAAAACATCAGTCATATACAAGCTGAGATTCAATCGATGGCTTGGGTTGATACCGTTAACCTTGTCAGGAAATGGCCTGATCAATTGCAGATGACTATCGGTGAACATACACCTATTGCGCGTTGGTCAAATATCGGTTTTGTGAATACTCGGGGAGAGTTAATCCTCACTGATAACTTGGAAAAGCTGGCAATTTTGCCAGAGCTTAACGGTAAAAAAAACGATGTTGCTGATATCATGCATGAGTACTCCGTGTTGGCGAAAATATTGCAACCCTATCAGCTAAAAATCAGTTATCTGGAAAAAAATAAACGAGGAGCATGGCGAGTGGCTTTGGATAATAATTGGAAGGTGACATTAGGTCGAGATGAGGTCTTAAAAAAAATCAATCGCTTAACGCAATTGTTAGATCAACAATGGCTCACTATAGCATCATCAGTTGATACTATTGATATGCGTTATCCAAATGGTGTGTCGGTTAAATGGAGTACAGATAATCTGGAAAAAAATATAGAGGGGCAGGTAGGAAAGAATAAAGTTTCTTCTACAGATCATAGTAAAAAAATAGAATTAAGTCATGCGAAAGATATGACTCATACTAGGGGTTAAACCATGGCGCAGCAAAATGAAAACAACTTAATTGTCGGTTTGGACATAGGCACATCCAAAGTCGTTGCTATTGTAGGGGAACTCAACCAAAACAGTGAATTGGAAATTATAGGTATTGGTTCTCATCGATCTACGGGGTTGAAAAAAGGGGTTGTAGTGAATATTGAATTAACAGTGCAATCTATTCAGCGTGCTATTGAAGAGGCTGAATTGATGGCGGGTTGTGAAATTCATTCAGTGTATGCAGGGATTGCGGGCAGTCACATTAGCAGTCTCAATTCACATGGTATTGTTGCTATTAAAGATCGTGAGGTATTGAGCCAAGATATTGATCGCGTTATTGATGCTGCTCAGGCTGTAGCCATTCCCGCAGATCAACAGGTGTTGCATATTTTGCCGCAAGAATACCTGATTGATAATCAAGAAGGTGTGAAAGAGCCACTGGGAATGTCCGGCGTACGTTTGGAAGCCAAGGTACATTTGGTGACCTGTGCCGTTAATGCTGCACAGAATATTGAGAAATGCATCCGCCGTTGTGGCCTGGATGTAGAAGATATTATTTTAGAGCAATTAGCATCCAGCTACTCAGTGCTGACTGAAGATGAAAAAGAACTGGGTGTTTGTATGGTCGATATTGGTGGTGGTACTACCGACATTGCTATCTTTATTGAAGGGGCTATTCGTCATACCGGGGTGATTCCTATTGCGGGTGATCAGGTAACTAACGATATTGCCATGGCGCTGCGTACACCCACATTGCATGCTGAAGATATCAAAATTAAATACGCTTGTGCCTTAGCTAAACTGACTGGAGCGGATGAAACTATACAAGTGCCTAGTGTGGGTGATCGGGATGCAAGAAGTTTATCACGTCAGTCTTTAGCCGAAGTTGTTGAACCGCGTTATGACGAACTCTTTACTTTAATACAGGCAGAGCTGCGCCGTAGTGGTTATGAAAGTATGGTGGCGGCAGGGATTGTGTTAACCGGTGGTACTTCAAAAATGGAAGGTGTTGTTGAGTTGGCTGAAGAAATTTTTCATATGCCCGTACGCTTGGGTGCGCCACAAAATATCAGTGGCTTGTCTGACATCGTGAACAATCCAATTTATTCAACTGGCGTAGGTTTGTTGCACTATGCTAAGAAGCAACATAAAGAAGGTCAGATTGCATCGAAGAAGGATGTGCAGGGCGACTGGATGAAAAAAATTAAACAATGGTTTCAAGGTGGTATGTAGTCCAACTTTAAATGATGGTTACTTAAGCTTTGAACAACAATAATTTAGACACAGGTTACAGACTTAAACAAAGAGAGGGGAAATACTATGTTTGAACTCGTTGATAGTGTACCACAAAATGCAGTAATTAAAGTCATAGGTGTTGGCGGCGGCGGAGGTAATGCTGTTCGTCATATGGTGGAATCCAGCGTTGAAGGTGTAGAGTTTATTTGTGCTAACACCGATGCCCAAGCTTTACGGGATATTGATGCCCGTACTGCCTTGCAATTAGGTGGCAACATGACTAAGGGCTTGGGAGCCGGTGCTGATCCAGAAGTAGGACGCCAGTCAGCTTTAGAAGATAGAGAACGTATTGCTGAGGTACTTGATGGTGCCGATATGGTATTTATTACTGCTGGTATGGGTGGTGGCACAGGGACTGGTGCTGCTCCAGTCGCTGCTGAAATTGCCAGAGATATGGGCATACTAGCTGTTGCCGTTGTGACAAAACCTTTTTCTTTTGAAGGCCGTAAGCGTATGCAGGTTGCGGAAGAAGGTATCTTTGAGTTACAGCAAAATGTAGATTCATTAATCACCATTCCAAATGAACGTCTATTAGCTGTATTGGGAGCTAATGCCAGTTTAATTGAGGCTTTTAAAGCGGCTAACGATGTCTTGTTAGGTGCGGTTCAAGGCATTGCTGATTTGATTATTCGTCCTGGAATGATCAACGTAGATTTTGCTGATGTACGTACGGTGATGTCTGAAATGGGGATGGCGATGATGGGAAGTGGCTCTGCATCAGGTGAAAACCGAGCCAGAGAAGCAGCCGAAGCGGCTATTCGCAGCCCACTACTTGAGGGTGTCAACCTTCAGGGTGCTCGTGGTATTTTGGTTAATATCTCTGCAGGTCTTGACCTTTCTCTGGGGGATTTCAATGAGGTGGGTGAAACTATTGAAGAATTTGCCTCCTCAGATGCTACCGTGGTAGTGGGTACAGTCATTGATCCAGAATTAACCGATGAATTGCGAGTTACTGTAGTTGCAACAGGTTTGCAGGCTCAGGAAATCGTCAAAAAGGTACCTGAAACGCGTATGGTTGTTAATAATACCCACAAAGTGCAATCAACGACTGATTACAGTGAGTTAGATAAACCAGCGGTTATGCGTAAAACTGCCAGCCAAATGGTTGAAAAAACTGTGCATAAAGCGGAGAAAGACTTTGAATATCTGGATATCCCTGCTTTTTTGAGAAATCAGGCAGATTAAACCTCTAGTATTGTGGTTCTAGAGGGAACTAATATAGTTAGCCTACAGTCAAAAGTAAGCCTTTTTCGGGTACCACTTCCCTCTCTGGTGCCTGAGGGGTATATGTAGTGAGCATTGATAAAATAGGGTAAGCTAAATATGGTAGGAAATGGTTGCATAGGCATTAGTCTGTTATACTTAACAGCTATTCTTATCTTGTTTGTAGATACAAAGTAGTATGCCCCCCCACATTATTATTTTAATTTACACTAACGTCATTGCCTTATTGAGGAACTTTGCACCTAATGATACGTCAGCGCACACTTAAAAACGAAATCCAAGCAACTGGAGTTGGTTTGCACACCGGTAGTAAAGTTTATCTACGTTTAAAGCCTGCCCCTGAAGATCATGGCATTGTGTTCCGGCGCATTGATCTGGACCCTGTAGTGGATATTCCCGCCAAAGCGGAAAATGTCGGTGATACCACACTATCTACTTCTCTGGTTAATGGCGACGTAAAAGTTTCAACGGTAGAGCACTTGTTATCAGCAATGGCGGGTATGGGTATCGATAACGCTATTGTTGAAGTGACTGCCGGTGAAGTGCCTATTATGGATGGTAGCGCTGGTCCCTTTGTTTTTCTTATTCAATCAGCGGGTATTCAAGAACAATTTGCACCGAAAAAGTTTATTTGTATTAAAAAGAAGATTGCTGTTGCTGATGGCGATAAGACGGCCAGTTTTTTACCTTTTGATGGATTTAAAGTCAGCTTTAGCATCGATTTTGACCATCCAGTGTTCCAGAATCGCGCCCTAGAAGCCTCTATTGATTTCTCCAGTACCTCGTTTGTAAAAGAGGTCTGCCGCGCTCGCACTTTTGGCTTTATGCATGAAATGGAGTATCTGCGCTCAAAAGGCTTGGCCAAAGGTGGTAGCATGGATAATGCTATTGTGGTTGACCAATACCGAATTTTAAATGAAGATGGCTTACGTTACGAAGATGAGTTTGTAAAACATAAGGTACTGGATGCTATTGGTGACCTGTATTTGTTGGGTAATAGTTTGATTGGTGAATTCTGTGCTCATAAATCAGGGCATGCATTGAATAACAAATCATTGAGACAGTTGATATCTCAGCCTGATGCATGGGAAGTCGTCACGTTTGATGATGAAGAAAAAGCCCCAATCTCCTATGTAAAACCCCATTTTGGCAGTATAGATTTCCCTCTTTCGTCATGAATCAGCGCGGTAATATATTATTACATTAATGTCCTAAAAGTTGTGTTTTTATATCAAAAGCCAAGGGGATTAACAGTAGTTGATTTATCGTCTTTATCACGTTAACCTCAAACCCAGTGTTGGCGTATTAATGCTTTTAGTGGGTTTGTCGTTGGCGCCATAGTCAGAAAGGCGAGTTTTTAGTCTTTTTATTAAAAAATTTATAAAAATAAAGTAATAAAAACACATTCTGACTACCATATATGGAACAGTACTTTATACTTATAGTAGTAACCTTCATCCATTGACAATGTAGTGTAATTTTGTTGTGAGAATCATATTAGTTAATAATCGGGGCTGTAGCCGCCAGTTTGTGTTGTCGGGGTGGACACGCGCTTTATTATCAATTTGTTTCCTGGGCTTACCACTGGGTATTGGGATATACCTTGGCCAACAAGCGCATGAAATTAATAATGACGGTATTTTGACAGAAGATGCCAGCCAAGCTTGGAAGAAAATGCTGACGGATCAACGACGCGATGTTGATCAGGTCAAAAAAGAGTCGGAATCTCGCCTATCTGCTATCACCCTACGTATGGCAGAGCTCCAAGCCCGCTTAGTCAGATTGGATGCACTGGGCGAACGTTTAACTACAATGGCCAAGTTGGATAATGGAGAATTTAGCTTTGGTCAGCCTCCTGCTGTAGGAGGCCCCGAAACAGACTCATTGGGTGAAACCTATCAGCCTCCTGAATTTATTGGTATCATTAACCAGCTGGCTGACCAAATTAATGACCGTGAGCAGCAGCTGGACACCCTCGAAGCCCTAATGACTGAGCGTAGTGTACAGCAGGACGTTTTTGTTGCTGGTCGTCCCGTGCTAAAAGGTTGGATGTCTTCCCGCTATGGCCGTAGAACAGACCCATTTAATGCCAAAGTGGCTTGGCACAATGGTGTTGATTTCGCGGGTAAGCTGGGTTCTGACATTATCGCGGTAGCTTCTGGGGTTATTATAGAATCTGGAACCCGTAATGGCTATGGCGGTATGATTAAAATTAATCATGGCAATGGCCTTCAAACTCGTTACGCACATAATAAGACTAATCTTGTTAAAGTGGGTGATGTAGTAAAAAAAGGTCAGGTAATTGCGCTTATGGGCAGTACCGGGCGTTCCACTGGTCCCCATGTTCACTTTGAAGTGTACAAATATGGTCGGCCTGTTGATCCCGCTGCCTATATCAATCGTACACATCGATAGTCCCTTCTTCTTGATACTTTAATTGCTTGCGAAAATTATCATGCTGTTTATTGGCGATACTGTCCAAATAGCAATTCTTTAGTAGATTCTATTCCACTCATAGCCGATAATCATAATAGACTCTGAGTTATTAACTCAGGATTATAATAACTTTAGGTAAATCATGTTTAACAAACTATTAAGTACCATTTTGGGTTCGAAAAACAAACGTGAACTTAAGCGTATAGGCAAATTGGTTAATACCATTAACCAACTGGAAAGTGGTATGAACGCATTGAGTGACGAAGCGCTAACAGCAAAAACTGATGAGTTTAAAAAGCGCTTATGTGATGGAGAAACCCTCAATGAACTACTACCAGAAGCCTTTGCGGTAGTTCGTGAGGCCTCTAAACGAGCACTAGGTTTGCGCCACTTTGATGTCCAAATGATTGGTGGTGTCACCTTGCATGAAGGACGTATTGCTGAAATGCGTACCGGTGAAGGTAAAACGTTGGTCGCAACCTTACCTGCCTATCTACGTGCTTTGGCAGGTAGTGTTCATATTGTGACGGTGAATGATTACCTGGCTAGCCGTGATGCTAAGTGGATGGCACCTATCTATAAATTTTTAGGAATGTCAGTAGGCATCGTCCATGCTATGCAATCCTTTGATGAAAAGCAAATGGCTTATCGGGCAGATATTACCTATGGAACCAATAACGAATTTGGTTTTGACTACCTACGTGACAATATGGCGTTGTCGAAAGCAGAGCGTGTACAGCGTCCTTTACATTTTGCCATTGTGGACGAAGTAGATTCTATCCTGATTGATGAAGCTCGGACTCCATTGATAATTTCCGGACAGGCGGATAACAATGCCGAGTTGTATCGTCGAATGAATGACATTATTCCGAAACTCAGTCTGCACACTGATGAACAGGAGGGGGACTACATTGTTGATGAAAAACAACGTCAGGTAGAATTGACAGAAATTGGTCATCAGTATATTGAAGAACTACTGATCAAAAATGGCTTGTTGGACGCCGATGATAGCCTTTATGCCACGGCTAATCTGAACCTGCTACACCATGTACACTCAGCGCTAAGAGCGCATTCCATGTTGCAGAAAAATGTCGACTACATCGTGGCAAATGGTGAGATTTTACTGATCGACGAACATACTGGCCGAACTATGCCCGGACGTCGCTTATCAGAGGGCTTGCACCAAGCCATAGAAGCTAAAGAAGGTGTCTCTATTCAGAGTGAATCACAGACGCTGGCATCCACTACATTCCAGAATTACTTCCGTCTGTATCCAACACTTTCCGGTATGACGGGTACTGCCGATACGGAAGCCTTTGAATTTCGTCAGATTTATAATCTGGACGTTGTGGTGATTCCAACCAATAAAGCTATTGCAAGACAGGATCTGAATGATCTGATCTACCTGTCTATCGAAGAAAAATATGACGCTGTTGTAGAAGATATTAAAAAATACCAAAAGAAACATGCCCCCATTCTGGTGGGGACAGCGTCTGTTGAATCATCTGAGGCACTGTCCAAACGATTGAAGCGTGATAACATCAAGCACAATGTACTCAATGCAAAATTCCATGAAAAAGAAGCGGAAATTATTGCTCAGGCTGGGCGTCCAGGTGCTGTTACTATCGCCACCAACATGGCGGGTCGTGGCACTGATATTGTACTGGGGGGTAATCTGGACGTCGAATTGTCTGAATTAGGTGAAGTGAATGAGGAGAAAGTGGCTTTAGCGAGAGCCGACTGGCAACAACGCCACGATATGGTCATGGCCGCAGGGGGCTTGCATATCCTTGGTACAGAACGCCATGAATCCCGCCGTATTGATAATCAGCTACGTGGTCGTGCCGGACGTCAAGGAGACCCAGGACTATCATGTTTTTATTTATCCATGGAAGATAATCTGATGCGTATTTTCGCATCAGATCGTATTCGTGGATTTATGCAAAACCTGGGAATGGATAAAGGTGAAGCTATAGAGCATCGTATGGTGACCAATGCTATTGAAAAAGCACAGCGTAAAGTCGAAGGACGTAACTTTGATATTCGTAAGCAATTGCTGGAGTTTGATGATGTGGCGAATGACCAGCGACAGGTAATTTATAATCAACGTACAGAAATTCTGGACTCAGAGTCTATTCGTGATGTGATCACCAATATTCGTTATGACGTGGTATCAGAGACCTTTGGTCGCTTTATCCCCCCTCAGAGTATGGAGGAACAATGGGACATCGAAGGTCTGCAACAACAACTGGATAATGCATTTGATCTCTCTGCACCCATTCATCAATGGTTGGAAGAGGATTCCAGTTTGTATGAAGAAACCCTGCGTGAGAAAGTCATCTCAATGGTACAGGCAGGTTATGATGAAAAATGCGAGCGCCTGGGTGAAGGCCTGATTGACGTTGAAAAGCAAGTGATGTTACAAGTACTGGATATGCAGTGGAAAGAACACCTGTTAAATATGGATCATCTAAGACAGGGTATTGGCTTGCGTGCCTATGCTCAGCGTAACCCGAAGCAGGAATATAAACGTGAATCTTTTGAGCTGTTTCAGGTCATGCTGCAAACCATTAAAGAGGAAACTATACGTATTCTTGCTCGTGTAGAGCCTGTTACTGAAGAGGAAATGGCTGCAATGGAAGAGCAACGACGCCAGCAAATGGAGCGCGAAATGCAACTGCAACATGCCCAGGCATCTGTTTTGGGAGAAGCGGCTCAACAATCTGCAGCATCAGAACAAGCATCACGTGAGCAACCCTTTGTTCGTCATGGTAAAAAAGTGGGTCGCAATGAAGCTTGCCCTTGTAATTCAGGGAAAAAATATAAACAATGTCACGGTAAACTCTAACAGGCTCTAAAATGGCAGTCGGTATACTAAATTTCCCAACAATGCCCATCATTGATGGAGTTCAACTGAATGCCATCAGTGCTGGTATTAAAAACAATAAATGTCATGATCTGGTATTAATTGCTTTACCGGATAGCGCGAAAACAGCAGGCGTATTTACCCAAAATGCGTTTTGCGCAGCACCGGTTGTTGTGTGCAAAAGCCATTTATCCTATCAGTCCCGTTACCTGATTATTAATTCGGGGAATGCAAATGCTTGTACCGGTGAGCAAGGTCTCCGAAGTGCGATAAGTTGTTGTGAAGCCTTGGCGCAATCAACCAATGTCAATACCACCCAAGTACTGCCGTTTTCTACGGGTGTTATTGGTGATCCCTTGCCGGTAGAAAAAATTACCGCCGCAATACCTGAATTACTCAGTGGACTGAGTGAGGATCATTGGCAACTTGCTGCTAAGGGAATGATGACCACCGATACCCGGCCTAAAGGTGCTACGGCATCCTTTGATTACTGTGGTGAAACCTTTGTCGTGAATGGTATCTGCAAAGGTGCAGGTATGATTAAGCCCAATATGGCTACAATGTTGGGTTTTGTTGTCAGTAACGCCAATATTAGCCAATCCTTACTAGAGCAACTATCTAGGGATGCAGTTAACCAATCGTTTAATCGAATCACTATTGATGGTGATACCTCAACCAACGATAGCTGTATGCTAATGACCACCTGCACAACATCTCAGATAATTGATAACGTCAACGAGCCTTTATATACCTTATTTAAAGATGCGGTTACCAGCGTTTATCAAACCTTGGCACAAGCCATTATTCGAGATGGAGAAGGTGCAACAAAGTTTGTTACCCTTCAAATAGAAGAAGGTGCAAATGCAAACGAATGTCTTCAAGTAGCCTACGCTATCGCTCACTCCCCTTTGGTTAAAACGGCACTCTTTGCTTCAGACCCAAACTGGGGACGCATAGCCGCTGCCATTGGTTATGCAGGTATTCAACAATTGAATGTTGATTTGATACGAGTTTATCTAAACGATACATTAATTATAGAAAATGGTGGTCGCTCCGCTAGCTATACTGAAGCTGCAGGCCAAGCAGCCATGGATCAGGCTGAAATTTTATTGCGTGTTTGTCTTGGGCGAGGCGATCAGCAAGAAGTACTGTGGACAACAGACTTATCCCACGAGTATGTGACAATTAATGCAGAGTATAGGAATTGAAAGAACCGGAAGCCACAGAAAACGCCAATACACCCTAATAAAATATGTCTAGTAAACACATTCACGTCGCTGTTGGAATTATTAAAAACGCAGAAGGCAAAATACTGATTGCTAAACGGGCTAAACACCAACACCAAGGCGGTTTATGGGAATTTCCGGGCGGTAAAGTCGAGGAAGGGGAGAGTGCGTTAGAAGCCTTAGTGCGTGAATTTAAAGAGGAAGTTAACATCACCATCCATAGTGCAGCACCATTTATGATGATTAAACACGATTATGGCAATAAAAAAGTGATGCTAGATATCTGGATAAGCAATCATTTTTCTGGTGAAGCTTACGGTAATGAAAATCAATTGATAAACTGGGTGTTACCAGAAAAATTAGGGCATTATCAATTTCCAGAGGCAAATAGGGAAATAGTTAAAGCTTTGTAACCTTAAAAAGTATTATGACAACAGAACTACAATGTCCTCGATGTAAAAAAACTGTTTTGTGGAGTGACAAATTCCCCCACCGTCCTTTTTGTAGTGAACGTTGTCAGCTTATTGATTTGGGAGGTTGGGCGCAAGAGAGATACTCGATCCCTGTTTTGAGTGAGACTGATGAGGAGGAATGGGAGTAACGTTATTCACTTAAGTCTATCGAGACCTTTTTATCGATATATGGAAACGTGTTTTGTTGCATAAACCTGTTTTACCAAGTGCTTTGCCAGTGAAATTAACGCCATGTTCTCCATGACTCTCCTCAGCTACGCTCATGTTTAAGCAACCAGGATTTACGTTCCAGACCCCAGGCGTAGCCGGTTAATGAACCATTCTGTCCAATCACCCGATGACAGGGGATAATGATAGAAATAGGGTTTCTGCTGTTGGCGGCACCCACTGCTCTGATGGCTTTTGGTTTATTGATGATGTGGGCCAGGTCTTTATAAGAAATAACTTGGCCAAAATGGATGTTAATCAGTGCGTTCCAGATAGAGTTCTGGAAGGGAGTGCCTCCGATATCTAGCGGTAAATCAAAGTTAGTGCGCTCTTGATTAAAATACTCCTGTAGTTGTTGTTTGCATTGTTCTATTAGACGGTGGCTGCCCTGTTTTGGCTGGATTTTTTCTGTAAAAATAAGCTGGTTGATACCGTTATCAGATGCCTGAATTTCTATTGTGCCTATCGGGGTATTCATATAGTCGATGATCATTTATCGTTGCCTACATAGTTGGAAAATAACTCATGGTTTGCCAGTTCTGAGGTTAAGCGGTTGTGCGAAACCTTGATGGTTATTGAACACAAAAGTCGCCGCTAAGATTAATGTCAGGACCGCCGAGTTCCCTCATTTTAGCGTAATATATTGCCTAAAGGGCAATGCTTTTTACGAATGTGCCTAGCAGAATACTACGAGTTTGCCCGTGGATGAATGAGCCTAGCGTCTGTACGTTGTTGGTGATTGAAATAAGCGTCTCTTATTTACAGCAGACTCTCACCAAAAATCGAAATTAACCCTTAAAATTAATTGAATAAAAGGTTGACGGTCGGTTGTGCCATCCCTATAATTGCGCCTCCATTTTACAGGGGTAGGCCAATAGCGCTTGCTGGCTGTAATCGTTCTTTAAGATTTTGGAGTTTAGTTGTAATGCAGAATCAGCGTATTCGTATTCGTTTGAAAGCGTTCGATCACAAGTTGATTGATACGTCCACGCAAGAGATTGTTGAGACTGTTCGCCGTACCGGTGCGCAGGTGAGAGGTCCGATTCCATTGCCAACCCGCAAAGAGCGCTTTACGGTACTCATTTCTCCACATGTAAATAAAGATGCGCGTGATCAGTATGAAATTCGTACGCACAAGCGCTTGCTGGATATCGTTGAACCAACTGAGAAAACTGTAGATGCTTTAATGAAGCTAGATTTAGCGGCAGGTGTTGAAGTCCAGATTTCACTAGGTTGATTCTGGAAGCGTTAAGAGCTGAATGAGAAGTAGTGCCGATACTGCGTTAATTGCAGTATTAACAAACAACTGAACACCAAGCATGACCCACCGATGAGTGAGTCTTGTGTAACGCTCTGAAATGGGCGGCCATAGCGGGTCCCTTAGTATTCAAAAGAATGTGGGGGTGAATAGCCCCGTACACTGAGAGGTTAAAGAAATGACTATAGGTATAGTCGGCCGTAAAAGCGGTATGACACGTATATTCACAGAAGATGGCGTATCGGTTCCGGTCACGGTAATCGAAGTTGAGCCAAATAGAATCACACAGGTTAAGAATGTAGAAACCGACGGTTATAACGCTGTACAGGTTACCGTAGGGTCTCGTCGAGCTTCAAGAGTCAATAAATCTGCGGCAGGACATTTTGCTAAGGCCAATACAGAGGCTGGTAGGGGTGTTTGGGAACTGCGTAATGACTGTGAAAAAGCTTTTGAAGTGGGTGACGAGATCACCGTCGATACTTTCGAAGCTGGTCAAAAAGTTGATATCACTGGCACCTCTAAAGGTAAGGGTTTTGCTGGTGGTGTAAAGCGTTGGAACTTTAAAATGCAAGACGCTACTCACGGTAACTCTATTTCTCATCGTGCGCCAGGTTCAATCGGGCAGTGTCAAACTCCTGGTCGTGTGTTCAAGGGTAAGAAGATGGCTGGTCATATGGGGGCTGAAAAAGTAACTGTGCAAACATTAGAAGTGGTGCGTGTTGATGTTGGGCGTAACTTGCTACTCATTAAAGGAGCAGTTCCTGGTGCATCAGGTGGTGATATCGTTGTTCGTCCATCTGTAAAAGTAAAGTCTAAGGCCTAAGGGGATTGATGATGGAATTAAGTATTTCGACACCCAAAGGCGTTAGTGGTATTGTGGAAGTATCCGAGTTAGCTTTTGGTAAAGCATTTAACCCGGATCTAGTACACCAAGTAGTAGTGGCTTATCAGGCTGCTGCTCGTCAAGGCAGTAAAGCACAAAAAAACCGTGCTGCAGTTTCTGGTGGTGGTGCTAAGCCGTGGCGTCAAAAAGGTAGTGGTCGTGCTCGTGCGGGTACTTCACGCAGCCCAATCTGGCGTAGCGGTGGTGTAACGTTTGCTGCTCAACCTCGTAATTATGAGCAGAAGTTAAATAAAAAAATGTACCGTGCGGCGATGCGCTGCATTATATCTGAATTGGCCCGTCAGGAGCATTTGGTTGTGGTTGAGTCTATTGGGTTGGATGTGCCAAGAACCAAAAGCCTCATTCAGCACTTAGCTCAATATGATATAGCCGAAGCGCTAATTGTGACTGAAGAAGTGACTGAGAATTTGTATCTAGCTGCGCGTAACCTCCACAGGGTTGATGTGTTAGATGTTCAAGGTGTGAACCCTGTGAGTTTAATTGGCTTTGATAAAGTACTTATTACTGTTGCAGCGCTCAAAAAAATTGAGGAGTCATTGGCATGAGTCAAGTTAATCTAAGCCAGGAGCGTATGTACAAAGTACTGTTGGCCCCAGTGATTTCTGAAAAAGCATCGATGGTTGCAGGAACGTCAAATCAGGTTGTTTTTAAAGTGGCAACTGATGCGAAAAAGCTAGAAGTAAAAACAGCTGTTGAAAAACTATTTAATGTTACTGTTGAAAATGTTACGACCTTAAATATAAAAGGTAAAACAAAGCGCACTCGTCATGGTTTGGGATGTCGCAGTGATTGGAAAAAGGCCTATGTCCGTCTGGCTGAAGGCCAGGATATTGATTTCGAGACGGCAGAGTAAGGGGATAGAAAATGGCAATTGTAAAGCGCAAGCCAACATCAGCCGGTCGCCGATTTGTTATTAGCGTAGTTAATCCGGATTTGCATAAAGGTGCTCCTTATGCACCTTTATTAGAGAAAAAGTCAAAAAGTGGTGGTCGTAATAACAATGGTCGGATCACTACTCGTCATATCGGTGGTGGGCATAAGCAACACTATCGTAAAATTGATTTCAAGCGTAATAAAGATGGTGTTCCAGCGACTGTACAGCGTTTAGAGTATGATCCAAATCGTAGTGCCCATATTGCGTTGGTATGTTATGCCGACGGTGAACGCCGTTACATTATTGCTCCTAAAGGGGTGTCTACAGGTGATAGAATTGAGTCAGGTAGTACGGCAGCGATTAAAGTAGGGAATGCTTTACCTCTTCGTAACATTCCTGTAGGTAGTACTGTTCACTGTATTGAGTTAAAGCCTGGTAAAGGAGCGCAAATAGCCCGTTCTGCAGGCGCTTCAGTCCAGCTTGTTGCTCGTGAAGGAAATTATGCAACACTGCGTTTGCGCAGTGGTGAAATGCGTAAAGTATTTTCAGAGTGTCGTGCCACTTTAGGTGAAGTATCGAACAGTGAGCATAGCTTGCGTTCATTAGGTAAAGCTGGTGCTTCGCGCTGGCGTGGTGTTCGCCCAACCGTTCGCGGTGTTGCGATGAACCCCGTTGATCACCCGCATGGTGGTGGTGAAGGTCGTACATCGGGTGGTCGCCACCCAGTGAGTCCATGGGGTACGCCAACTAAAGGTTATAAAACTCGTAGTAATAAGCGTACAGATAAAATGATTGTTCGTCGTCGTGGTAAGAAGTAATTACTACGTCTGCTAATAACGATAGCAAAGTTGATTAAGAGGAAAGAGCAGTGCCACGTTCACTGAAGAAAGGTCCTTTCATTGATCTTCATTTATTGAAGAAGGTTGAGACAGCGGCTGAAAAAAATGACCGTCGTCCGATTAAAACTTGGTCGCGACGTTCGATGATTTTACCCAATATGGTCGGTTTGACGATTGCTGTTCATAACGGTCGTCAACACGTTCCTGTATTGGTTAACGAAGAAATGGTTGGTCACAAGCTAGGTGAGTTTGCGGTAACGCGTACTTATAGAGGCCATGTCGCTGACAAGAAAGCGAAGCGCTAGGAGGGGGTGATGGAAGTAGCAGCAAAATTAAGTGGTGCCCGCTTATCAGCTCAGAAAGCTCGCTTGGTTGCCGATCAAATTCGTGGTAAGCACGTTGAAGAAGCGTTAGATTTGTTAGCGTTTAACAAAAAGAAAGGTGCAGAAATTATCAAAAAAGTACTGGAAAGTGCGATTGCCAATGCAGAACAGAATGAAGGTGCTGATGTTGATGAATTGCGAGTGTCGACAGTTTTTGTTGATGAAGGTATGACAATGAAACGTATTCGTCCGCGTGCCAAAGGACGTGCTGATCGTATTTTAAAACGTAGTTGTCATATAACAGTTAAAGTTGCGGACCAATAAGAGAGCGAGCGTTATGGGTCAAAAAGTACATCCAACGGGTATCCGCTTAGGTATTGTTAAAAAACATACCTCTACGTGGTATGCCAACAATGATGAATATGCAGATAAGCTTCACGCCGATTTGAGTGTTCGTGATTATATAGAAACTAAGCTTGCCAATGCGTCAGTCAGTCGTGTTGGTATCGAGCGTCCAGCCAATACCGCCAAAGTGACTATTTATACGGCGCGTCCAGGTATTGTGATTGGTAAAAAAGGTGAAGATGTTGAGCGTTTACGCAAGCAAGTGTCAGAGCGTATGAGTGTTCCAGTTCACATTAACATCGAAGAAATTCGTAAGCCGGATCTGGATGCGAAATTGGTTGCAGGAAGTGTTGCAAACCAGCTTGAGCGTCGAGTGATGTTCCGTCGAGCCATGAAGCGTGCTGTACAAAATGCAATGCGCCAAGGTGCTGAAGGCATTAAAATTCAGGTTGGCGGTCGTTTAGGTGGTGCAGAAATTGCGCGTTCTGAATGGTATCGTGAAGGTCGTGTGCCTTTGCACACACTGCGTGCTGATATTGATTATGCAACTGCAGAGGCGGCGACTACCTATGGAATCATCGGTGTCAAAGTGTGGATATTCAAGGGTGAAATTATTGGTGATGTTGAACAAACTGAGCTAACACCTAAAAAGAAAAGCTCAAAAGCTAAGTAAGGGTTACGCAAAATGTTGCAACCAAAGCGTACAAAGTTTCGTAAAATGCAGAAAGGCCGCAATCGCGGTCTGGCTCATCGTGGCTCAAAAGTGAGTTTTGGTGAGTTTGGTTTAAAGGCGACAGGTCGTGGGCGTATTACAGCTCGTCAAATTGAAGCGGCACGTCGTGCGATGACTCGTCATATTAAGCGTGGTGGGAAAATTTGGATTCGTATATTTCCAGACAAACCAATTACCAGTAAACCTTTGGAAGTTCGTCAAGGTAAAGGTAAAGGTAACGTAGAATATTGGGTGGCTCAAATTCAGCCAGGTAAAGTGCTTTATGAAATGGACGGTGTCAGTGAGGAGCTGGCTCGTGAAGCGTTTGCATTAGCCGCAGCTAAATTGCCAATTGTAACAACCTTCGTTAAACGTTCGGTGATGTAATGAAAGCAATAGAACTCCGTGAAAAGTCAGTTGAAGAACTAAATGCTGAACTTATTTCTAGTTTAGAAGAGCAGTTTAAGTTACGTATGCAAGTATCAACTGGTCAGCAGGTTCAAACACACCTATTTAAAGAATCTCGTCGTAATGTTGCGCGTATTAAGACGATTTTAAAAGAAAAGGCAGGTAAGTAACTCATGGCCGAAGTAAGTAAAGAGCAAAATAAAAAGGCTCGTACCCTGATGGGTAAAGTAGTTAGCGATAAAATGGATAAAACTATTACAGTATTGATTGAGCGTCGTGTTAAGCATCCTATTTATGGTAAGTATATGAGTAAGTCCTCTAAGCTGAAGGCGCATGATGAAGAAAATTCATGCAATATTGGTGATGTAGTGACTATTGCAGAGTCTCGTCCATTGTCTAAGAGTAAGACATGGGCTTTGGTCAAAATAGAAGAGCGTGCTACGCAAATTTAATAGCGTAGCGAGTAGAAGTTTCGGAGACGGGCGATGATTCAAACACAATCTTATTTAGACGTTGCTGATAATAGTGGTGCGCGTCGTGTGATGTGTATTAAGGTACTCGGCGGTTCTCACCGTCGTTATGCACATATCGGCGACATTATTAAAGTAACAGTAAAGGAAGCAATTCCTCGCGGTAAAGTAAAAAAAGGCCATGTAATGCATGCAGTTGTTGTCCGTACTAAACACGGTGTTCGTCGTCAAGATGGGTCATTGATCAAGTTCGACGAAAATGCTGCGGTTATTCTTAATCAGCAAAAAGCACCTATAGGTACTCGTATTTTTGGTCCTGTAACGCGTGAATTACGTGGTGAAAAATTTATGAAGATTATTTCTTTGGCTCCTGAAGTGTTGTAACCATCAAGGCACAGTCAGAGATTAGAGGACAGAGTAATGCGCAAGATTAAAAGTGACGACGAAGTAATGGTGATTGCTGGTCGAGATAAGGGCAAACGCGGTAAGGTCGTTAAAGTGTTGTCAGATGGTCGTTTGATCGTTTCTGGTGTGCATATGGTGAAAAAGCACCAAAAGCCAAATCCACAAGCAGGCGTTGCCGGTGGTATTGTTGGAAAAGAAGCACCTATTCAGGCTTCTAATGTTGCTATTTTTAACCCAGCAACTGAAAAAGCAGATCGTGTTGCATTTAAATTTGTTGAAGACGGCGAGAGCACTAAAAAGATTCGAGTTTTCAAATCTAATGGTGAAGCAATAGACCCTTAGGGTGTTTATAGTGGACATTAAAACGGTATTAATAAAATGGCTAGTTTGAAAAAACTTTACAATGAAGAGCTTGCACCTAAGTTAAAAAAAGAGCTAGGTTTGAGTAATGTGATGGAAATTCCTCGTATCACTAAAATTACTCTTAATATGGGTGTAGGTGAAGCAATTGGAGATAAGAAAGCTCTTGAACGTGCAGTAGATGATTTAGAACAGATTGCCGGTCAAAAAGTAGTAGTTACCAAAGCGCGTAAGTCTATTGCAGGCTTTAAAGTGCGTGAAGACTGGCCTGTAGGATGTAAAGTGACTTTACGTAAAGAACGCATGTATGAATTTCTTGAGCGTTTGATATCCATTGCCATTCCTCGTATTCGTGATTTCCGTGGTATTAGTCCAAAGCAATTTGATGGTAAAGGTAATTTTTCTATGGGTGTGACGGAGCAAATTATTTTTCCGGAAATTGATTACGACAAAATTAATAAATTACGTGGTCTGGATATTTGTATCACGACTACAGCGCGTAATGATGAAGAAGGCCACGCTTTATTAAGAGTCTTTAACTTTCCTTTTAAAAGTTAATAAGGCTAATTAGCGATAAGCAAAAGGTATCCTGAATTATGGCAAAAAAATCAATGATAGCGCGTGAAGCTAAACGTACAGTAACAGTGGCAAAATTTGCTGAAAAGCGTAAAGAACTGAAAGCAATTCTTGTTAACCCAAGTACTTCTGATGATGAACTGTGGGAAGCACAACAGAAATTACAGAAGTTGCCTCGGGATGCGAGCCCTTCACGCCAACAACGTCGTTGTCGTATTACTGGTCGTCCACATGCGGTTTACCGTAAATTTGGACTCTGTCGTAACAAATTACGTGAAGCCGCGATGCGTGGTGATGTACCAGGCTTAGTTAAGGCTAGCTGGTAAACGGAGCACTATATTATGAGTATGCAAGATCCATTATCAGATATGTTAACCCGCATTCGTAATGCGCAAATAGTTGGTAAAACAGAAGTGATTATGCCTTCATCAAAATTGAAGGTTAGTGTTGCTAAAGTATTGGAAGAGCAAGGTTATATTGGAAAACATACGGTTTCTGGTGATGTGAAGCCGCTATTAATTATTGAGTTGAAATATTTTGAAGGCAATCCAGTGATCACTGAGCTTACTCGTGTAAGTCGTCCGGGTCTGCGTAATTATGCGGGTAAAGACGGACTGCCATCTGTTCGTGCGGGTTTGGGTGTTGCTGTCGTATCTACCAGTAAGGGAGTAATGACTGATCGTGCTGCGCGTGTTGCAGGTATTGGTGGTGAAGTGCTTTGCACAGTATTTTAATCGTCGTTTTAAGTTAACTCTTACTCAGTATAGATAGTAGAGAAAAATTATGTCGCGTATTGCAAATAGTCCAGTTGAATTACCTGCTGGTGTCGAAGTGAAACTTGAAAGTCAGGTCATTAGTGTTAAAGGTGGAAAAGGCTCCATGTCGCTAGCTATTAACCAAAACGTTGACGTTAAGCAGGAAGATAATGTATTGACTTTTTCCGCTAAAAACGGTGTCAAGTCATCTGTTGCTTTGGCTGGTACTACTCGTGCGTTGGTTAATAATATGGTAGTTGGTGTTAGCGTTGGTTTTGAAAAAAAGTTGATTCTTAACGGTGTTGGTTATCGTACTAAAGTATCGGGTAAAATCTTGAATTTGGTATTAGGTTTTTCTCACGACGTCAATTATGAGCTTCCTGACGGTGTTACTGCTGAGACTCCTACTCAGACAGAAATTGTCCTTAAAAGTGTAGATAAACAATTATTAGGGCAAGTTGCGGCAGAAATTCGTGCATTTCGTCCACCAGAGCCCTATAAGGGGAAAGGTGTTCGCTATGGTGATGAGTATGTTCGTCGTAAAGAAGCAAAGAAAAAGTAATTAAGAGTTAATTATAGTAGCCAACAAGAATTGCTAGAAATTACAGGGCGAAGCTATGAAAAGTAAGAAGTTGTCTCGTTTACGTCGCGCGTGTCGTGGAAGAGCAAAAATTCGTGAGTTAAGAATTGATCGTTTGTGTATTAACCGTACGCCACGTCATATTTATGCTCAGATCATTGCTGCTGAAGGTGGTAAAGTACTTGCGAGTGCATCAACGTTGGATAAAAGTTTGCGTTCTGGTATTACTGGTAACGCTGATGCTGCAAAAGCAGTAGGCCAACTTATTGCTGAACGTGCAAAGGTGTTGGGTGTATCAAAAGTGGCTTTTGATCGTAGCGGTTTTAAATATCACGGTCGCGTAAAATCATTAGCAGATGCTGCCCGTGAAGGCGGATTGGAATTTTAAAGGTTGAGAACATGGCTCAGATTAAAAAAGACGAAGCTAACACTGAAGGCCTGGAAGAAAAATTAGTTCAGGTTAACCGTGTTGCTAAAACCGTAAAAGGTGGTCGTATTTTCGGCTTTACGGCATTAACTGTTGTTGGTGATGGTAATGGTCGTGTTGGTTTTGGTCGCGGTAAAGCGCGTGAAGTTCCTGCTGCTATACAAAAAGCAATGGAAGCCGCTCGACGTAATATGATTCAAGTTGAGTTGAATGGTGATACATTACAATATGCAACTAAGGGACGTCATGGTGCGTCTAAAGTGTATATGCAACCAGCATCGCAAGGTACTGGTGTTATTGCTGGTGGTGCAATGCGTGCAGTATTAGAAATCGCAGGTGTACAAAACGTTTTAGCGAAATGTTATGGCTCTACGAATCCGGTAAACGTTGTTCGTGCAACATTTGATGCCTTGGCTGCAATGTGTTCTCCGGAGCAGATTGCTGAAAAGCGTGGAAAATTAGTAGAAGATATCCTGAATTAACACAGGGTTATATTGAATAGTTTGAGACATATCATGGCGAAGAAAACAGTAAGAGTCACTCAATTAAGAAGTGCTGCTAAATGCTTACCTAGACATAAAGCGTGTGTAGCAGGCTTGGGTTTACGTCGTATCGGTCACACTGTTGAAGTTGAAGATACTCCATCAACACGTGGCATGATGAATAAAGTGCATTATTTGATCAAGGTTGAGGGTGAGTGATATGCGTCTGAATACATTGGCATCAGCACCTGGTAGCAGAAGTTCAAAGAAACGTGTTGGTCGTGGCATGGGTAGTGGTCTTGGTAAAACAGCTGGTCGTGGCCATAAAGGTTTAAAATCACGTTCAGGTGGTACAGTTAAGCCAGGTTTTGAAGGTGGTCAAATGCCCTTACAAAAGCGTTTGCCAAAATTTGGTTTTACTTCCCGTGTAGGTTTAAGTTCTGCAGAAATTCGTCTATCTGAACTGAACAAAGTGGATGCAGAGGTCATTAATTTAGAAGCTCTGCGTAAAGCAAGCTTGGTGAATGCAAATATTAAGCGTGCAAAGGTTTTTCTTTCCGGTGAGCTAGCTAAAGCAGTCACGTTGAAAGGGCTTGCAGTGACTAAAGGTGCTAAAGCAGCGATAGAAGCTGCTGGCGGCAGAGTGGAAGAGTAGGGTTATATGTCAGCTTCTGGTAATTTGTTCGGAAGTCAAAAAGGTTTAGGTGAGCTATGGGCTCGGCTTCGTTTTCTTTTTTTGGCTATTATTGTTTACCGTATTGGTACACATATTCCAGTTCCGGGTATTGATCCAGATAGACTTACACAACTATTTGACCAAAATGAAGGGACTATTATTGGTCTTTTTAATATGTTTTCTGGTGGTGCATTGGAACGCATGAGCATTTTAGCTCTAGGGATTATGCCTTATATTTCTGCATCGATTATTATGCAGCTAATGACTGCGGTCACTCCTTCTTTAGAGCAGTTGAAGAAGGAGGGAGACGCTGGCAGACGTAAAATTAGTCAGTACACTCGTTATTTGACTATTTTATTAGCTTTTGTTCAAGGTACTGCAATGTCAGTAGGTCTTGCTTCTCAAGGTTATGTCTATCAAGGTGGATCGGAGTTTCTGTTTTATTTTGTTTCAATAACATCCTTGGTTACTGGTGCTGTCTTTATGATGTGGCTAGGTGAGCAAGTGACCGAAAAGGGTATTGGCAATGGGATTTCTATGCTGATATTTGCAGGTATTGTTGCCGGCTTACCGAGCGCTGTAGGTCAAGTGTTTGAAAGTGCACAGCAGGGTGATATAAATATTTTGTTGCTATTAGGAATATTATTTCTTTTGTTGGCTGTGGTTTGGTTTGTTGTTTGTGTAGAACGTGGTCAGCGACGTATTACGGTTAACTACGCTAAACGCCAGCAGGGTAAAAAGATTTATGCGGCGCAAAGTTCGCATTTGCCGTTAAAAGTGAATATGGCGGGTGTTATTCCTGCTATTTTTGCCAGTTCTTTACTATTGTTCCCACAGTCTATTGCCTCGTGGTTAGGTGGTGGTGAGGGTGTTGGTAATGAGCTATTACAAGAGTTTGCTTTGGCTTTAGGCCCTGGTCAGCCATTGAACGTTATTTTATTTGCAGGATTGATTATCTTTTTTTGTTTCTTCTATACAGCCTTAATGTATAACCCTAATGAAGTTGCGGATAATTTAAAGAAATCAGGTGCTTATATTCCAGGTATTCGTCCAGGTGAACAATCGGCGAAGTATATTGATAGTGTGTTGACTCGTTTAACTGTGGTTGGTTCGCTCTATATGGCGGCGGTTTGTTTAATGCCTCAGTTCATTGTTGTGGCAACAGGTATTTCGTTTTACCTAGGTGGTACGTCTCTGTTGATCGTGGTGGTGGTGCTTATGGACTTCATGTCTCAAGTTCAATCCCATTTAATGTCGAGTCAATATGAATCACTTATGAAAAAATCGAATTTAAAAGGCTATGGTAGTGGTGTTTAGCCACACTGTTGCTAATTGAACCTATTTATTTTGAGGTAAGTATGAAAGTTCGCGCTTCAGTAAAGAAAATTTGTCGTAACTGTAAATTGGTTCGTCGTAAAGGTGTTTTACGTGTTATTTGCAGTGCTGAACCTAGACATAAACAACGCCAAGGTTAAGTTAGACTTATATAGATAGCTGTTCTGTAGCTATCACTAGGTGGTATTGACTGTCCTTTATTGAGAAATCAATAAACTATTGCAGTTTGGTGGTTTTACCGCTACTCTTGCGCGCCTTTTTAGATTATTCCCTTAAAATAGTCTAAAAGTAACGCAAGATGGCTAAAATCGCTGTCAATACTTAATTATCTATGCTCTAGCCTGATAAAAAGGGCTTGTTGTAAGAGCAATACAGTGTGGAGTACATTGAATGGCCCGTATCGCTGGTGTCAACATACCCGATAACAAACATGCCGTTATCTCCCTAACCTATGTTTATGGGATTGGTCCAACAACCGCTAAGCGTATTCTTGCTGGTGCTGGTATCGCAGAGTCGATCAAAATCGGTGATTTATCTGAAGCAGATATGGATAAGGTGCGTGCAGAGGTAGCAAAAGTGACTGTAGAAGGTGATTTACGCCGTGAAGTCTCTATGAATATCAAACGTTTAATGGATTTAGGTTGCTTCCGTGGCATTCGTCATCGTCGTAATTTACCTCTACGTGGTCAACGTACTAAGACGAATGCACGTACCCGTAAAGGTCCTCGTAAACCTATTAAGAAATAATCCCTTTCTTGATTACTCAAGGTTAAATGTTTAAAGGTTAGGAAATATTGCTATGGCTAAGCCAAGTACAAAGAAAAAAGTCAAAAAGACGATAGTGGACGGTATTGCCCATATCCATGCCTCTTTTAATAATACGATTGTTACTATTACTGATCGCCAGGGTAATGCCTTAAGTTGGGCGACCGCTGGTGGTTCAGGTTTTCGTGGTTCACGTAAAAGTACACCCTTTGCGGCCCAGGTTGCTGCTGAGCGTGCAGGTCAAGCTGCGTTGGATTATGGCCTAAAAAATCTGGATGTCGAAGTCAAAGGCCCTGGCCCTGGTCGTGAGTCTGCTGTTCGAGCATTGAATAACGTTGGTTATAAAATAACTAATATCGTTGACGTTACACCCATTCCTCATAATGGGTGCCGTCCACCGAAAAAACGTCGCGTGTAGGGGGAATTAAAAAATGGCTCGTTATTTAGGACCTACTTGTAAGCTTTCTCGTCGTGAAGGTACTGATCTTTTTCTAAAAAGCGGTACTCGTAGTTTAGAATCCAAGTGCAAAGTGGAAACAGCGCCTGGTATGCATGGTGTTCGTCGTGGTCGTTTATCTGACTATGGCGTTCAGTTACGTGAAAAACAAAAAGTCCGTCGTACCTATGGTGTACTTGAGAAACAATTTCGTAGTTACTATAAAGAGGCTGCTCGTCGTAAAGGTGCAACGGGTGAGAACTTGTTACAATTATTGGAAACTCGTTTAGATAACGTAGTGTATCGTATGGGGTTTGGTTCAACTCGTGCTGAGTCCCGTCAGTTGGTTTCTCACAAGTCAATATTGGTTAATGGAAGTACGGTAAATATTCCATCATACCAGGTAAAGGTGGATGATGTGATTGCTATTCGCGAAAAAGCGAAGAACCAATTGCGCATCAAGAGCGCTTTGGAATTAGCTGTTCAGCGTGATATTGAATGGGTAGAAGTGAATGCATCTAAGTTAGAAGGTACATTTAAGCGTGTTCCTGATCGTGCAGATTTGCCTGCTGAAATTAATGAAAACCTTATTGTTGAACTTTACTCTAAATAATTAAGTGATTTAGACGTATAAAACAGATAAAGATTAATCCTTTAAAAGGTATGGTTATGCAAAGTGCTGTTAACGAATTTTTAACTCCACGTCATATTGATGTTATTGAGCATTCCCCAACACACGCCAAAGTAATTTTGGAGCCTTTGGAGCGTGGTTTTGGGCATACATTGGGTAATGCATTACGTCGTATTTTGCTGTCTTCAATGCCTGGTTGTGCAGTTATCGAAGCCGAGATTGATGGTGTCGAACACGAATATAGTGCTATCGAAGGTGTACAAGAAGATGTTATCGAGATCCTGTTAAACCTTAAAGGTGTTGCTGTAGTGATGCATGATCAGGAAAAAGTGCAAACGGTACTCTCTTTAAGAAAAAAAGGGCCTTGTGTAGTAACAGCAGGCGATATTATTGTTGATCATGAAGTTGAAATTAAAAATCCAGAATATGTGATTGCTACGATAACGGGTAGTATTGATTTTAATATGCAGCTTACTGTGTCTCGAGGCCGTGGTTACCAGCCATCGGATGCCCGTCAAAGTGGTGATGATGAAACTCGTACAATTGGTCGTTTACAGCTTGATGCTTCTTATAGTCCAGTTAAGCGTTTATCATATTCAGTTGAAAGTGCTCGTGTTGAACAACGTACGGATTTGGATAAACTGGTTTTGGATTTAGAAACTAATGGTACGATTGATCCTGAGGAAGCGATTCGCCGTTCCGCGACAATCTTACAGCAACAATTAGCTGTATTTGTTGATCTTCAGAGTGAGAAGCTGGCAGAGCCTGAAGAAAAAGAAGAGGAAGTTGACCCTATACTTTTGCGTCCAGTGGATGATTTAGAGCTGACTGTGCGTTCTGCTAATTGTTTGAAAGCAGAAAATATTTATTATATTGGTGATTTAATTCAACGTACAGAAGTTGAATTATTAAAAACACCAAACTTGGGTAAGAAGTCACTAACAGAAATTAAAGATGTTCTTGCTTCACGTGGTTTATCTTTAGGTTTACGTCTGGAAAACTGGCCTCCTGCCAGTCTCCGTCTTGACGATTAATAGATTTGCAAAAGCAGATTAGAGTTAGAAATGTACTGGCTATTATTAATGGTAGCCTATTAATAGAATTGCTTAAAAGCAGCTAGTAGGAAGGTATTGAGTCATGCGTCATCGTCATAGTGGCCGTCAATTGAATCGTAACAGTTCTCACCGTAAGGCTATGTTCCGCAACATGTCTATTTCGTTGGTTGAACACGAATTAATTAAAACAACACTGCCAAAAGCGAAAGAACTACGTCGCGTTATTGAACCATTAATTACTTTGGCAAAAAATGATAGTGTTGCTAATCGTCGTTTGGCATTTAGTCATTTAAATTCAAAAGAGGCTGTTGGTAAATTATTCAGTGACCTTGGTCCTCATTATGAGGAAAGACTGGGTGGTTACGTACGTATTTTGAAATGTGGTTATCGTACTGGCGATAAAGCGCCTATGGCCTACGTTGAGCTTGTTGATCGCAGCGTCCCTGAAAAGGAATTAGCTGCTGATGAAGAGTGAGTAACAACATCGCTTCGTTGATTAAAAAACGCCAATATTGCTTGGCGTTTTTAGGTTGTGTGTTTTGCTATGTTCATGTTGTTTTATGATGTATCGCTTTCTAATAAGGTAGAAGTTTAGGTCTGACGTGACAACTACTCATTATCAAGAAGATTGTCTGACAGGTCAATTCGGTTCACTAACTGTTCCTGCTTCAGTAAGTCCAATGCAATACACCGAATGAGGCCAACACTCTCCGTTGAAAATCCGACCCTCATTTTATGGCGTCTTCTTTAAAAGCGATATCTAAAGACCAATGTCAGTGAATTTCAATATCCCAGTGCTTACAAGTCGAGAGCATAGCCTGCCTTTAGCATTCACCGCGTAATTAGCGTATTGGTCGATAATGGGCTTGGCTTGTCGGTTAACTCAAAACATCAAGAGTACTTAAGATAGGGTCGGTTAAAAAGCAATCGGCCAGTACTAACTGCCTATTTTTTCGACTATTTCCGTCCTTAAACAGCCAACTGCCTGAATAAAAGGCTAGGCAGGCAATAATTCTATACGTTGAGTATCCAGTGTAATTACTCGCTTGACTGACACTGCTAATGTAGGCCGAAAATTCCAGCTTCAAATGATCAGTGCATGCGAAACGGAGATGAACATAGATTAACTGTTGTTATTTAATAGGACAAAAGATGGTTGCTTCCAATAATTGTGAGAAGTACTTTTCTGGAGAGGAATGGTATGTTAGGAATTTATCCAGTACACTGCCACTTTTGTGCCAATTATCAGGTACTAGGTAATACGTGACTGAATCAAGCCCCCAAAATAATAAGGCAACATCAGTTTGCCCGACAAAAGGTCTGTTGTGGTCAGGTGTAGTTGTCAGTAGTATGACTATGCTCTCTCGTGTACTTGGACTGGTTCGGGATGTTGTTTTTGCGAGCACAATTGGTGCTCAGGCAGAGGCTGATGCTTTTTTTGTGGCATTCAAAATCCCTAACTTTCTACGACGTTTATTTGCTGAGGGCGCCTTTGCTCAGGCTTTTGTACCAGTACTCTCAGAATATCGTGAAAAAGGTTCGATTGAGTCTGTTAGAGGATTCTTGAATAGGGTTTGTGGTTGCCTTGCGCTTATCTTGTTGGGGCTGACACTATTAGTATTGGTAGCCGCCCCTGCGGTGACTATGGTATTTGCTCCGGGGTTTTGGAATGATCCTTTTAAATTTCATCTAACTCAGGATATGTTGCGTATAACCTTCCCTTATTTGCTGCTTATTTCGTTAACGGGATTTGCTGGAGCAGTACTAAACAGTTATGATCGTTTTGCTATCCCTGCATTAACACCAGTATTATTGAATATTTGCCTGATTTCTGCTGCAGTATGGGTGAGCCCTTATTTTGATCCGCCTGTTGTTGCGATTGCTTGGGGAGTTTTGATATCAGGTGTTGTACAGTTAACTTTCCAACTGCCTTTTTTGAAACAGATACATCTGTTGCCAGTCCCTAAAGTGGATTTTAAGGATCCAGGTGTAAAGAAAGTACTACTGCTGATGGCTCCAGCCATTTTGGGTGTATCAGTTGCTCAGATCAATTTATTATTTGATACGGTACTGGCCTCATTTTTACCGACTGGGAGTGTTTCCTGGTTGTATTATTCTGATCGATTAGTAGAATTGCCTCTCGGAACGTTTGCGATTGCTATTGGCACTGTGATTTTGCCCAGCCTATCTCGCCAGTATGTGAATGATGATAAGGGTAGTTTTAACCAGACTATGGACTGGGCATTGCGTTGGGTCTTACTGATTGCTTTGCCTGCTACTGTTGGTCTTATTATACTTTCTCAGCCTATTTTGACCTTGTTGTTCGAGTATGGGAAGACTTCTGCCCATGATACCGCCATGGCATCGTTGAGTCTAAAAGCCTATTCGATGGGATTGTTAGCGTTTATGCTAATTAAAGTATTGGTTCCAGGCTATTTTTCTCGTCAGGATACTAAGACGCCTGTGAAAATAGGCATCAAGGCGATGGGACTTAATATGTTGTTTAATATTTTACTGGTTATTCCTTTCCATTTTTGGTGGAATATTGGACATGTTGGTTTGGCGTTGGCAACTTCGTTCTCAGCGGTTGTAAATGCGGGTCTATTGTATCGTGGTTTGAGAGAGAATGGTGTTTATCAGCCACTAAGTGGTTGGGGTTGGTATTTGTTTAGGTTGTTATTGGCTAATATTGTGATGGCGGCCATCCTTTTAGGTTCGTTTATGATTGTTGCAGATTGGTCAGTGTTATCGGTGTGGGAACGTTCTATGGCTATGGTGGCTACATGTGTGACTGGGGTGTTGGTCTATTTTATTTGCCTTTTGGTCTTGGGGATGCGGCTAAGTGATTTTAACCCATATCTCCCTCGATGAGAAAAAAAGAGTGTTTTTACAACGCAGATTCAACTCGCAAATGCAACACCTCGGTTAATAACTCACAATAACTGGATGAGGTATTTTTATTCAAGCCACATTCCCAAGAAGTACAGGGGTGAGAACAATTAAAGTTGGCATTGAGTGCTTGTACAATGGTTTTATGATCAACACACTCTTTGTCATTATTGGATGTTAATATTACGACGTGGCGAGCTAATGGTGGTAATCAATCAATAGTAGTCTCGGGTATCTATCCACTGGTCACTGCTATAGCTACCGTAACGCTTGTGATGTTGTTTTTAACAGCATACATGATGGTAGATAATTTGTTTTGGAGAATGTATTTTACGCAAGTTATTAATGACGGTTCATCATTATAAAAATGACAGGAGTAGTGACTATGAAAGCCATCACAGAAGGGTTATTTGAAGTTAGCGTACAACGTCCTTTCTTGGTTGTTTTGATGATAATGATGATGATATTGGCTGCAGTTTATGGCGGTTCAAAATTAATCTTTAAATCAGACTATCGTGTATTTTTTAGTGAAGAAAACCCGCAGTTGTCTGAGTTTGAAAAAATGCAGGCAACGTTTACTAAAAATGATAGTGTTGCTTTTATTGTTGCTCCAAAAGATAGGGTGGTTTTTAAAGAAAAAACACTAGCAGCTATTCATACATTAACAACCAAAGCATGGCAAATCCCGTATTCTAGCCGGGTCGATTCAATTACCAATTATCAACATACTACTGCCATTGGTGATGAATTAACGGTAGAAGATTTGGTATTGGAACCGGAGTTGTTGCCCAACATAAATTTGGAAAAGCTCAAAAATATTGTACTAAACGAACCTGTTTTGTATAAAAAACTCATTGCGCAAGATGCTTCTGTAACAGTCGTTAATGCAACAATACAATTACCTGGTATTGATCCTGTGACTGAGTTGCCCGAAGTGGTGACTAAAGTTCGTCAAATACAAGCTGATATTCAAAAGGCTTACCCTGATTTAGAGATTTATCTTTCAGGAATGATTATGCTGAATAACGCCTTCAGCGAGTCAGTGCTACGTGATAGTGCAACACTAATCCCCATTATGTTTGGTGTGGTTGCCCTGACTATGGCCCTTCTATTGCGTACTATTAGTGGAACTGTAGCTACTATCATTATTGTTATGTGTTCTATTCTTTCAACGATGGGGCTTGTTGGTTGGATGGGGTTTTATCTGACGGGACCATCTGTGAGCGCACCAACCATTATTATGACATTAGCAGTTGCCGATTGTGTCCATATTTTGTCGACAATGCTGTACGAGATGCGGAATGGTTTAGATAAAAAGATGGCTATTTTGGAAAGTTTACGTATTAATTTCCAGCCTATTTTTCTAACCAGTGCAACAACTGCAATTGGCTTTCTGAGTATGAATTTTTCAGACTCCCCTCCTTTTCGGGATTTGGGGAATTTTGTTGCCATAGGGGTTATGTTGGCGTTTATATTTTCAATGACTATTTTTCCCGCATTGCTTAGCATTTTACCTATGCAAGTTAAACCAGAAGCGGAAAGAAAAGCAGACTTTATGTCTAAAGTAAGCGACTTTGTCATTGCTAAAAGAAAGGTTTTGTTGGTTTCATTTTCTGCAATTATCCTTATGTTGGCGATATTCGTGCCGCAAAACGAACTAGATGATGATTTTGTGAAATACTTTGATACAACCATACCCTTTCGTCAGTCAACGGATTTTATGCAGGACAACATGTCGGGCCTGATGACTCAAGAAATCGAAGTGAACAGCAAAGAGTCAGGTGGTATTCATCATCCGGAATATCTCAGTGTGCTGGCTCGATTCAGTGATTGGATGAGAGCCCAGCCTGAAACAGATAATGTCAATATTCTCTCCGATACTTTGCGTCGTTTAAATAAAAATATGCATGGAGATAACCCCGAATATTATCGTCTACCAAATGATCGTGAGCTCTCGGCTCAATATTTATTACTCTATGAGTTGTCTTTGCCTTATGGTTTGGATCTTAATAATCAGATTGATGTAGACAAAGCGGCCTCTCGTATAGTAGTGACAACTAGGAATATGACGAGTACAGAAAATATTGAATTGGAAAAAAGAGTATCTGCTTGGTTTGAGGAAAATGCTCCGCAGTATACGGCGATAATAGCTAGCCCCAATTTAATGTTTGCTCATATTGGACAGCGTAATATTCAATCTATGTTATTAGGAACTAGTATTGCTTTAGTACTGATCTCGTTGTTGTTAGTAGTGGCATTACGCTCTGTTAAGTTTGGTTTTATTAGTTTGATTCCCAATCTGGTTCCAGCCGTGATAGGATTTGGTCTTTGGTATTTTATTGATGGGCGGGTAGGGCTTGGTCTTTCCGTTGTTATAGGTATGACGCTGGGTATTGTTGTGGACGATACGGTGCACTTTCTCAGTAAGTATTTGCGAGCGAGAAGAACGCAAAATAAAGATATAGTAGCTGCAGTCCGTTATACTTTTTCCAGCGTTGGACATGCTTTGTGGATTACAACATGGGTGTTAGTGGCTGGTTTTATGGTCTTGGCCCAGTCTAGCTTTAAACTCAATGCTTCTATGGGTTTGTTAACAGCGTTGACTATTGGTATAGCGTTGATTATTGACTTTCTATTTTTACCATCACTATTAATGTCTGTGGATCGGGATAAACAAGGAAATGATTCCGTCGTTATTGCAGAGGAGAATAAATATGTTGTTAACTAGTAATAAGGCAGTGTTAACCGTTACCAATCTGAGTGCCTGGGTGTTTTGGGGACTGCTCTTGGGGCTGAGTGGGGTTAGTTTTAATGTCGGGGCAGAGACAGCAGAAGAAAAAGGCTTGGCTATTGCTACCGAAGCTAAGAAGCGCGATTTGGGGTGGGGAGATAGCCAATCGACCTTGAAGATGGTGCTGCGTAATGCAGCGGGACAGGAAAGTATGCGTGAGATACGCAATAAAACCTTGGAAGTGCGAAATGATGGCGATAAAAGTTTAAATATATTTGATTATCCTCGTGATGTTAAGGGTACTGCTTTTTTGAGCTTTTCCCATCCAATCGGCTCTGATGATCAATGGTTGTATTTGCCTGCGCTCAAACGGGTTAAAAGAATTGCATCTCGTAATAAGTCTGGTCCTTTTGTAGGTTCAGAGTTTGCTTATGAAGACCTATCTTCTTTTGAAGTAGAAAAATATACCTATAAATTCTTACGTGAAGAAGCATGTCAACTAGGGAGCTGCTTCGTGATTGAGCAGTTTCCGGTGGATAAATATTCTGGTTATACACGCCAAATTACCTGGATTGATACGGTGGAGTACCGTATTTGGAAAACGGAGTTTTATGATCGTAAAAACAGCTTGTTGAAGACATTATCGATGACGGGGTATAAACAGTACCTTAATCAATACTGGAGAGCTACAGGAATGGAAATGGTTAATCATCAAAATAAAAAGGTGACCACCCTAACCTGGAATGATTATCAATTCCGTACAGGCTTAACAGATGCGGACTTTAATAAAAACACTTTAAAGCGTGCTAAATGATAAATTATTTCTACCTTATAGTTTGTTTTCTGGTGGTGACGGTAGCGAGTTCGAAGGTCAATGCTATTGAGCTTTCAGGTAACGTTGAGGTGGAATGGTCAGCTTATCAGCGGGATGGACAATTTCCTGGTCAGGGTTATCAATCTAACCTATCTTTATCTATAGAACCAGAATGGTATTGGCAGTGGAATGGGGGAAGTGATCGTCTGGTTTTTATACCCTTCTTGAGAGGGGATGAACATGATGCTGAGCGTTCACATGGTGATATTCGAGAGTTGTCATGGGTACATGTTGGTGAGAAGTGGGAGTTTCGAACAGGTTTTCGTAAGGTATTCTGGGGGGTAACAGAGTTTAATCACCTGGTTGATATTATTAATCAAACCGATAGCGTGGACTCTTTTGATGGTGAGGAAAAACTAGGTCAGCCTATGTTGAATATTTCTCGAGTCACCGACTGGGGGATTGTTGATGCGTTTGTTCTGGTTGGTTTTCGTGAACGGACATTTGCAGGGGCGGAGGGCCGTTTGCGAGGCCGTTTGGTGGCAGATACTGACCGAGCCAATTATGAGTCTACTGATGAAGAAAAACATATTGATTATGCATTGCGTTGGAGCCACTCAGTGGGTGTTTTTGATGTTGGTCTGTATTGGTTTGATGGTACGGACCGAAACCCAATATTGCAGACACAGGCAGACAATGGTGTTACTCGCCTAATACCTTTTTACCAGCAGGTTACACAGGTAGGTGTTGACCTGCAGGCAACGATTGATAGCTGGCTATGGAAGCTTGAGGCTATACAAAAGGATAGTCGTCAGGATGATTATCTGGCGTCTCAGGTGGGTGTTGAATATACTCTTTATGGTCTTAATAGCACGGCGACGGATGTGGGGATATTGGTGGAGTATGGTTGGGATGAGCGAGATTATACCGCTGATAATACCTTTCAAAACGATATTTTCCTAGGTTTTCGTTTCACCTTAAATGATCCAAAGGATTCTGCTCTGCTAATCAGTGCGGGCTATGATGCAGACTTTTATACTAAAAGCCTTTTGGTCGAAGCCTCCACACGTTTTAATGACTACTGGACAATAGCCCTTGAAGGAGTATTTGTTGAATCGCGAAATGTGGCTGATCCGGCTGCGGTTTTAGTAGATGATGATCGTTTGCAATTAACTGTGAAAAGGTACTTTTGAGCTCTTGGGGTTTTGGTCTACTTAGCGGATGTTTCCAGCTATGTTTTTTCTCTTTTCCTTTGCTGCATCGTGTTATCCTTGTCTAAGAAGCTTACGTTTTAACGTCTAAAAAGCTATACTTGGGCCCTTTTTGGTGGTCGGTAAATTCGAGAATTAGCCAGTGGCGGCATATCAGAGAGAATTTCTTCGTGGATTACATAATTTGCGCCCTCAGCACTGGGGTAATGTGATGACTATTGGTGCTTTTGATGGAGTTCATTTGGGGCATCAGGCAATCTTGCGCCAAGTGGTCGAAAGAGCCAAAATTCTGGGTTTGCCTTCTATGGTGATGATTTTTGAACCTCAACCACATGAGTTTTTTTCGGGAGAGAAGGCGCCTGCGCGCTTAATGCGACTGGGGGAGAAAGTAGAAGCTTTATTTACTTCAGGCATAGATCGGGTATTTTGCCTTCCCTTTAACCGTACGTTAAGCCATGTGCCAGCAACAGAATTTATACAGAAAATTCTTGTGAATGCTTTGGGTGTGAAGTGTCTGGTGGTCGGCGATGATTTTCGCTTTGGGTGTCGACGTCAGGGCGATTATCAGTTGCTAAAGCAAGCAGGGAAGCAACATGGGTTTGAGATTACCGATACCGCTACTTATATTGTGGGTGGGGAACGGGTGAGTAGTACTCGTATTCGTCAAGTGTTGGAAGCGGCTGATTTTGCCACGATTCCCTCTTTGTTAGGTAAAACCTATACCACGAGTGGTCGGGTAGTGCGGGGCCAACAATTAGGAAAGCAACTTGGAGCACCTACTGCTAATGTACACTTACACCGTTATTGTTCTCCACTTGCAGGTGTTTTTGTAGTGGTGACTACGTTATTGAATGGGGAGGTATTACCAGGTGTTGCTAATGTGGGGGTACGTCCTACGGTGTGTGGTGATACCAAGCCCATTTTAGAAGTACATTTATTTGATCGCAGCGACGATTTATATGGACAAAGAATTGTGGTTGAATTTAAACATAAAATACGTGAAGAGCAGCGTTTTGTGGGTTTAGATGATTTACGTCAGCAGATTCAGGATGATATTAAACAGGCGCGAGCTTTCTTTAGTTAATCAACCGTTAAGCCTTTTATGGTTGATAGGGTGGGTTCTAGTGAGAAACATGTTTGATCTATAAACCGAACTGGATTTTATATAATAACTTTAATTAACACTGATAATTAATTATGCAGCATTATGGTCGATTATAAAGCAACACTGAATTTACCCAATACGCGCTTTCCCATGAAGGCTAATCTGGCCCAACGAGAGCCCCAGATTTTAAAGAAGTGGCAACAAGCTTCTTTGTACGATGCGATTCGTCAAGCTCGGTCTGGTCGGGATTTATTTATTTTGCATGACGGCCCTCCCTATGCGAATGGCAGTATTCATATTGGTCATGCGGTTAATAAAATCATTAAAGATATCATTGTGAAATCAAAAACGCTGAGTGGCTTTGATGCACCTTATATTCCTGGGTGGGACTGTCATGGCTTGCCTATTGAGCACAATGTAGAAAAAAAAATCGGTAAAGCAGAGCATAAAGTGGATGTAAAAACATTCCGTCAAAAGTGTCGTGAATATGCTGCTAAACAAGTCGCGGGTCAAAAAGAAGATTTTATTCGTCTTGGTGTTGTGGGTGATTGGGAGAACCCTTATTTGACGATGGATTTTAAAACAGAGGCCAATACAGTTCGTGCACTGGGTAAGATTGCAGAAAATGGTTACTTGGTGCGAGGTTATAAGCCGGTTTACTGGAGCGTTGTTGGAAGCTCAGCTCTGGCTGAAGCTGAAGTGGAATATCATGATAAAACCTCATTCTCTATCTATGTGCGTTACCCTGTTGTAGACCAGAACGATTTAGAAAATCGTATTAAAGGGCTTGCCGGAACAGGTAATGTATCAGTGCTTATTTGGACGACGACCCCGTGGACCCTACCTTCCAGCTTGGCGGTCAGTATGAGTGAAGCATTGGAGTATGTTGTGGTTCAGGCAGGTGATGAGCGTTTATTAGTGGCCGAAGCACTTTATGAACAGGTCATGCAGTATGGAAGTATTAAGGATTATTCCATTGTTGGGCATTTTAAAGGTGCAGCCTTGGAAAAATTAAGCTTACAACATCCATTTTATGATCGTCAGTTACCTGTGATTTTGGGTGATCATGTCACTACAGATGCGGGTACAGGCTGTGTGCATACGGCACCTGATCATGGTATGGAGGATTTCACAGTATGTCAGAAATATGGTATAGAAACCATCAACTATATTAATGCAGATGGCACTTATCACGATGGGGTGGCATTGTTTGCGGGTGATCACGTCTATAAGGTTGACGAAAAGATTATTGACGTCCTCAGTGAGAATAATGCGTTGTTTGCTCAGGATAAAATTAATCATAGTTATGCACATTGCTGGCGGACAAAAACCCCATTGATTTATCGGGCGACCCCACAGTGGTTTATTACCCTGAACCACAATGATTTGCGTCAAAGAATTCAAACATCTATTAAAGGAGTTGAGTGGATTCCTCATTGGGGTGAAGCGCGCATTCAGGGAATGGTTGAGGGTAGTCCGGATTGGTGTGTATCTCGCCAGCGTACTTGGGGAGTGCCTATTACTTTATTTGTTCACAAACAAACACAAGAACTACATCCGCACACATCAGAATTGGTTGAGCAGGTTGCCTTGAGGATTGAACAGGAAGGTATTGATGCTTGGTTTGATTCAACCGTTGAAGAGTTGTTAGGCGATGAAGCTAATGACTACGAAAAAGTGACTGATACCTTAGATGTTTGGTTTGATTCTGGTGTGACTCACTATTCGGTATTGCGTGATCGTGAGAACTTGCGTTTTCCAGCGGACCTTTATTTAGAAGGCTCTGATCAGCATCGAGGTTGGTTTCAGTCTTCATTAAAAACATCAATGACAATTAACAATGAGCCTCCCTATAAGCAAGTATTAACTCATGGTTTTACGGTTGATGCTGATGGCCGCAAAATGTCCAAATCCTTAGGGAATGTTATTCCCCCTCAACAGGTGGTGAATAGTTTGGGGGCTGATGTATTACGCTTATGGGTTGCTGCTACAGACTTTAGTGCTGAAATGAGTGTATCCGAGGAGATCCTTAAGCGTACAGCCGATTCTTATCGCCGAATTCGTAATACCGTTCGATTTTTATTAGCTAATTTGGAAGGGTTTAATCCTAATACTGATCTGTTGCCAGTGAATGAGTTGATTGCACTAGATGCATGGGCAGTGAATAGAGCGGTAACGTTACAGCAGGATATTATTGACGGTTATAATGCGTATCAATTTCATACCATCTATCAGAAACTGCACAATTTCTGTATTGTGGATATGGGAGGCTTTTATCTGGATATTATTAAAGACCGCCAGTACACCACTAAATCGGATAGTGTGGCTCGCCGTTCAGCTCAAACTACCTTGTATCATATTGCTGAAGCCTTTACCCGTTGGATGACACCCATATTAAGCTATACGGCTGATGAGTTATGGGATGCGCTTCCTGCCATTAAAGGGCGTCCAGAGTCCGTTTTCTTGGCAGAATGGTATGACTTGCCTGTTGCCGATAATGATACAACGATGGGTATGGATGTGGCTTACTGGGCATTGATTGCCAAGGTGAAAACAGCCGTCAATAAAGTGATTGAAGCAAAACGTAATGAGGGGGCCATTGGAAAATCATTGACGGCATCAGTTACCTTATATGGAGATCAGGATTTGGTGGATCAATTGTTGCAGTTAAAGGATGAGCTGCGCTTTGTCCTGATTACTTCTTCTGCGAAAGTGAGTAAAGAACCAGCGCCAGTGTATGCGGAGTCTACCGATATCAAAGGTTTGTCTGTTGTTGTGGAAGCCAATCCCTACTCAAAATGTACTCGATGCTGGCATCAATGTGAAGATGTGGGTAGTCACACTAATCATCCTGAATTATGTGGTCGTTGCGTTGATAATGTTGAGGGGCCTGGTGAAGTTCGCTACTTCGCCTAGATTATGTTGAACTTGCCATTAACAGAGAAACTCCACCTGCAGTCTCCTTCGCAAAAAATAGTCTGGTTTGTACTGGCATTATTGGTAGTATTACTGGACCAGGCAACTAAGTATTGGGCGAATACAGTCCTGGTTTATGCTGAGCCTGTTACTTTTCTACCTTACTTTAATTTTACGTTATTGTATAACGAAGGGGCAGCTTTTAGTCTGCTGGCTGATGCCGGTGGTTGGCAGCGTATTGTCTTTACCGGGATTGCGCTATTAGTCAGTATTTTTCTGGTTTTTTGGATATTGTGTCTCCACCCAGACAAAAAAGTGGAAACGATGGGGTTATCACTAGTACTTGGTGGTGCTATAGGTAATTTATGGGATCGTATTTATTTAGGATATGTAGTGGATTTTATTGACTGGTTTTATGTGACACAGTCCAATGAATGTCTACCTTTTTTCTATTCTATTTTCTCTACCCAAAGTTGTCATTGGCCTGCGTTTAATATTGCTGATTCCGCAATTTTGTTAGGTGCTGTTTGCTTGATGATTGATATGTTGATGAATGGCAAAAAAGAGTAAAGAGGTATAGGGTCATGACAGATTTAGTCATAGCGGAAGGTACGAAAGTCACATTGCACTTTGCTATAAAAATGGAAGATGGCAATGTTGTAGATTCCACATTTGAAGAGGAACCTGCAACATTTACTGTTGGGGATGGGAATTTATTAGCCGGTTTTGAAGAATCTTTGTTAGGGTTGTCATCAGGTGCTCGAAAGATATTTATTATTTCACCAGAAAAAGGTTTTGGTCAGCGTAATAGCAACAATATTCAAACCATTGACCGCGGTCAGTTTAATAGTGACATTGTTCTGGAAAAAGGACTAGTGTTATCTTTTTCTAATGCACAAGATGTTGAGTTACCCGGTGTTGTGATTGAATTTGATGAGAATCAGGTGCATATCGATTTTAATCACCCACTAGCTGGAAGAGAACTGCAATTTGAAGTGCAGATTATTAATGTGGAACCTGCGGTTACCCATTAATGGTTACCGACTAAAGGTGTCAAAGGTATATTATAGTGATGCAAGTTAAGCTAGCCAACCCCAGAGGCTTTTGTGCAGGTGTTGATCGCGCTATCGATATTGTTAATCGAGCTTTGGATGTCTATGGTCCACCGATCTATGTACGCCATGAAGTGGTGCATAATAAATTTGTAGTGGATGCCCTGCGAGATAGAGGGGCAATCTTTGTTGATGAACTTGATGAAGTGCCTGATGATAAAATTGTGGTTTTTAGTGCGCATGGTGTTGCCAAAGCAGTAAAAAATAACGCACAACAACGGCAACTTAAAATATTTGATGCCACCTGTCCTTTGGTGACAAAGGTTCATTTGGAAGTGATTAAGTATAGCCACGAAGGCTCTGAGTGTATTTTGATTGGCCATCAAGGGCATCCTGAAGTCGAAGGCACCATGGGACAATATGATAATCGCAATGGTGGGGGGATTTATCTGGTCGAGAATGAACAGGATGTTATGGCGTTGCAGGTTAATAATCCTCAACGGCTGAGTTACGTGACGCAAACCACCTTGTCGATGGATGATACCTCGAAAGTGATTGCAGTTTTGCGTGAAAAATTCCCAAATATTAAAGGTCCAAGAACCGATGATATTTGTTATGCGACGCAAAATCGCCAGGATGCTGTCAAGCAGTTGGCGCTGGAGTGTGATTTGGTGCTTGTTGTCGGTTCGCCTAATAGCTCTAACTCTAACCGTTTGTGTGAACTGGCTGAGCGTTGTGGTACAGAGGCTTATCTTATTGACTCCTCAAAAGATATTGATCCTGAGTGGCTGAAAGGCAAGCACTGTGTTGGTGTGACAGCAGGTGCTTCTGCGCCGGATGTTTTAGTTCGGCAAGTGATGGGTGCACTTGAGCAATATGGAACTGACTCTCCTCAAGAACTGTCTGGTAAACCTGAAAATGTTAGTTTTTCTTTACCTAAAGAGCTTCGTGTAAGCGTTTAACTAAGCTCCTACGACAGCCTTTACAGCCAGTCGAGTGGTAAAATATACCGTTTATCTACTGTCTGTTATTTTTATGCTAAGGCATGTTATAAAGAACAGATGAAAATTACTTACTTCACTCGATTTCGTTGGATATCCTCAGGGTTTACTCTGGTAGAGTTACTGGTGACTATTGCGATAGCGGCTATTTTGTTAACTATTGCTGTGCCTAGTTTTACTAGGTTAATATCCTCTAGTAATACGGATTCGGCTGTTAATCGTTTAGGAAGAAGCTTTGCTTATGCTCGTAGTGAAGCGGTGACCCGTGCAGAGAATGTCGTTGTTTGCACGAGTTCTGATGGTGCAACATGCTCTGGTAATTGGGGAAATGGTTGGATAACGTATGTTGATGCAGATGATGATAATGTTTTTGATGCTGGAGAGGAACGTTTAAAAGTAGAGGATATTAACTCTTTAGCTGTCATGTTTGCACTTAGAGACGATAATAATAATACTCTTGCTTTTACATCAGTATGTTTTAATAGTTTGGGTGAGGAATGTAATGGGACTGTGACTTCTGTGACCTTTACTGCTACTGCAAATGGTGAGAGTTCATCGGTTACCCTTAATAGTACCGGGGCTCTGAGTCTGTAATTGAGAATCTCTATGTGGATGTGTAGTCATTTTTTTAATGGTTATTATGCCGTTAGTACGTTAATTTTTTAGGAACGTAATAGTGAATATATGCATGGCGGTGAATAAAAACGCTTATCGACAAGATGGTGCTGGTTTGATTGAAGTTTTGGTGGCTTTGGTGGTTCTTGCTGTTGGGCTACTTGGTGTATTGAGTATGCAGGCTCGGGGAATAGATAGTAACCAGCGGGCGTTTTTTGCTACGGACGCTACGGTATTGGCCTATGATATGGCTGATCGTATTTTAGCCTTTGGTTCTGATGGTGCAGGTGCTGATGGGGGGAGCCATGGGGCTATTAGTGTTAATGCTAATACGGAGGAAATAGAATGTGGAGATTCTTGTACTGCTGTGCAAACGGATACGAATGAATGGGTTGAGGCTCTGGATGATATTCGGTTACCTAGTGCTAGAGCAGATGTAGAATGGGCTGACCCTGTATACACGATTACTATTCGCTGGGATCAAGATAGATTCGGTAGCTTACCTGCGAATAATACGGTGGCGGTGGATTGTGCAAATGCTGATACTTCCCAAACATTGACCTGTTTTCAGTTAGAGGTCAGTTTGTGAGGCTGAGTATGTTGAAACTAAGGTATACGGGGTATTGCTTTACAAAACAATCAGGTTTGGGTTTGGTCGAGTTATTGATATCGATTACTTTGAGCTTATTGATTATGTCTGGAGTCATTCAGCTATTTCTTACAAGTAACCAAAACTCCATTGCTGTACAAGGGGCTTCTCGAATGCAGGAAAATATCCGTTACGCTTTAAAGCGTGTTGGAGATGATATCGCTTTGGCGGGTAATATGGGGTGCTTGAATTTTGCTTCCGCATCGATACTTACAGACAATGGTGGTGCTGTAGGCGAAAGTATTAATATAGGTGAAGGGGATACAAAGCTTCGTTACAAATACCTGAATAACTTTCTACCGGATGTGACCCTAGGGGCTGAGTCCTGGAATAACTTCGAGGAGTATTTCATTTCAGGTGGTGCTAACAATATGGATAGTGATGATCTCATTAAAGATGGTTCGGATACTCTGATAGTTAAGTACATTGATAATAGCTCTGCCATTAGCATTACAGGGTATCCTGCTGATAACCAATTAGCCTTGGGTAGTACGACAGGTTTAACCAACAATGATGTTGTGTTTGCAGGAAGCTGTGACAAGATGTTCATCTTTCAAATTACTGCGGTAAACCCAGTTAGTAGTACCGTTACTATGAGCAATATGAGTGCTGATCACGGTATTCAAAATAGTCTGACAGTGCCTTTTTTATATGCGGGTAACTCTGGTTCGTATGAGTATTCTATTCGTCAGGCAGTAGGAGCGAGTGGTGCTTGTGCTGATGCTACACCGTTGAACTGCTCTTTGTATCGTTCTTTTAATAATAATGATCAAGAGTTGGTATTAGGTGTGAGTCATTTGGATGTTCGTTATGGTAGAGAAAGTGGTACGGCGATAGCCTATGATGATGTTCTAACAGCAGCAAATGCGGATAATATTGATCGGGTCAAAGTGACACTTCGTTTTAATGCAGTAGATACAACGCAGGGTTCAGGTATACAAACTAAAAATATTACCCGCGTTTTTGCGATACGCAATCAGTTTGAACGGTGATTGGTTTTTTTATGTCGATACCACTTAGCCCAATATCCAGTCATATTGTTATTAAGCCTAACGATCGTCAACAAGGGGTGGTGTTAGTTGTGGCCTTAGTATTGTTATTGATAATGACCAGTGTGGGTGTGACGACAATGGTGAGTACTACGCTACAAGAGCGGATGGCTGGTAATAGTCGTCAACAACTTGTTGCTAGAATGAATGCTGAAGCCGCATTAAGGCGAGGGGAGGATTATCTTGATAGCTTATCAGTGGGGATATTGCTGCAAAGGGATTTTGAGTCGGCTTTTTTAACGAATAGCTGGTTATATATCTCTCAACAACTGGAAAATTCTGGGTTTGGTGTAAAGGCTGTTCCCAGTAGTTTTGAGCTAACGGATCCAGATGACTGGACGAATGACAGTAGTTTCGAGTTGACAGACCTCACAGTCAGTAGTGCCGGAGCATTGAACCCTCGTTACATTATTGAATATTTAGGTAAGCAAAATACCGGTCTGCAAGTCGTGAGTAAAGAAAATAATAAGATGATCACAGCAGAACCTTTTGTGTTCCGTATTACCGCCATTGGTTGGGGTGAGGATAGAAATGCTGTATCGGTATTACAATCTTACTATTTTTCCAGGACTCAATAGTGATTTTGATAAAGGGTAGGTTAATGTATGAGTCAACAATATAGAAAAACTCTTTACAAGAAAATATTAATCATTGGGTTTTTATGTCACTACCCTTTAGCCATCATTCATGCTGCACCTGGTGAACTCGCTGATCGGCCGCTTAACTTGGTAAAGGCGACTCCACCTAATATTATGTTGTTACTGGATGATTCCGGCTCTATGAATAATCAACAGGTAATTACTAATGAAGCGCAAACAGCGCATGCAGTGGGAATTGATGGTGCGGAGTTTACGGATGAGAATAGAAGTACGATTAGTTCGGATATTCAGTTCTATCAATTATGCGCAGGCGTTAATACGCTGGCTTATAACCCTAAGATTCAATATGAACCATGGGAAAGTACAACCGCTTACACCTTTGAAAACCAAGAGGCAGGGTCAGCCTTAATTGATCCTTTAGGGGAGTTTACCAAAGACTTAAGGAATGATATCTATGTTCGATGGGATGATTTGGATGAGGATGGAATTTACGACTATTCTGCTCTTGAGTGCGGCCCTGGTATTGTTGCGTATGATGCTACAGTTGCTTCTACGTTTACTATGCCAACGACAAATACTGAACCAGAGTTAGGGCTCGGTTCTCAAGGAATATTAACGGACTCAAATGCATCAGACAACGGAAATGATTATAGTGCAGGTGAATCCGGTACGTTTACGATTAATGTTGCAAACCAAGGCGCTGATGAAGGTACGTTAACGCTAACGATTACAGAGTTTAATCTTGATGATGCAGATAACAATCAATCTACCAGTACGCGTGATAACGCTGATCGCCTGGAAGTGCATACGGGTCTTACTGCCGCGGGAACCAACCCAGATTTTATGTCAATAACAACGGAAAATGGTTCCAATGTCACCGGCTTTGTGGGGTATTATCCTGATGCTCGTGATAGAAGTCTACAAAGCCCTTATGTACTTTATCACCATACAGCCAACGACACATCGGGTTCAATATATACTAGGGTCCGTACCTTAAAGATTGCAGGTAGTGAAGCACACTTAAGATTCTTTAGTGATGACAATGGTTTTGAGCGGGATGGTTTTATTCTGTCGTGGAGCCATTCTAGTGGCAACGGAGAAGCAGGAGATGGTGTTGTCACTAAAATGGATTGCAATAAAGAACATTGTGTTAGTGTTGACAGCTTATCAGATACTAGCCAAAGCAATGACCCAACCCTACCATACAACACGCAACAAAATTACGCGAACTGGTTTACTTATTATAGAACTAAAGACTATGTTGCTAAAAAAGCTGTGTCCAAAATCATTAAAGATAGTCAATATCGCATGGGGTTGGCAACGATTAATGATCGTGGTAATGGTGGCGCCATTATTAGAGATTTATCCGAGTTGAACGGTAATGAGGCTGATAGAGAGCACCTATTAAACCAGTTGTACCAAGCGAATACTATAAGTGCAAAAGATTATGACGGAGATGGTGATACAGAGGATAATGGTGAATCAGGTGCGGCATTTGATGGCACAGCTCTACGTAGTTTATTAGATAAGGCGGGTAAATACTTCCTTGAAGAAACGCCGCTAGATAATGAAGACACGCTGCGAAATGAACTCTTTTTTGGGACTAATAGGACAGGATCTACTGTTGTGGCATACACTCATAAGGAAGTTGATGATAATAATAATACATTAACGCTACCCAACAGTCCGATTTTAGCTGATGGTGGTCAATGCCAACAGAATTTTTCCTTATTATTTACTGATGGTGCTTGGAATGGGGATACTCCGAGTGGGGTGGATAATATGGATGCTGATACTGCTAGTAAATATGATGGTGGTGCTTATGCGGATTCTGCCTTCGATACCTTAGCTGATGTTGCCATGAAGTATTTTAAAGGTGATGACGTTGCTAATGAGTTACGTCTTGAGCTTCATGGTCAGACGATCAGCCATCGGCATATGGTGACATTCGGCATAGCGTTTGGTGTCAATGGTTCCTTAACCAGCGATCCTGTATTTACTTTACCAGCAGATGACGCCAATACTTTTCCCTGGCCTGATCCTACTATAGCTGGAGCGACAGCTGCAGATCGAATCGATGATTTGCGCCATGCTGCCTATAATGGTCGGGGCAGATTTTATAGCGCTTCCAACGTAGAAACGTTGCAACAAGGGCTTGATGATATTATTACCGAAATCGGTATTCGGGTAGCTAATACGGCGGCAGGTGCTTCATTGAGTTCATTTGAATTAACCGATGGAGAGTCTCGTTTTGATGTGACCTACAATACTCACCGTTGGTGGGGGGAGTTAGAATCTTTTCCCTTTATCAATGGTAGTTTTTCTACCGTTGCTGAATGGTCTGCAGATACTAAAATGACAGCAAGAGCCACGGAGTCAACTCGGGCGGGAGATCGTCAGATTATTACTTATAATGGTCATGAAGGTATTCAGTTTGCTTTTCCGGCTAGTTATAAAAACCTAGAGACGGTAACTGATGAGGGTGCGGGTAAAGCCGCAACACTCAGTCAGACCCAAATTGTTGATTTGCTGGCAGATGCTCCCCATGAGTATACGACGACAACAGATGTTGAGATTACAAAAAATAATATCTATGGAAAAATATTAGTCGATTATTTACGTGGTAATAGTATTTATCGCGACGGAACTCAAGATATTGCTTTGGATGGGGCTAGATTAGATGGTCTGACGATTGAGGGTGTTACCTTTGAACACAACGATGGTGGAGATGATGAACCCGCCCTTTTCCGTGATCGTGGGAAGCACTATATTGGCAGTTTGATTCACTCTCAACCTCAATATGTTGGTGCACCAAGGGAGTATTATCCCAATGAGATTGAAACCACCTCATACTCCAGTTTTGCGAGTGATCCAACGCATAAATATCGTCGTGCGATGATTTATGTGGGTGGTAATGATGGGATGCTACATGGCTTTTATGCCCATAATACCTATCAGACATTTGATGATAGTGACCCTAGCAATGTGATTGTGACTGACCATACTGATAACAACGGAGGCAAGGAAGTTTTTGCTTATATTCCAGGTCTAGTTTCTCAAACAGACCAAGGTGGTAATGGACTGAATTCCATAGCTATATCCCGAGGAAATCATTTAGACTCACCACCACCTTCTGTTGATGGAAGCCCAGTAACAGGCGATGTTTTTGTTACGAAAAAAGGAGACTCTGGTGGCGCTCGTTGGAGAACGTATTTGGTTGGAGGGCTACGTGCTGGTGGCAAAGGTATTTATGTATTGGACGTTACCAATCCTGATGATGCAGGTATAGGAAATCCTCACCCTAATTTGAGTAATGCTGAAGAAGAAGCTGACGATATTGTTGTGTTAGAGTTTACTCATGACAATTTGGGACATGTGTATGGTCACCCTAAAATTGCCAAAATGAATAACGGTCGTTGGGCGGCTATTGTGGGTAATGGATACAATAGCTTTCCTCAAGGGGATGGCAGGGCCTCATTATTTATCGTGTATCTGGATGATGTGACAGATGATGCGCGGTATACTGAAATTCCAGCAAGCAATAAGGCGAGTACTATTAACTGTGCAATCAATACTGAGTGTTCTGTAGGTAATACAGAGACTTATGTGTACGCTGTATATGAACATACCACTACCCCTGGAACAACGGATACTCCCAATTCACAGGTGAGTCAAGTAAGGTCGTCGGAGTTTATTTGTAACGAAGACACTTTTGGCGCGGCTCCAGAGAATTACGAGTTAGTCGGCTGTGTTATTGGTGATGATTGGAATGGTTTATCGGAGCCGGCTATTGTTGATCTTGATGGTGATGGTGATATTGATAGAGTCTATGCTGGAGATCTCCATGGCAATATGTGGGTATTTGATCTCTCTGATGATGGTGATACATTAACGACGGATATAGACAGTGATAATGATTGGAAAGTACATGACAATAGCGAATCAAATAACGATCCATTATTTATTGCGTGTAGTACGAGTCTGGTTGATGGTCGTTGCCCAGTAGCGCGGCGTCAGCCTATTACTTCTCGACCTATTGTTGCTTTGCATCCACTGAAATCTGAACATGCAACAGCCCCTAATACAGTAGTATTTTTTGGTACAGGGCAATACTTAACCAAAAAGGATATTGGCGACTTAGCTGACAGTGATCACTTGGACAGTTTTTATGGTATATGGGACGCAGGAAAATTATACCGGAGCCTATCACAGAGCAACCTGCAACAGCAAAATATCGTTCCTAATCCGGACGATCCAACAAATGAAGATCAAAGAACTATTGATGGACAAACGGTAGATTATATAACGAGTACATCAAAGTTCGGTTGGTATCTTGATCTTCCTATCAGCAAAGAACGTTCTATACTATCTCCTGTTTTATTTAGGCGAGTCTTAGTTTTTGTCACGTTAATACCTAATGAAGAGCTTTGTAATACCACTGCTGGTGATAGCTTTTTAATGGCAGTAGATCCATTGACGGGAGGCGCACTTTCATTTGATGTTTTTGGTACGGGTAGAACAGGTAATGGTTTTATTTCAGGTGTTAAATACTCAAGTGCTATTGTTGGGATTAACGTCACTAGGGACCAAGACGATAGTGATATTAGAATTCGTGAGGCTGGTGCTAATGAGCATAGTGTGACTATTGGTGGCGAAGGTCATCATACTGATGAAAGTGGTAATGGCATTCTTAGTCGAGGGCGTAAATCATGGTCAATTTTACGATAGAGGAGATATAATAATATGATTAAAAAGTATCGTGTTATCGGAGTATTTCTTCTACTGTTTTTTTTCACGATGAATGGCGTGGCAGGTTTTAATAATTCCCCTGGTCAATTAAAAGAAATTTATGATATAAACCATAAGAAGCGTAAATTGGTGATCAGTGATAAAACCTATTTAATGCCTATATCATTGACAGTGTACAAGCTTGATAGAGGGGCAAAAAAGCCTCGGAAAGTTAATCGGTATGCTTTGAAAAAAGGACAGAAGGTATACATTAATACCAGTATAAGAAATAGTCGCCCTTATGTGAATGAAATATTGATTATGGCAAAGTAAAATAAGTTTCATTGTCTTATTTACCAATACATCTATTGCGGATATTATCTACGAGTCAACCTATGAATAAATGCCTAGCAGGAACCCAGCGAGCTTTTACCTTGATTGAATTAATGATTGCGGTAGCTATCATTGGTATTCTAGCGGCTATTGCATATCCTTCCTATCTGAGCCAGGTAGCAAATTCTCGTAGAGCAGAAGGTGCTTCGGAATTATTGATTGTTGCTTCCGAGCAAGAACGCTTTTACACTGCGCAATACCGTTACATGGCCTCGGAGAATTAGTCAATCGTAACAGTGAAAATGATTATTATAGGGTCACTACTGCTTATCAGGGCGGTGTTGATTCAACCTATAAACTAAACCGCTACTCCTCAAAATTGGACCGATAATACTTGCTTTAATCTAACATTAACTAACCAAGGGGTTAGAGGAGCTGAGGATAATAATGGAGATGAGCTACCTAATGCAGCAGACTGTTGGCGCTAATGGTTAGTGGCAATGCTCTAGTTTAATCTCTTTCTGTTGGGCTTTACGTGCTCGACCACTCTTATACACAATAATTCTCTGCATAAGGTCGATATTCTTATCTGCAGGGCATATTGTAAGATTCCCATTTTGGTATTCAGTTGAACCATCACTCACAAATCGAATATAACGATTACTGCCAAAAGCACGCCAAATAATTTTTTCATTATTTTTGAGTAATGATATTGAGCGGTCAATCACTTCATGATGATCTCGTATTCGATTTTTATTGTTATCAACAAAAATAATAAGTGTGTTTTCCCAGTCTTTATTGCAATGTATGGTATCGATACTTGGACAGAGTAGTACATCCTCTCCACTAAAGGCTGCTTTTGAACGTGCATATTGAATTAAGCTGAACACATTATTGTAAAGATCTTGCGAGCGAAATGACTTGATAAGATGCGTGAACGGGGGGACCGCTAAGCCTGCGAGTATAACAACAATGACCATAGTGAAAAATAATTCTAGAAGAGTAAATCCTCGTGCTGATTTTATCATGGCCTCAATCCGTGAGTTTATTAGGTTACGTCCTGTCACCCATAAGTGACCCCTTTTTTATACCGCCCCTATACTTGCTTTTTTATTTATCATTGTCAACATCTATACCTAATTTCTTGAGTCGATAACGTAATGACCTAAATGTAATGCCTAACTCTTTAGCGGTAAGAGTACGATTCCAACGGTTCTGTTGTAATACTGCCAATAAGATATCTTTTTCAACCTCTTTTATGTATTCATCAATAGTCTGTAAATTGGAATCATAGCCACTTTCTTTTATTTGACCTTTAATAGTGGTGTTATTTTGTTGCTCGACAGATGCTGGTTTTTGGTCACTAGTGTCAGTATGCGAGGGTACTTGGTTAGAAAAGAGTAAGCTTTCTGGGGTAATAAGATGTTTTTCTGTTAATGCGCAGGCACGCTCCAGAATATTTTCTAATTCCCTCACATTACCAGGATATGTGTGCTGTTTAAGTACCTGAATGGCTTCCGGGGAAATGTGTTGTTTTTGATGGTTATTTTGAGTGGCAATTTTTTCCAGAATGGTATTGCTTAAAATATCTACATCATCAATTCTTTCCCTTAATGGTGGCACTGTAATTTCAATGACATTGATACGATAGAATAAATCACTACGGAATCGGCCGTTACCAACGGCATCGGATAAATTTTTATGAGTAGAACTAAGTACTCGCACATCAATACTTATTTCTGTTTGTGAGCCGATAGGACGTACCCTTTTTTCCTGTAGAACTCGAAGTAGTTTTACCTGCATGTCCAATGGTAAATCGGCAATTTCATCAAGTAGTAATGTACCTCCGTTAGCGGCTAGAAATAATCCTTGCTTGTCTTGGTGTGCTCCAGTGAAACTGCCTTTTGTATGTCCAAAAAGCTCACTTTCCATCAACTCTGTAGGAATAGCCCCACAGTTAACTGCGATAAAGGGTTGATCCTGACGGGAGCTATGAGTATGTATTGACCGTGCTACTAGTTCTTTACCACTGCCCGATTCTCCAACGATAAAAACAGGGGCTTGGGAGCGTGATACCTTAATAATGTTTTGTTTTAGACGGTGTATCGGTTTGGATTCACCGACTATTTCTGGGAAGTCGCTAGTGCTTTTGGCGTTGACGTGTGATGATAACGCATTATGTATCAAAGAGCGTAGGTGGTGAAGATCAACTGGTTTATTGATAAAATCGAATGCGCCATATTTCATTGCATTAATCGCAATATCCATGGATCCGTGGGCAGTAATCACAATAACAGGCAATTCAGAATATTGCTGTTGTATATGTTTGACAATATCCAAGCCTGAACCATCGGGTAGCCTTAAGTCGGTCAGGCATACCTGGAAGTTTCGTTCTTTAAGTGCCTGAAAGCCTTGTTGTAAAGTGTCTGCACAATATGAGGATAAACCCATGCGAGAAACTGTAATGGACAACAGCTGTCGGATATCGGGTTCATCATCAATAATCAAAATATTATGGGTCATGGTGTTTATCATGTTTGTAGTAATAGGCGAAAGCAGTTATTGCGTTGTTTATCTTTTTTAAAGTAGACAATATCTGCTTGATTTGCGTGGCACAACTCCTTGCAGAGATAGAGACCTAACCCTGAGCCGGTGGGTTTGGTGGTGTAAAATGGTTCGAAAATCTTGTCAATATGCTCATCGCTAATGCCTTCTCCCGGATCAATAATATCGATATAGGGTAATTGAGTACGGCTATCAATATTGGTTGTGATAGTGACCTGCTGTTCCAGGTCACTTTTTTGTCCATGGAATAACGCATTTTCCACTAGGTTGTTGATAATTTGGTGTAAATGATTGGGATCAACCTGACAGTAAATGGTTTTTTGAAGATGGCTTAAGTGGATATGGGCTTTATTGTGGGCAAGATAGTCATGGCAAAATTTATCTAGCCATTGACGGATATTCACGGTTTTGAGGCTGGCCACTTTTCTTCTGGAAAACTCTAAGATATCACTAATAATCTGATTGATACGTTGTGAGTTGATCTGGATCATATTGAGTAGTTCCTGATCCTTTTGGGAAATGCTCTCTGATTCATCAAGTAACTGGCTGGCATGGCTGATAGCACTTAGGGGGTTTCTTATTTCGTGGGCAATACTGGCGGTCAATCTTCCCAAAGATGCCAGTTTTAATTGCTGCGCCTCTTGGTGAATATGTCGTTCATCTTCAATAAATAACATAATTGAAGTGAGCTGGACGTCTGATAGGTTCGCGAAGCTGATTTTGAGATCATGATTAACCCCTAAATTCAACGTATGTGTTTTAGGAATGATATGAGTGGTTTTCCAGTGGATCAGAATATGATAAATATCGTTGATTTGTGTGATGGAATGAAATGGCTGTTTATGGCTAAGGAGCTTTTTTGCCGCTTGGTTTATGAGTTGAATATTGAGGTTATTATCAATCACAACAATACCTGTATGTATCGTTTCTACAATACGTTGCCCCATATTGTGCAAATAATTGGCATGTTCTATTTGTTCTTGTACAAGGTGTTCGCTGGTTTGTATTTTTTTTGAAAGCAAACGAAAGGCAATGGCGGTGACAAAAAGCAGTACTCCAGTGATACCTGCAGTAAATAATGGAAACCCATGTTGGCTTCCATCGAGAGAGTTGATCACACTGGCAGTGATAAGCAGTAAGGAAACAAAAGCAGCCAGGGCGATGTTAGTCTGACCTTTTAAAAAGGTGCCGCCAATTGCCATAGGAATCAATAACAAATAACCTAAACCAACACTCGCTCTAATGCTGGTATAGATAATAAGCACCAATGCGATGACATCGACAATTAATAAAAAGACGACATGGTTGGTGTCCGTTTTGATGATACCTGTGAGATAGCTGGTTAGAGAAAAGCAACAAAACCCAATATAGATAAAGCTGGTATAAAGGAATATTTCTGGCCGATCTGTGCCTAGTATATTTCCCGCAAGCCCTGATAAGAAGAGTACATTCAATAACACACTCATGGCTAAACGGTAATAGATATACACTTTGAGTAAACGATGATTGTCAGGGATTAAGTCGCTAGTCGTTGACATTTTCTTTATTTTATAATGAGTTATGTAGTTACTTGGTTCCAGAGGTTGGTTATCATAGCGCCTAGTAATTGAATCGTAAATTATTCAGGTGTATGGGAGTATATCGTTAGTATGTCGCTAATTAAATTAGTTATGGCACAAATCAACCCTCTTGTAGGTGATATAGAGGGTAATACCCAGCAAGTTATTCAGAATGTCATCGATGCTCAAAACCAGTATCAGGCCGATGTGGTGATATTCCCTGAGCTAACTTTATGTGGTTACCCCCCTGAAGACCTCTTGTTAAGGGAAAGCATGGCTTACCGTATTAAGGCTGCACAAGTCTTATTATCACAACAACATTTTTCCGCAACGGTTATTGTGGGTTATCCCAAAGTGCTGCCTGCAGGGCATTATAATATGGCGGGTGTATTGCAGCAGAAGCAGTGGATTACTGAGTATGCTAAGCAAAAATTACCTAATTTTCAGGTGTTTGATGAGAAGCGTTACTTTACAGCAGGAAAAGTTCCCTGTGTTTTTAAATGGCACGGGATTAAAATAGCGCTCAGTATTTGTGAAGATATTTGGCACGAAGAGCCATTGTTACAGGTTAAAAAAGAGGGTGTTGATTTACTGATTAATATCAATGCGTCACCTTTCCATCGTCAAAAACAACAGCAACGATTGGATTTATTGTCAAAAAGAGCACAGCAAGGAAATATGTCCATTATATATGTCAACCAAGTAGGGGGGCAGGATGAATTGGTCTTTGATGGTGGTTCTTTTGCGGTAAATCCCAATGGCGAGTGCCAGGTATTAGCGCCTTTGTATCAGCAGGGGCTGTATTTGGTCAATTATGCAGTGGGTAGTAAGGCACCCATCATGTTTTCCCGAGAAGCTATTTCCCTGCCATCAGGGCTAGAGGTGACTTATAATGCTCTAGTGCTAGGTCTAAAGGACTATGTGAATAAGAACCATTTTAACAGTGTCGTCCTGGGACTTTCTGGAGGTATTGATTCAGCACTGACGCTGGTTATTGCCGTAGATGCGCTGGGGCCTGAGAGGGTTCATGCTGTCATGATGCCATTTCTTTATACCTCTCAGCTGAGTCAGGATGATGCGTCTGAACAGGCCCGAAACTTAGGTGTTAAATACGATAATATTAGTATTGAGCCGATGTATAATGCCTTTATGGAGGGTCTGAAAACACAGTTTGAAGGACGCCCTACCGATCTTACGGAGCAGAATCTGCAGGCGCGTTGCCGAGGCGTGTTGTTAATGGCCATCTCAAATAAAATGGGAGCCTTAGTGTTGACAACGGGCAATAAAAGTGAGCTTGCTGTTGGCTATTCTACGTTATATGGTGATATGGCAGGTGGTTTTGATGTCTTAAAGGATGTACCTAAAACATTGGTGTATGCTTTAGCTGAATATCGTAATACACTGGAAGCTGAAGTGATTCCGCGCTCGGTTATTCAACGACCGCCATCAGCAGAGTTGGCGCCAGGGCAAAAAGACGAAGATAACTTACCCCCTTATGATATTTTGGATCAAATCTTAGAACGTTATATTGACGAAGATAAAAGTGCTCACGCGATCATCGCCGATGGTTTCGATTCGGAGACAGTACACAGGGTTATTCGTCTGGTAGATCTTAACGAATATAAGCGTCGACAAGCACCTATTGGTGTACGTATATCCAAAAAGGGGTTTGGTCGAGACCGCCGTTACCCGGTGACTAATGGTTGGGCGCCTGGGTGCTAAAATCGGATGAATATGAAACGTCAACCCAACCGCCCCTAAGATTATTTGACAGGGGCTGCCTCTTTATGTGATGGTTTAATGGCTGACGTTGAATGGTATAATTGACTCGTATTAAACCCAGGTGGTTTTGTGCTATTTATCAGCCCTAATGTTGCTATATTAAGCCAGCTATTGGGTTTGTGTGTATTATAGTTAAAATTAAAGCTGCCATCGCTTGTTAATGTTGGATGGTTAGGGTAATTGGTACGTAGGGCTTGAATGCTTTTTTTAGACAAATTATCCATTCCCATTTCATGGTAGCCCTGAGCCATAACCGCTAAGGCATCGGGTATGGCAGGCGTTGTTTGGAAATTTTCCAGTACGTGACGTCCACGATTAGTTGCTGCCAAATACGCTTTCCGCTCAAAGTAATAGTTGGCCACATGGATTTCATGTCTCGCTAATAGATTGCGTAAAAACTCCATACGTTTGAGAGCATCGGGTGTGTATTCACTACTGGGAAAACGTTTAACGAGTGTGGAAAAATGGTTGAATGCGATTTTGGCCTCACTAATATCCCGCTTGCTTAAATCGACATTCATATAAGTTTGTAAGAAAGACTTTGCTTCGGGAAAGGAAATTAACCCTTTCATATAAAAGGCATAATCGACATGGCGGTACTGGGGGTGGAGCCGAATAAACCGGTCTGCAGTTGCACTGGCTGCAGCCAGTTCATCAACGCCATAATACGCGTAAATGAGAGATAGTTGTGCAGAGATTGAATATTCACCAAAAGGATAATGTTTTTCCATGGCCTGTAGTACATCAATCGCATCCAAAAAGTAACCTGTGCGCAAATCGTCTTGAGCAAATTGATATAATTCCTTTTCGGTATGTTGGGATAAATCAAATTGTCTTGGGCTTAATGAACAAGCGGCTAAAAGGATGAGGCAAAAGGTAAACATACCTACCCAGCGTAAGTATTTAATGATGTAATAGAAAGTGTATTGCATAAATTACCGTAGTATAAAATCACTATTTGACATTAACTCGCTATTTAACCACAGTGCTTACTGAATACCAACCAGCATTGGCACTAAAACTTACTTATGAGCAAGTCTATGCAGGAACATTATATGGTCTCGGAAGACCAATCAGGCAAACGTTTGGACCAGATATCGGCGGAGGTGTTTAGCGATTATTCTCGCTCGCGTATACAACAGTGGATAAAACAGGCATTTATCACAGTTGATGGGCGGTCACGTAAACCCAAAGATAAGCTCTATGGAGGGGAAAAACTGACACTCAATGTTGAACTAGAAGAAGATGATCGCTGGGAACCCCAGGAAATCAGTATCCCTGTCGTTTATCACGACGAGCATATCATTGTGATTAATAAGCCGGCAGGATTGGTCGTTCACCCTGGTGCTGGTGTCCGTGATGGTACTTTGCTTAATGGTTTACTGCATTTATTTCCTGAACTGGCTATGTTACCTCGGGCGGGCATTGTCCATCGGCTTGATAAAGATACGACGGGTCTTATGGTAGTAGCCCATTCATTATTGGCGCACACCCATCTGGTGCAGCAACTACAGAACCGTACTCTCGGGCGGGAGTACGAAGCAGTAGTGATGGGAGAGTTGACAGGAGGAGGAGTGATTGATAAACCGATTGGTCGCCATCCCATCCATCGTACTAAAATGGCCGTGATTGACAGCCCTAATGGTCATTGTAAGGAGGCTATTACTCATTATCGATTATTAAAGCGGTTTGCCGGTTATACCCATATAGCTTGTCAATTGGAAACTGGCCGTACTCATCAGATCCGTGTACATTTGTCTCATAAAAACCATCCCTTGGTGGGTGATCCGGTCTATTTATCCCGCCAGCGTTGGATATCAGGCAGCTCTGTTGATTTAAAAGCATTATTGATATCGTTTAGTCGGCAGGCTTTACACGCGAAAAAACTAACGCTGGTACATCCTGAAACGTTAGAGATCATGGCTTGGGAGTCTAACTTGCCCGATGATATGCAGCGACTGTTAACCGCTCTATATGAAGATCATCAGTTACGTATTGCTGAGTGAGATCGATGAAGATTCAGTCGTTGGATTGGACATCACCGGCGAATGTAAGTGTTATAGCTAACGCAATAAGAAGTGGCACAGATGTGTGCTCAAGTTAAAGCGATAAGAAAACAGCTGTTCTGTTGATGAACTATTTTGCTTGCACATGCATTATTACAAAACATAATTAAATGGTTATCAGTCTCGAAAGAAGTCTAAAGTTGAGAATGTGTTGACTATTAAATAGAGAAGGGATGGCTGTTGCTTTGGTTTTTCTTTTTTCAGGGGGCTGGTCAACCTGATTCAATAAAATTGTACCAGCGTTCTCTGGTTTTTCTATCACTCTCTTTAGCGTCTACCCAAGATTCTCCCTCACTAGTGATTTCTTTTTTCCAAAACGGAGCCTCGGTTTTTAAAAAATCTATAATAAATTCACAGGCGGCAAAGGCGTCGCTGCGATGAGGACTATTTGCACCAACAAATACAATTTGTTCACCTAACTGTAAATGACCAATACGATGAATGATGCGAGAATTGATAATAGGCCAGCGTTGCTTGGCTTGCTGGATAATATCAGCCAGTACTTTTTCTGTCATGGTAGAGTAGTGTTCCAGGAATAGACTGGTATTGTCGTCTTTGGTAAATTCTTTGACGAGTCCAGTAAAAGTCACAATGGCTCCAATATTTGGAGCATCCTGGAGCAGGCACTGGTGTTCTTGAGCAACATTAAAATCTTCAGTTTGAATAGTGATTTGATCAAGAGTGAGCACTAACATTAACCTCCGGTTACAGGAGGGAAGAAAGCAATTTCATCGCCATCTGTAATAGCGTGGTCTGATTGTACGACGTGTTGATTGACGGCATGCAATATATTATCGCTAAAGGCTTGCTGCCATGGTTCGCCGCGTTGGTTCAATAAGGTTTTAATGTCATTTACTGATGCGAAGTGATCTTGCCATTGCAATAACTCTTTACTGCAACCCACCTCATCTCTCAGGCGAGCGAAATAGAGGATCTTTAACATTGTCTGTTACCTTGATTGAACACTGAAATACCGTTTATGACACCTCTGGTTTTGACCAGTCAGATTTGCCACCGCGTTTGTCTATAATGGCAATGCCTTCGATCGTCATCGTTTTATCTACTGCTTTACAGATATCGTAAAGTGTTAATGCAGTCACTGAAACCGCCGTCAATGCTTCCATTTCGACACCCGTTTTGCCATCAAGTTTGCAGAGTGTATCAATTCTTACACGGCTCTGTTTTGGTTCAGGCTTTAGGTCAACACTGATTTTAGTGAGTGCCAGCGGGTGGCACAAAGGGATGAGGTCAGCACATTTTTTGGCCGCCTGTATGCCAGCAATACGGGCTATCGCAAACACATCGCCCTTTTTATGTTTCCCCTCAATAATCAATTGCAAGGTGTTGGCTTGCATGGTGACAAAACCGCAGGCGGTTGCAGTACGAGTGGTGACGGTTTTATCGCTAATGTCCACCATATGGGCGCTTCCATCCTGGTTGATATGGGTAAAATCGCTCATCGCTCAGACCAGTAATTGTTTCAGAATGTGCTGATAGATTTGGCTGAGTGTGTCCAGATCATCCGCTTTAATACATTCATCGACTTGGTGAATGGTGGCATTTACGGGGCCTAGTTCAATCACTTGTGATCCAGTGGGGGCAATAAAGCGACCATCGGAAGTACCACCAGCGGTTGAGAGCTCAGTATCTCTGCCAGTCACAGCTTTAATAGCGTTAACAGTCGCAGTGACGAGTTTGCCTTCAGCAGTGAGGAAGGGCTGGCCACTGAGATTCCACTGAATATCATAGTTAAGTTGATGCTTTTTCAGAATCGTTTCCGTGTGGTTTTGCAGTTCTTCTGCGGTCACTTCGGTGGAAAAACGGAAGTTACATACTACTTCTACAGTACCTGGAATCACATTGCTAGCGCCAGTACCTCCATGAATATTGGAAACTTGAAAACAGGTGGCAGGGAAAAAACTGTTGCCATTATCCCAGTGTTTTTGAGTGAGTTCTGTCAGTGCAGGAGCCAAGCGATGAATGGGATTATCTGCCAAGTGTGGATAGGCTACATGCCCCTGTTGACCTTGAACCGTTAGTACGGCACCTAGAGAACCACGGCGACCATTTTTAATAACATCCCCTACTTGTGCGGTGCTGGAAGGTTCTCCAACGATACACCAGTCGATCGTAGTCCCTTGTTTTTGCAAGTGTTCTACAACTTTAATGGTGCCGTTAATAGCTGGACCTTCTTCATCCGCTGTAATCAGAAAGGCAATACGCCCCTGGTAGTTGGGGTGTGTTGCTACAAAGGCTTCACAGGCAGTGATCATCGCTGCCAGACTACCTTTCATATCAGCGGCTCCGCGACCATAGAGTATGCCGTTTTTAATGACGGGGTCAAAAGGTGGCGTTTGCCATCGAGATTCTGGACCTGTAGGTACAACATCTGTATGTCCGGCAAAGCATAGAATAGGGCCGCTGCTACCTTTTACAGCCCATAGGTTTTCCACCATGTTATCACTTTCACCAAAGGTTAAGGTTTGACAATCAAAGCCAATGGCTTCTAGGCGCTGGCGCATTAGAGTTTGGCAGCCTTTGTCTTTTGGTGTCACGGAAGGACGCTTGATCAGCTCGCAGGCGAGTTGTAGAGTGGGAGATAATTTACTCATTAATTGTTCGCGTGGAGCTCTTCGTTTAGCTCAACGGCGGATTTGTTGCTTAGGCATTCCACCGCGCCAGTGATGGAGTTGCGACGGAATAATAAGTCTGATTGACCCACCAGCTCACGAGCTTTGACAGACTTAATTAACTGATTGTTACCATCGAGTAGATTAACCTTGCTACCTGCGGTGATATAAAGACCGGCTTCAACAATACAGCGGTCGGCCAATGGAATGCCAATGCCTGCGTTGGCACCTAATAAACATTCTTTACCGACTGAAATCACCATATTGCCGCCACCGGATAGGATTCCCATGGTTGAGCAACCACCTCCCAGGTCTGAACCTTTTCCTACGACAACGCCAGCAGAAATACGGCCTTCGATCATGCTAGTACCCAGTGTACCTGCATTAAAGTTAACAAAACCTTCATGCATAATGGTCGTACCTTCACCAATATGTGCGCCTAACCTCACTCTAGCGGTATCCGCAATACGAACCCCAGCAGGTACGACGTAGTTAGTCATTTTGGGGAATTTATCCACACAGTCTACCGTGAGTAATTCACCTTTTAAACGGGCGTCGAGCTGACGTTGGGGTAGCTCAGCTAGGTCAATGGCACCCTGATTGGTCCAGGCTACATTAGGGAGCACACCGAATAAGCCATTCAGGTTAGTTTCATGGGGTTTAACCAAACGGTGAGAAAGTAGGTGCAGTTTAAGGTAGCCTTCTGGTACGGAAGTGGGAGCGCTATTATTTGCCAGTATCGTAGCAACTAAGGGTTGTTTGCTGTCAGCCAGTTGTGAGGCGAGTTCGGCTTGTGCAGCTTCATCGGCTAATTGTAAGACGTCTGCTAATTGTGACATTTGTTCAGCGTTTAGGCTGATAGCGGTGTTACCACCTGCGTAGCCAACTACTTGTTGTAATGCCGAGATAATGTTGCTTGATGGTGATAATAGAGGTTTAAAATAGAAGGTATCCAGCCATTCCTGCTTGTTGTTTTGTGTACCAATACCGAGGCCAAAGCTGTAATAATCAGTCATAACATTGCCTTAATAAAATGATCAGTGGGTTGTAGGTTTTAGACCTTGAATAAGTGTTGATAAATCGCTTCTTTAAAACCGACAGTGTAGCTGTTGTTATGTTCTAGGAGTGGGCGCTTTATCAATGTTGGATTATTGACAATAAGCGCAACGGCACTGTTCTTATCCAGATTTTTTTTGTCACTTTCGGAAAGCCCTTTCCAGGTCGTGCTGCGCTTATTCACCAGTATTTCGAGACCTAGCTGCTCAATCCATAGTGTAACTTGCTCTGCATTGATACCGTCAATACGAAAGTCATGAAAGCGGTAGTCGATGTTTGCAGCGTCGAGCCAACGACGGGCTTTTTTGATAGTGTCACAGTTTTTAATGCCAAACAGGGTAATCATAGCAAGCTATTAATGAGTGAGATCGCACAATTTTTTCAGGGCGTGGAGTATAGCAGGAGTTGAGGGGCAATACACCATTGAGTCAATGCTATAGCGAGGTAATTAGACCTCTTTCGAAAGAGGTCTAGTGGGAAAGCGCGAAACTATTAGCTGTCGCAGAAAGCCTCCTTGGTTATGGACTGCGTTCGTATGTTCAAGCGTTTATCGCAAAGGTTTACCTAATGACTACTTAAGCTAAGCCAATCTTCAAGAGCCTTTCAGCACACTCAGTGTAATGCGAGTAGGTTGGCCTTCGCTCGTTGTTTCAACGATGGCAACAAAAGCTATTTTTCCGTCTGCTTCGCGCCTCACCGCCCAGGTAAGCGTCATCCAACTCAATCACAATAAGGTATTGGTGATTTCTATACAGGTTGCAATGGGTAGCCACATTTCAATGTGTGAGTGTTCATCAGAGTCAGCAGGTAAAAAGCCATACTGCTGATAAAACGGGGTAACTTCTGGAGTCATAGGATCAACAAACAGTCCGATCGCTGAAATTTGTTCTGCGACCAAGACTGTCCGGTAGATGACATCAATCAACAATTTTTCTCCTAGCTTCTGCCCTTGATAAGAACGATCAACAGCAAGACGGGCCAGATTTACAGCGTTAAGTGGGTGAGGATACTTTTTATAATCTTTGTGGGCAGGCGGTGTTATCACTGAATATCCGGTAAGTGTGTGATAGCCGATGATAGTAGTCGATGCAGAATCTCGGCAGGCCACGTAAGTTTTTGAGATGTGTTTTACGGTTTTCTGCCGAGCTTGTTGTTGTAAGCACTGGTTTAATTCTCTGACACCGCAATCAAATGCTTTTCGATCGTGTTGCCGATTGATTTCTTCAATGATCACGGACATTCACTGTATCCTTATAGTGCTTTGCGGCTTTAAGTAGTTTGGCGTTTGCTTTGGCTGGATTTTCCAGAGAGGCAAACAACGCATCAGCACCTGCCATCGAGAGATGCAAGATTTCAGTCCGTTCAATCACGTTACGTGCCTTCTCCATTGCTGACTCAATAAGGAACTGTGAAAGCGTTGCACCGGAGTAATCCGCCGCTCGCTGTATGATTTCCTGAATTTCAGTGGAGGTTCGTGCAACCAAACGGGTCTCTTTACGTTCTGAACTAGTAGCCATATATCACCTGCGTTTTTAGTCTTTAATAGCATGGTGCCATAGTGGCATACAATATATGGTCTTGTCAAACTATGTGCCGAAAAGGCACACATTAATATAGAAGCAGCCTATCATATAGTATACTGTTTGAAGGTACAGTTGTTGCTGCCGTTGAGACAACGAGCGAAGGCCAGCCTACTCGTGTGCTGAAAGGCTCTTGCAGATTGGCTTAGTTTATATGGTAACTAGGAAGGTTTATATATTGAAACTCACCCAGGATGGGGGTTGTTAATAAAAAACAAAAATAATGGGCCTTAATTTGAAGTTGAATGCCTCGCAGCAATAGCTTTTTTGTAAAGCTCTTTTTCTTCATTAGACCATTGTTTGCTTGGTTTGTCTTTAAGCTGCTCGATAATTAACTCGTAGCTTCTTTTATCTTGTTGTTTAATAAGGCATGTGATGGTATCTCGCAGTTCACGCACGCTGTCAAACGCGCATTTTTTGTCTCGTAATGAAATGTTTTTTGCATAGTGGAAAAGTGCAGCTTTTAGCATGTATTGACTTAAGCGTTTTGCAGTATTAGCCCCAAAGGTGCCTTGCCAGTGCCCCACTATTTGTCCAGAAGTCAAATTTGGACGTTGCCTGATTAGCTTTACAATCTCTATAAATGTCAGAATATGGTCATTTTTACTATGGGATAGAGTGTTAATATCTTCTACATACTCTATAAGTTGTGGGTTATAGAGTAGTAGTGCTGGTGCGCGCTCTTCGACAAGGAAAAATTGGGAGACAGATAGATGGTTTGATGACAATGAAGTGGAGATTTGCGCTGCCTGTGGACTCGGGTGCTGAATGGGTACTTGTGTAGTGGGTTGATTATTGCTACGTGTATTTACCTCTTCTGATGTCGTTTTTTCTAATGTTGGCAGTTCACTTAATAGATTGACTAAGGCATCCATACTGAGCTGTGTACGGTTGGACAGTTGACCAAACATCAGCTCTCGATATACCCCACGAGGTAGTTGATCCAAGAGTGGTGCTGCTAATTTGCACAGTCTTGCTCGGCCTTCCATGGTTTGGGTGTTTAATCCCTGACTGAGTTCTTCAAACAGGAAGTGCTCCAACGGGGAAGCTTCTTCTATCATTCGAATAAATTTATCAGCGCCTGTTTGGCGAACCAGAGTATCCGGGTCTTCGCCCTCTGGAAGGTATAAAAATTTGACCTGTCGCCCATCTTCCATAACAGGTAATGCGCTTTGCATTGCTCGGCGAGCGGCTGTGCGTCCCGCTTCGTCGCCATCAAAGCAAAAGACGACTTCATCGGTAAAACGAAATGCTCGTTTTAAATGCTCTTCACCACAGGCTGTACCCAAAGTGGCTACACTATAGCGAATGCCATACTGGGCTAGAGCCACCACATCCATATAGCCTTCAACTACTACAAGTCTGGGAAGCTGTCGGTAGGCTTGGCGGGCTTCGTAAAGGCCGTACAACTCTTTACCTTTATGAAAGATGGGTGTTTCAGGTGAGTTGAGGTATTTGGGTTTTTCTTCATTAAGGACTCGTCCCCCAAAGCCAATAACCCGACCACGGGTATCGTGTATTGGGAACATAATACGTTCCCGAAAGCGATCATATAAACGGTCTTTGTCCTGATTATGGATTAGCATACCGCCTTCGAGCAGGAGGTTTTGTTTCTCGCTTGATGTCGCGAGTTTTTTCAATAAATTGTCCCACCCAGGCGGTGCGTAGCCAATGCCAAAATCTTTGGCGATCTGTCCACTGAGCCCACGATTTTTAAGGTAGTTGACGGCTTTTTTAGGGTGAATTCGTAGCTGCTCCTGATAATAGGTGTTAGCGGACTCCATCAATTGATAAAGGATCTTACGGGCTTTTTCCTGAGCGTCTTCTTTGGCGCGTTTTTGCGGATCTTTAGTTTGTTCTCTAGGAACATTAACGCCCACACTTTTTGCTAGACTTTCAACGGCTTCAGGAAAACTAACGCGTTCATAGTCCATGACAAAACCCAAGGAATTGCCACTGGCACCACAGCCAAAACAATAGAAAAACTGTTTATCTGGGCTAACAGTAAACGAAGCGGTTTTCTCATCGTGGAAAGGACAGCAAGCGGAGTAATTTTTACCTGCTTTTTTAAGTTTGACACGATTATCAATCACTTCGACAATGTCGATGCGTTCCAGAAGGTCGTCAATAAAAGTCTGAGGGATGATGCCTGCCATAGATGGGGAGTTTACCGTTTGCTGTTGCTGTATAATAGTGGGTGGTGTGGAATTTTATCGTTAATGAACTTTAGCTGTGTTCAATCAAGGTTTGTGGTGGGTTGTCTTGACCTTAGCAGGCTGTCTTTTGAATGAATGTACGTTATAAATGCCCACAGTTAATAGGACTACCAATAGGATTTTCAATGCGAGGCTTTCTAATAACATCAATGAAATGGTACCGAAGATTAGCACCATGGCAATAATCATCAGGCAAATCCTCGGTGGAATACAATGATGTATTTCCCATTGTTGAATAATGGGTCCGAATAGATGATTGTTTAGCAGCCATTGATATAAACGCGGGGATGATTTTGCAAAGCACCAAGCAGCTATCAGTACAAAGACGGTGGTTGGCAAGATAGGTAAAAATGCTCCGAGTGTACCTAGCGCCAGTGATAGTAAACCTATGATCTTATAAAGTAAATTTGTCATTTTTCAATCCCAAAACGGCAAGGCAGTACATGAATACCACCCTAAATGATCCATCTCCTATTCTCTAAATAATAGACCAAGAAATGTGGTTGTGCCTACAAGGGGTATGGTATTCATCAGGGGCACAAGGGTATGCGCCACCAAAGAAAGATTCCAACTTATTTTTCAAGCAACCAGTCAGCGTCTTGATACCCCCGTAAGAGAATGCTGTTTTACTGGCAATGTCAACCAAAATCGATATGGACAAGCTAGCCCAACATGTAAAAGATCATTCAGGTACTTATCTTTGTGGACAAGCCAGGGTGTTTTTCGTCACTTTTTTCATTATTGGCTCGATATCGTGAAATGACAGCGTAGTTCATCATATAATCTTAGGGTGAATCTCAGTTGGCTAGTCCCTTATTTATGAAAACCCCGCTAATCACAAAACAGGGCTATGAAGCTTTAAAAAAAGAACTTGATGAACTTTGGCGAGTTGAGCGCCCAGAAGTGACTAAAAAAGTTTCTTGGGCCGCAAGCTTAGGTGATCGTAGTGAGAATGCTGATTATCAATACAATAAAAAGCGCCTTCGTGAAATAGATCGGCGAGTTCGTTACCTCCGAAAATGCTCGGAAAACCTCAAAATTATTGAGTACCATCCAGATCAGGCAGGCAAGGTGTTTTTTGGGGCCTGGGTCGAGGTCGAGAATGATGAGGGTAAAATTCTTACATTTCGTATTGTGGGTTATGATGAAATTTTTGGTCGCAAAGACTATATTTCTATTGATTCGCCGATGGCCCGAGCACTCCTTAAAAAGAAAGTCGGTGATGAAGCAGAGGTAAAGACTGAGGTTGGCACTACTATTTGGATAATCAATGCCATAGATTATGAAAAATAGTAGAGAGTTTTAGTCGTCATACTATTTTATAGTCACTGTCATACTTCCACAATGGCTTCAACTTGGCATTCAGTTTTGCGGCACCAGCGCTCCATTAAGCACTTCCTGTGTTGTGGCGATGAATATTGCCAGCATGACTCACAAAAGGCACCTTTGGTAATATTTGCTTTGTATTGAGTTTGAATATGTCTACATAGAAAGCATATTCCACATCAATGGCATAACCAATATTCTTTGCCTGACGGAAGCCATGCCCTTCCTGTGCGAGTGTGACATAGGCAACAGGAATATTTTTTTGCTTTAATGATGCAACCATGGATTCGGCTTGATGAGGTGGAACCACCTTATCTTCCAACCCTTGCAAAAAAATAACCGGGCAATTCAGTTGATCGGTATGGAAGAGTGGAGAACGCTGCTGATAAACGGCTTTATCTTTAGGGTATTCTCCTACCAGCTGATTGAGATAACAGGATTCAAATTTATGTGTATCCTCCGCCAGTGAAGAGAGATCACCGATACCATATAGACTGGCCCCTGCCTTAAAGGTGTCGCGAAAGGTAAGGGTAGCCAACACTGAATAGCCTCCTGCACTACTGCCGCGGATCGCGATCTTTTCCTTGTCTACCCATTGCTTTTCAATACAAAATTCAGCGGCACAACATAGGTCATCCACATCCAGTAGGCCCCATTGTGAATACAAGCGGTGTCGATATGCGCGTCCATAACCGGTACTACCACTATAATTGATATCAAATACGGCAAAGCCACGATTTGTCCAGTACTGGATTTTTAGCGAGAGTGCTGAATGGGTTGCACCTGTAGGTCCCCCATGAGACATCACAATTAATGGCGGCTTTTCCTCTGTGGGTCCTTCAAATTCTACATGGGTAGGGGCATAAAACAGGCCATGGACTGTTTGTTGTCGACTGTTGGGAAAACAAATCGCTTTGGGGTGGGATAGGTTATCTTTATCGAGCGCCAGAGTACTGCTGGATGCGATAGATTGCCAATGATCTTGCTTCCAACGAATCAGCTCCGTTGGTGATGACTCAGTTGCTCCAATAAAAACAGCGGTATCATCATCATCCTGGCAGGCAATACCTTCAATATAAGAAAAAGGCAATTCCAGTCGTTTAAACGATTGTGTCATTAGATCAATAGTACCCAGATGCCATTGTCCAGCTTCAGTAAATGTGCAAAACAATGTATAGCTATTTAAAAAACCATACGTTGACATACCAAATACCCATTGCGGTGTTGCGAACTCTGCAGGCATGTCTAATAGGTGCTCAGTATATTTATTGTAGGTATTGTAAGAATAGATATTCCACCAGTTGTTGCGATCAGAAATAAACAATAAATCGCCTGTTGGAGACCACTGAGGCTGAAAGATGGATTCATGTGTACCAGCAACCTTCCGATGTTTATGTAGCATCCCGGTACTATTGAAATCTGCCAGCCAGCACTCACTTTCATCCCAGGGCATATTGGGATGGTTCCAGGTTAACCACGCAACTTTTGTTCCATCGGGTGAGACACTGGGGTTCGAGTAAAAGTCATTACCAAAGACCAGCACATTAAAACCGATGGTCGAAGAACCGTCGAGGCGTAGACTGATAATACTGCTTTCAGGTTCTGTGTTTTCCCTGAGTCGTTCACAAACACAGAGTAGCTGTTGCCGCGGATGGTCCAAAAAAAAGTCGGCATAGTGGTAATTACCCTCGGGTGATAGCTCAGTAGGCTGATTATCCCCTTTAGAGGAATAGGGGGTTACAGGCATAGAGTAGACGCGTTGATCGTCCGCATTGACAAAATATAAGACTCCCTGGTCAACACAATAACTGCCTCCACCATATTCATGAGCTTTAGTGCGTACGTTGATATCCTCAGGGGTCACATCATACTGCCGGATTTTTTCGCCTTCCGCATTCATGACCTGGCAGACCACAACAGATCGGCCCTTTTCTTCAGGGCGTTGTTCCAGCCAATAACAGTGTCCTTGATCTAATTGGGGTTCTCCCAGGCGGATACTATTGGTGCTGAGTAGTTCGCTGTCGATAAGTGATGGCCACCCGCCATAAGGTAGTGAGGATTTAGACATATTTTTGTCGTAGAATACTTTGTTGATGAATAATAGATTGAGAGAATACGGTGTCTTTGATGGAATCAATAGACCTTGCCATTTTAGCGCAACTTCAAGCATATCAACACTGCCATCGTTGGATTATCGCTTATAGTGGCGGTATTGATTCTACGGTGTTGCTATATAGCTTGGTGTCAGCTAACCAGCGTTTGCAGAGCCCCAAGCCGATTATTGCCTTACATATTAATCACCAGCTTTCGGAATTTGCGGATCAGTGGCAACAGCATTGCCAGCAGACGGCGCAATCTTTGAATATTGACTATTTTTCTCAAAAAGCAGATGTTTTCTCTAAAGGTAAAGGAGTGGAGGCTGCTGCCCGTGATATACGTTATCAGGTATTTGAACAATATTTGCAACCAGGAGACTGTTTGTTGATGGGGCAGCATCGTAATGATCAGGCAGAAACTCTATTGTTTCGTTTACTGCGTGGTGCGGGTGTAAAGGGCTTGGCCGCTATGCCAATATCCCGGCCATTAGGTAAGGCGATGCTATTACGCCCATTTCTGGATACCCGTCGTGAAGATATTGAGTGTTATGCTCGTGAACATCAATTGCAATGGGTCGATGATGATAGTAACGTGAATGAACGCTATGATCGCAATTACCTGCGCCATCAGGTATTACCTGTACTTAAGCAGCGTTGGCCGGGTGTGGAAGGGCAACTATCGGCGACAGCTGTACGTATGCGCGAAGCGGACCAATTGTTGGAGCAATTGGCACAGAGTGATCTTCAACAGTTAAATGTACAAATGGCTCGTTGTGGTAGTAGTTTAGATTTGGGTCAATTAGTGACATTGATATCACCAGAAGCTAGTCTATTAAACCAAGGTTTATCTGATGCTAGAGTCAATAATCTACTGCGTTATTGGTGTTTTTCAATGGGTTACCCCTTGCCTCAATCGGAGCATTTGGAGCATATAAAATCACAGTTTCTCAACGGTAATCATCTAGCTAGCTCGGCCTGTGTATCATGGAAACAGACGGAATGCCGCCAGTTTGGTGGGCGACTGTATTTAATGTCGACATTACCTAAATTTACAGAACCCAATAGTGTTTTAAAATGGAATATGGAAACATCGCTTTCTTTAGGAGTAGCGGGTGCTTTACATTGGGTGGATGTTGATCAACAGGACAATAGCGCTTTACGGCTGGTTAAGCGCCCCTATACCATTCGTTGGCGTCAGGGAGGAGAACGCTGTACTCCAAGTCATAGGCAACGTTCTCAAACGGTTAAAAAGCTGCTGCAGGAATATGGCTTGGAAACTTGGTTAAGAGGTCGAGTACCGCTTATTTATATGGGTACTGAGCTGGTGGCGGTAGGAGACCTGTGGGTGAATAAGGGCTATGAAGCTCCCTCAGAAACGACAGGATTATTATGGCAGTTGGGCGCTAGCAATCTCCTCGGATAATGAGATAACGTTTTTCTTGGTTTCAGTGTCGCAAGCAGACAATGCTCTAATGGAATGATTGTATTAACTTCATTTTGATCTCTTTGATTGTTGCACAGTATCATTAGATTAGGCTAAAGGCGCATCGTATAACTTTTACTCCGAATTCATGTTATTTAGGTTTTTGTCAGTCCTATAGAAGGGTATAGTGTTTTACCAAGGATTACCTATGCTCCTCTATTCAGATTGCATGAACCATTGGTATTTGATATAAACCGACGCGCTACTTTTGCTAAACAGACTTTGGAGGTTGAGAGGTGCAACTGGCTTCTTCTTACACAACATCATCGGGAATTAGGATCGAAAGAAAAGCAACACCTAAGTGCTATGAAACGGCGGTTAGTGAATTGGCTCTGCAACTTGATACAAAACTTGGTTGCCTTTTATCCTCCAGTTATGAATACCCTAACCGTTATAAACGTTGGGATATGGGGTTTATAGACCCGATATTAATGATCACCACTCGCTTAAATGATGTGCGTATTCAAGCATTAAATAAGCGAGGTGAAATATTACTTCCATCTATTTGTAATGCCTTTGAAGGTATTGATTATATTTCGGATCTTAACAGCAGCGGCGAACAAGTATCCTTTTCAATTATTCGTACGACCAAGCGCTTCACAGAAGAAGAGCGTAGTCATCAACCATCAGTATTCAGTGCTCTGCGTATTTTGAAATCTATTTTTTATAGTGAAGAAGATGATCATTTAGGCTTGTATGGTGCCTTTGGTTACGATCTTGCGTTTCAATTTGAGCAGATCAATTTTTCTCTTGAGCGGGAAAAAGATCAGCGGGATATGGTTCTGTTCATTCCAGATGCCATCCTAATTCGAGATCATAGCCGTCAAGAGTCCCATTTATTTGAATATGAACTCACTGTCGATGGTAACAGTACCAGCCAATTTGAACGTACCGGTTCTTCTCGGGACTATAAACCCGCTGAAAAAATTGAGAAAGAATCCGATCACAAACGAGGGGAGTACGCTGATATAGCCCGTATCGCTCAGGAATGGTTTGCACGAGGAGACTTATTCGAAGCAGTGCCAGGACAAATGTTTTTTTTACCCTGTAAAGATACCCCTTCTGAAGTTTTCTTGCGTCTTCAAAAAGCAAACCCTTCGCCTTACGGTTTTATAATGAACCTTGGAAACGAAGAGTATTTGGTTGGAGCATCACCGGAAATGTTTGTTCGCGTAACGGGTGATTTAGTTGAAACCTGCCCAATTTCAGGAACGATATCAAGAGGTGAAGATGCAATAGCTGATGCAGACCAAATTAAAGCACTATTAAACTCGGATAAAGACCATTACGAGTTAACTATGTGTACAGATGTGGACAGGAACGATAAATCACGTATATGCGTACCTGGTAGTGTTGAAGTTGTAGGTCGTCGTCAAATTGAGCTCTACTCCCGTTTAATTCACACAGTGGACCATGTAAAGGGCCGCTTAAAAAATGGCTTTGACGGGCTTGATGCATTTTTGGGCCATACCTGGGCAGTGACTGTTACTGGTGCACCTAAACTCGGAGCGATGAAATTTTTAGAGAAGCATGAAAAATCGGCTCGCCGTTGGTATGGCGGGGCTGTTGGAAAACTGGGTTTTAATGGTGACGTGAATACTGGGCTCACATTAAGAACTGTCCGTATTGCCAAAGGTGTTGCTGAAGTCAGAGTAGGAGCAACACTTTTATTTGATTCAATTCCTGAAGCAGAGGAAGAAGAAACGCATTTGAAAGCTTCCGCCCTTATTAAAGCGTTGAAAGGCTCAAATGTGCACAGTGATGAAAAAGTATCTTTGCCCACTTTTTTGGGTAAAAATAAAAAAGTGCTTCTTATTGATCACCAAGATAGTTTTGTGCACACGTTGGCCGACTACTTCCGGCAAACTGGCGCGAATGTTACAACCCTAAGAAGTGGCTTCGAAGAACAAGAACTGGACGATGTAAACCCGGATCTTGTTGTGTTATCGCCTGGACCAGGTTGTCCAAAAGATTTTAATCTCAGTAGAACCATTGGCATGGTCATTAAGCGTAGCCTACCAGTGTTTGGAGTTTGTTTGGGGTTACAGGGTTTAGTTGAACACTTTGGTGGCACATTAAGTATTTTGCCAAGGCCTTATCACGGTCGCCCTTCTGATATTAAGCTGCTAGAACCGGGTAGGGGGATTTTTACAGGAATAACTGAAGAAATAGTCCAGGTGGGCAGGTATCATTCCCTTTATGTTGATAAAACGACTTTCCCGAGCGAATTGCATGTTACTGCGGAAACAGAAGAGGGCGTCGTGATGGCGGTACGGCATAATAATCTACCTATTGCCGCCGTTCAATTTCATCCTGAGTCTATAATGAGTTTCAAAAAAAACGTTGGTATAACAATGGTTAACAATGTTTACCGCCTTATTGATCAGTAAGGCTGAAAAAGCGTCTGAGTTGCCGTGTAGGAATACCTAGTCCATCAATCATCTCTGATTTTCCATGGCTAGGTAAGTGAATTCCAATGAAACGACTATTGTCTAATGTGCAAGTGTGGACGAATTCCTTAAACATTAAAAGTGAGTTGGAGTTCCCACCTTGCTTTTGAATGCAATATGTAATGCTTTGTTGGCTTTAGGATGTTGTTGTGTGTTTTTTATAGCTTATATTTAAGCGTTTTAATACACAGTGAACCGTGTGAAAGGTTTTATATCGTCCATTATTAAGAACCGCTTTTTTTACGTTTGCTGGTCTAAAAATTTCTCAGCATCTAGGGCTGCCATACATCCCGAACCTGCTGAAGTAATTGCTTGTCGATAAATATGGTCAGCCACATCACCTGATGCATAAACACCTTCTACACTGGTTTGGGTTGCATTACCATTGAGTCCGCTATTGATGGTAATATACCCATTATTCATTTCCAGTTGGCCTTTTAATATATCGGTATTGGGTTTGTGGCCAATAGCAATAAACACACCCATTAGGTCAATATCCTGAGTATTGCCATCTTTAGTGCTTTTCACTTTTATGCCAGTAACACCGCTTTCATCCCCCAGTACTTCTTCTAGCGTATGATTCCATAGAAGGGTAACATTGCCGTTTTTTGCCTTATCAAACAATTTATCCTGCAGGATTTTTTCAGCGCGCAAGCTATCTCGTCTGTGAACAAGTACCACTTCTTTACAAATATTGGAAAGGTATAGAGCTTCTTCTACCGCAGTGTTACCACCTCCGATAACGGCTACCTTTTGGTCTCGGTAAAAGAAACCGTCGCAAGTGGCACAGGCACTGACGCCTTTACCCATAAAAGCTTTTTCTGATTCTAATCCCAAGTATTGAGCAGAGGCACCCGTTGCGATAATCAGAGCATCGCAAGTGTAGGTATCGTTGCCCTTTAGGACAAATGGGCGCTGTTGTAAATCAACCTCGTTAATATGATCAAAAATAATATTGGTATCAAACCGCTCAGCATGTTGTTGCATTTGTACCATTAAGTCAGGTCCCTGGAGGTCATGTACACCGCCGGGCCAATTTTCTACTTCTGTTGTTGTTGTAAGTTGACCACCTTGTTGCATTCCAGTAATAACCACAGGGTTCAAATTAGCGCGTGCAGCATAAATGGCTGCAGTATAACCAGCGGGGCCTGAACCTAAAATAATTAAACGGTGATGCTGTTTACCGACGATCATTATGTACCTTAGTATGTATTGAAAGAATCGAACAGAAGAGTTTTCTGGACACTTTAGTGCGTAAAACCTCTAGTTTTTTTGATAATTTGTGACTAACGCTCTGGGTGCCCTAGTAAAAATAACTGCAGCCATTACAATAGCGGGGAATCATAACATGCCATGCAGGAGACTGACTAGAGCTAAAGCGTACCCCAGAAACAGAGATTTTTTGGGGTTAAATACGGTTCATCGTTTTTTGCTTTGAAAACTCCCTGTATTATCAAGTGGTACAGAACCTATATTATAAACTCAAAAGGATTCACGATTGAAAGCAAATACCGAAAATGTTTCATCAACCACTTCGGCTGCCCAGCGTCTTATTCTACGTATTTTGAAAGAAGGAGCGTTACTGGGATGGTTATTATTGTGCATTTATTTATTGCTAGCACTATTTTCCTATTCTACGGCTGATCCAGGTTGGTCCAGCACGGGAACCCATGCAGTGGTGCACAACGCTCTTGGGCCTACAGGGGCTTGGTTGGCAGATTATTTCTTTTCATTTTTTGGCTATATTTCTTATCTGTTTCCATTGATGGTGGCTTATCGTCTGTGGCGTAGTTTTGAGGAACGTCATCAACATAACCCATTTGATGCCTTACTGTTGAGTATACGCTTTGTTGGCCTGTTATTGGTGATTGTTGCGGGTACAGGTCTAATGTCTATACAGACGACAGGTGAAGTGAGTGAACTCCCTTTTTCAGATGGTGGTGTATTAGGAATAGCTGTCTCTGAAGCCTTGGAGAAAGCCTTGGGTTTTCTCGGTGCTACCTTACTGCTTTTGGCTTTGGGTTTGCTGGGTATAACGATATTTACCAATCTGTCATGGTTGCGTTTGGCTGAAGGTATTGGACGTTGGAGCATTTTAGCTTATGAGAAAGTATGGCGGTGGGGAAGTGTGTTGTACTCGCGTTATCTCCAGAAAAAACAGGAACAACAGCAAGTTAAAAATGTACTGAAACAGCGTCAAGATGCGATAATTAAGCAAACGAGGAAAATGAAGGATCGTATCCCTCCCACTATTGAAAAACCGATGGCTAAGTCAAAGCCTAGTCTACGGGTAGACAAGGAAAGACAGGTCACTTTATTTGATGCCCCAGTCACTGGGCAGCTACCTCCTCTGAATTTGCTGGATTCAGTGGATCGCTCTAACAATAAGGGCTTTTCAGAAGAATCACTGGAGGCCATGTCTCGCTTATTAGAACTTAAACTTCAAGACTTTGGTGTGTCCGCAGAAGTAGTTTCTGTATTGCCGGGGCCCGTGGTAACCCGTTTTGAGTTACAACCAGCAGCAGGAGTTAAAGTGAGTAAAATCACGGGTTTGGCAAAAGACTTGGCGCGTTCTATGGCCGTAGTTAGTGTCCGTGTTGTAGAAGTCATACCTGGTAAGTCAGTTGTTGGGATTGAAATACCCAATGAACACCGAGAAGTGGTTCGTTTAAGCGAAGTGCTTTCATCAACCGTTTATGATCATTCCAAGTCACCACTGACACTCGCTCTAGGTAATGATATCTCTGGTGAACCTATAGTGGCAGACTTAGCTAAAATGCCTCACTTACTGGTTGCTGGCACCACAGGTTCTGGTAAATCAGTTGGTATTAACGTTATGCTGCTCAGCTTGCTTTATAAATCATCGCCTAAGGATGTCCGTTTAATTCTGGTAGATCCCAAAATGCTCGAGCTGTCAGTTTATGAAGGAATTCCACATCTACTGACTCCCGTTATTACGGATATGAAAGATGCATCAAATGGCTTGCGTTGGTGTGTGGGAGAAATGGAACGTCGCTATAAACTAATGGCTGCATTGGGTGTACGTAACCTAGCAGGTTATAACCGGAAAATTGGAGATGCCACCAAGCACGGAGAACCTATTTTGGACCCTTTATGGCGTCCGGAGGAGGAATTTATTGCTGGTGAAGCAATACCTACAGCCCCTCCTTTGGAAACTTTGCCTGCGATTGTGGTCGTTATAGATGAATTTGCTGACATGATGATGATTGTTGGTAAAAAAGTAGAGCAACTGATTGCACGTATTGCACAAAAAGCCCGTGCAGCAGGTATTCACCTATTATTGGCAACACAGAGGCCCTCTGTAGATGTGATTACTGGTTTGATTAAAGCCAATGTGCCTACCCGTATAGCGTTTCAGGTGTCGTCCAAAGTAGACTCACGGACTATTATTGATCAAGGTGGGGCTGAACAGTTATTGGGGCATGGTGATATGCTGTATCTCCCCCCTGGTACCAGTGTGCCTGTGAGAGTGCATGGTGCATTTGTGGATGATCATGAAGTTCACCGGGTGGTTAATGATTGGAAAAAACGTGGTGAGCCTAATTATATCGATGGTATTGTTGATGAAAGTACTAACTCTATACCCGTACCCGGCTTGAGTACTGAAGGGGAGGGTAGTGAAAGTGATGGTGAAGGTGATGCCTTGTATGATGAAGCCGTTGCTTTTGTGACCGAGAGCCGCAAAGCATCTATTTCATCAGTACAGCGTAAATTACGTATTGGTTATAACCGGGCAGCCCGTTTGATTGAATCAATGGAAGTTGCTGGTGTTATTACTGAAGCGGGTCACAATGGCAACCGTGAAGTCATTGCCCCTCCGCCACCTAAATAGGATTGACTATTATTTATGATGAAGTTGTTATTAATGGTTGCTGTATCTACGCTTCTCTCTTCTTTTGAGGTGAGAGCCGGTAGTGATGCACATCGGCTAGCTGAAAAACTCAGCGCCTTGGAAACCTTTGTTGGTCAATTTCGACAATCATTGGTCGATGATCAGGGCGAAGCAATACAAGAAGACTCTACGGGTGATTTTTGGTTAAAACGCCCAGGCTATTTTTACTGGCAAACGAAAGAGCCCTTTCCCCAATTATTGGTCTCTAATTTGAAAACGGTGTGGTTATATGATGCTGATTTAGAACAGGTCACTATCCGGGATTATGATGAAAGACTCTCACGAACACCGGCGTTATTGCTGAGTGGAGATGTAGAAAAAATCACTCATCACTATCAAGTGAGTCAATTGGATGAATCCAGTTATCGACTGATACCAAAAGATGCGCAGGAGTTATTTACAGAGCTGACGGTTTATTTTGACAATGATCGATTGAGCAAAATGACTTTGCTGGATAGCTTGGCTCAGCTAACAACTTTCACCTTTATTGATGGTATTTACAATACGGCCATTGATGATGGACGTTTTGAATTTATCCCTCCTGAAGGGACTGATATCGTGGTCGATCACTAAATGCACGATGACCTATTTGATATTCACTCTCCTGCACTAGACCACTCTCAGAGGCATATGCCTCTGGCGGCACGTTTGCGGCCACAGCGATTAGAAGACTATATAGGACAACAGCACTTGTTAGGGCAGGGTAAGCCCTTACGTGAAGCTATTGAAAAAGGGCAAATCCATTCCATGATTTTTTGGGGGCCTCCAGGAGTGGGTAAAACTTCCTTGGCAAAAATGCTGGCAAACCTGATTGATGCTGAGTTTGAATCGATTTCGGCAGTATTGGCGGGAGTAAAGGATATTCGCGATGCCGTTGCTAAAGCACAACTCACCCGGTCCGCTTCGGGTAAATCGACAATTTTATTTGTTGATGAGGTGCATCGCTTTAATAAGTCGCAGCAAGATGCTTTTCTACCTTACGTTGAAAATGGGACAGTGACTTTTATTGGTGCAACCACAGAAAACCCATCCTTTGAGCTTAATAATGCCTTATTGTCACGTAGCCGAGTTTATGTGCTGCGGAGTTTAGCGCATGAAGATATTGAAGGTTTGTTACATCATGCACTCAGTGATACCGAGAAAGGCTTGGGTGGCAGGCAGATTCAATGTGAATCTGAGGTATTGTCATTATTAGCCAATGCCGCGAATGGGGATGCTCGACGCGCCTTGAATTTGTTAGAAATTGCTGCTGATTTGGCGGTTAATCAACATATTACACACGAAGTTGTGACTGAAATTCTGGGTGGAGATGTTCGTCGTTTTGATAAAAATGGCGATATTTTTTATGAACAAATGTCTGCCTTACACAAATCGGTACGGGGCTCGTCTCCTGATGCAGCACTTTATTGGTGTATGCGTATGCTTGGTGGGGGTTGTGACCCTCTATATATTGCTCGCCGTGTTGTGCGTATGGCGGTAGAGGATGTTGGTAATGCTGACCCTCGGGCTTTATCGATTAGCTTAAATGCCTGGGATACACAGGAACGCTTGGGTAGTCCCGAGGGAGAACTGGCTATCGCCCAGGCCGTCATATATTTGGCTTCAGCGCCGAAAAGTAATGCTGTGTATAATGCCTTTAATGAAGCCAAGGCAGATGTGGCACAGATGCCGGATTATAGTGTTCCTGTTCATTTGCGTAATGCGCCAACTCCATTGATGAAGTCGCTCGATTACGGTGCAGACTACCGTTATGCTCATAACGAAGCCGGTGCTTATGCGGCTGGAGAAAACTACTTTCCAGAAGAAATTGCTGATAAGCAGTATTACCACCCTGTAGATCGGGGGCTGGAAACAAAGATTAAAGAAAAATTAACGTATCTTCGCAGTTTGGATGAGGCAAGTCCTATTCAGCGCTATAAGAAGAATAATCAGTAAGAATTCAAAGAGAAAAAGTGATGATGTGGTTAGTGGTTGCAGTTAGGGGGAGCTTTAGGCGCAGTGAGTCGTTATGGCCTAAGCACATACTGCCTGCCTGTTACCGCTAAACAATTTCCTTGGGGAACATTAACCGCCAATATACTGGGGTCGGCAGTAGTTGGCTTGTGTTACGTCATCATCATAGAAAAACATTGGCTTGCGGATCAATGGCAGCCTTTTTTGATAACAGGTTTTTTAGGTGCTTTTACGACCTATTCCACTTTTGCTCTGGAGTCATTTATATTATGGCAACAGGGTCAAGTAAATTATGCCATTATTTATGGGCTTAGCTCTTTGCTAGGTTGTTTGTTGGCAGTCAGTATTAGTATTTGGTTATTGACCAGATTATTTCATTAATTTCAGTTGGAATATAGATTATGTTAGACCCAAAGCTGCTTCGCAGTTCCCCAGAAGCTGTTGCTAAGATGCTTAAAAAACGCGGATTTACCCTTGATATTGAGACCTTGATGTCATTGGAACAAGAGCGCAAAGATATTCAGGTAAAGACCGAATATTTACAACAACAACGTAATAGTCGTTCGAAAAATATAGGTAAAGTAAAAGCTGCGGGTGATGGCATAGAGCCACTACTAAAAGAAGTGGATAATTTGAAAAGCCAGCTGGCCGTAGCTGACGAAGAATTAAAAAGTATTCAGGAAAAGTTGAACACTCTACTTGCTGTTATACCCAATATTCCCGCTGATGACGTTCCTGAAGGTAAAGACGAGGATGACAATGTTGAGATTCGTCGTTGGGGTCAACCAAGAACATTTACCTTTACCGTCAAAGACCATGTGGATCTTGGTATGGATTTAGGCGATCACTATGCAGCTCTGGATTTTGATGTGGCCAGTAAATTAACTGGTTCACGTTTTGCGGTCATGCGAGGTGGTATTGCTCGCCTGCATCGAGCTTTGATTCAATTGATGTTAGATATACATATTGACGAGCATGGTTATCAAGAAATCAATGTTCCTTATATGGTCAATAAGGACTCCTTGTTTGGTACAGGGCAACTGCCTAAATTTGAAGAAGATTTATTTAAAACCAATGATGAACGAGAATTGTATTTGATTCCTACCGCAGAAGTGCCAGTAACGAATCTCTTGCGTAACGAGTTGCTACAAGATGATCAGCAATTGCCACTAAAACTGGTTTGCCATTCTCCCTGTTTTCGTAGTGAAGCGGGTAGTCACGGGCGCGATACTCGCGGTATGATTCGCCAACATCAATTTGAAAAGGTAGAACTTGTTAATTTTGTAAAACCTGAAGATTCTGAGCAGGCTTTGGAAGAGCTTATAGCTTGTGCTGAAACTATTTTACAAAAACTTGGGTTGCCGTACCGTACCGTCATTTTATGTGGGGGTGATATCGGTTTTTCATCTGCAAAAACGTATGATATTGAAGTATGGTTGCCATCACAGCAAAAATATCGTGAAATTTCTTCTTGCAGTAACTTCCGCGATTTTCAGGCACGACGTATGAAAGCGCGTTACCGTAATCCTGAAACAGGAAAGCCTGAGTTGTTACATACTTTAAATGGTTCCGGTTTGGCTATTGGTCGCACGTTGTTAGCAATTATGGAAAATTATCAGCAGGAAGATGGTAGTATTGCTGTTCCTGAGGTACTGCAACCTTATATGGGTATCACTGAAATACGCTAGTATGAAAATTGCTCTTGTGTTTTTTGTATATTCCTATTCCGTGAAGATTAATCAGTCGTTTTTATTCGTATGTTTTGCCATTGATAGGGTAGGTAGTGGTAAGGTCTGATCACTTCAGCTTGATGTTTGTTTTTTAAAAAATATCTAATGCCTGGCATCCAGCCTCAAACTACTTGTGTCGAGATTTTTCAAATGAATTACATGCCTTTTTTTTTCAACTTAAAAAACCGTCCCTGCTTGATTGTTGGTGGTGGGAGTATTGCTACACGTAAGGCGCGTTTATTAGAAAAAGCCGGAGCAAAGCTAATGGTTGTCGCTCCCTATATTTCTGCTGAGATGCAAGAGTTAATTACTCGTAGTGGGGGTAAGGCTTATCGACGTATTTATCAATGTAGTGATTTGAAAGTAGCTGAGATTGTTATAGGTGCTACAGATGATAAATCAGTTAACGAGCAGGTATCACGCGAGGCTCAAGCCAAGAAGCTGCCGGTCAATATTGTTGATTCTCCCGAGCTTTGTAGCATTATCACGCCGATAGTGGTTGATCGTTCACCACTGATGATTGCTATTACCAGTGGTGGTGATGCTCCTGTACTAGCACGGAAAATGCGAGAAAAACTGGAAACGTTATTTCCCTCAAACTATGGTCTACTGGCTCAATTGGCAAGTCGCTTTCGCCACCGTGTTAAGCAACATATTCCTGCTGAATCAAAACGGCTCCGTTTTTGGGAAAAAGTATTTAGTGGAACCGTTGCTGAAAAAGTATTTGCTGGAAAAATTAACGAAGCAGAGCAAGTGCTTGAGTCTTTATTAAGCGAAAGGGATGATACCGTTTTGGATGGTGAAGTCTATTTAGTAGGCGGTGGACCTGGTGACCCTGATCTATTAACGTTTAAAGCGTTACGGCTCATGCAACAAAGCGATGTGGTACTTTATGATCGTTTGGTTAGCGAAAAAGTACTTAATTTGGTTCGCCGGGATGCAGAGCGTATTTATGTGGGCAAAAAAAGTAATGACCATGCGGTTCCTCAACAGGCCATTAATCAGTTATTGGTTGATCTGGCAAAGCAGGGTAAGCGAGTATTGCGTTTAAAAGGTGGGGACCCGTTTATTTTTGGTCGTGGTGGGGAAGAAATTGAATTATTGGCAGAAAACCAGATTTCATTTCAAGTTGTGCCAGGCATTACAGCAGCATCAGGCTGTTCTGCCTATGCAGGTATCCCTCTAACGCATCGAGACTATGCGCAATCTGTACGTTTTATTACGGGACATACTAAAAGTGATAAACTGAGTTTGCCTTGGGAAGCACTGGTTGAACCCAAGCAAACCTTGGTATTTTACATGGGTTTAGCGAATTTACAGGAAATTTGTGATTCCTTGATTCGATATGGCCGAGCGACAGATACTCCGGTAGCCTTGGTAGAAAAGGGCACCACACCAGAGCAAAGGGTGCACACGGCAACATTATCCACATTATCGACAACGATTGAAAGTAAGGGAGTCCATGCACCAACTCTGTTAATTGTTGGGGGAGTCGTATCATTAAGAGATCAACTCACTTGGTTTGAATCAGATAAAAATGAGTAAGGCCAATGAGATACAATTTCTAAAAGCAAACTTCCAAGGTGAGCATTGGGTTAACATGATCGAACGTTGAAAGCCAATGAACAAGTGATGAGGTGGTCCTGACTTGGGTAGCTATACCCCTCACATTTCCTGTCAATGCCTGTTATACTCGCCTCCTTAAAACTGGGGCATTTACGATGCTTTAGCTCTATCTACCTAATACACCTAATCTATAGTAAAAATACCTATGTTTCACAATTTAACGGGTCGCTTATCGAAGTCTCTTAAGAAAATCTCTGGTAAAGGGCGTTTAAGCCATGCCAATATTCAGGATGCACTACGCGATGTACGTAAGGCACTATTGGAGGCTGATGTTGCTTTACCAGTGGTTAAAGATTTTATTAATAGTGTACGTAAACGTGCTGTGGGGCAAGAGGTTGCTCGTTCTTTAAATCCCTCTCAACAGTTTATTAAAATTGTACAGAGTGAATTGACAGAGATGATGGGGAAAGCGAATGAGACACTAAATTTAGCGGCTCAGCCTCCAGCAGTCATTTTAATGGCTGGTTTGCAGGGAGCGGGTAAAACCACCTCTGTTGCTAAGCTTGCTCGTTATTTAAAAGATCGTGAAAAGAAAAAGGTCATGGTAGTCAGTGCGGATGTTTACCGTCCTGCGGCGATTAAACAGTTAGAGACTCTAGCTGAACAAGTAGACGCAACCTTTTTTCCATCTACGACTGAGCAAAAGCCGGAAACTATTGCCAAAGAGGCTATTGTTGCCGCTAAAAAACAGCATTTGGATGTAGTGATTGTGGATACCGCAGGCCGTTTAGCCATAGATGATGTGTTAATGGCTGAAATTCAGTGTTTGCAGAAAGCAATAAATCCCATTGAAACGTTATTTGTTATTGACGCCATGATTGGTCAGGATGCTGTAAATACTGCTAAAGCATTTAATGAGGCTTTGCCATTAACGGGAGTTATTCTTACCAAGGCAGATGGTGATGCACGGGGTGGTGCAGCTTTGTCGGTGAGAGCCACAACGGGTAAACCTATCAAGTTCCTAGGGATAGGGGAAAAAGTGGATGCTCTGGAACCTTTTCATCCAGACCGCCTTGCTTCTCGCATTTTGGGCATGGGAGACGTGCTTTCCTTGATTGAAGAAGTAGAACGCACCGTTGATAAAGAGAAAGCTCAAAAACTGGTTGAAAAGGTACAAAAGGGAACGCGCTTTGATTTGAATGACTTAAAAGAGCAATTCCAGCAGATGAGTAATATGGGAGGCATGGGTACTATGTTGGAAAAAATGCCAGGAATGGGCGATATGTCTCAAATGCTTGAAAAAGCAGATATGGCTAGTCAGCTTAAGAAAATGGAAGTCATCATTGATTCCATGACACCTGCAGAGCGTAAAAATCCTGATATGTTAAATGGTTCCCGCAAGCGCCGAATTACTATGGGGTCTGGTACTCGTGTACAAGATCTTAATCGTTTGTTAAAGCAATATAAGCAAATGGCTAAAATGATGAAGAAAATGAAAGGTGGCGGAATGGCCAAAATGATGCGGGGAATGAGCGGTATTCTGAATAGTGGTCTTCCCATGGGAGGGTTACCCCCTGGTTTTGGTAAATAATACCTGCTAAAACATGCTTCCCGTTTTTTTATATTAGCATTGTTTGGATACGCGGTATGTTTGTTCCTGCCGTTAATGTTTGGTGCCTGTAATCTGTTGTTCCGCATTTTGTTACAAGCATTGGAATTGGGCTGGTAATTTGTCAACGTGATGTTTTTTCAGGTGAACAGGTCGCAACTAGTGATGGCTTCAGCGATTGGAAAAATATCCACTGTTTTGAGAGCTTGAATCGAGTGTGAGTTAATTTAAAGAGATTCACTATCGTCTAAAAAGTTGTATGGACTATTATGCATATTTGAGCGTAATTTTTTCCTGGCCACCATTTTTTGTTGGACGACTGTGGGTAATTCAGTAAATAGAATAATATTTTTTTCTATTAGTAAATTAATCAAATCTTCTGTAACTCGTGTAAAATCTTGATCAGACTCTGACAGGGTTTCTTTTGCGTCGTTTAATTCACTGCTTCCGGTTAAAAATTCAACTATTTCTATGTGGGTTGGAGAACAATACTCCTCGTGTTCATCATCGGGAGTTTGTTTTAAGGAAATAATTTTGTTGTCTGAATTGCGTTGAATATAAGGCATGTTGATGTTCCTATAGGAGTTATTTATGATTTTAGCTGGAATTCCCCAGTGCTATAATAAAGCTAATGCTTGGGGAAGGTAAAAAGTCAACAGGCCCTAATAATATAGACTAAAATAATATACATTGGGCGATTAACTGAATAGCGTTAGTTAATAATCCATCATAAGCATTATATAAAATAGGCAAACCCATTGAAAAAAAGTTCTCTAGAGCAAGAGCTATCAAGTAGTACACCAATGAATGTCGACGTGGATCAGCCTAAAGGTTTTCATGACCCTCTATTATCATGTTTACTATTGATTACTAAACTAGAAAATACACCCTGTTCGGAAACCTCACTCATTGCAGGGCTGCCCTTGGTTGATGAAAAATTAACGCCTGAGCTTTTTGTGAGGGCTTCTAAGCGTGCAGGCTTAAATGCTAAAGTGGTTGAGAAGCCACTCAATAATATACCTGATATTGTGCTTCCTGCCACCCTGATTTTAAAACGTAATAGAGCCGTTATTTTACTTTCTTATGACTTAGAGCAAGGCAAGGCACAGATTCTAGAATCCAAAACCGGAATCGAAAAGGTGGTTGCTTTAGATGCGTTGGCTCAGGCTTATGCGGGATACGCTATTTATACTCGTCCAGCGTATCATCTGGATGATGATGTTGCTTCAGAGGTGCACTCGATAAATAGTAATAAAGATCACTGGTTTTGGTCTGTTATGCGATCGTCATGGCGTATCTATCGCGATGTTTTATTGTCTGCTTTCTTTATTAGTATTTTTGCCGTCGCTACTCCCTTATTTGTGATGAATGTTTATGATCGGGTAGTACCCAATAACGCGATAGAAACATTGTGGGTGTTGGCTATAGGCGTACTGATTGTTTATGTGTTCGATGCGATTTTAAAAGGATTACGTGGTTACTTTATTGAAGTGGCGGGTAAAAAGTCGGATATTCTACTCTCCTCATTTTTGTTTGAACGTGTACTCGGGTCACGGTATAGCGAACGTCCTGCTTCTGTTGGCGCATTTACTAGCCAATTTAAGGAGTTTGATACAGTGAGAAATTTTTACACGACATCAACCATTGCTGCATTTGTTGATATGCCATTTGTTATTGTTTTTATTGTGTTGATTTTCTATATCGGTGGCTTATTAGCTGTAGTGCCTTTTATTTCTTTATTGTTGATTTTAGGTTACGGATTGATGATGCGCGGGTCTATTCAACATGCAGTAGAACAGACATTTGCTTCTGGAGCCCAAAAGAATGCGACCTTAGTTGAGTCAATGGTTGGCCTAGAAACAGTGAAAACATTGGGGGCAGAAGGGGCTGTGCAACGGTTGTGGGAGCAATCTGTTGGCCATCTTTCTCATTGGAGTCAGAAGATGAGAATGTATACTCTCTCGGTCAATATATTTTCAGGGACGGTACAACAGGTGGCTAATGTTGTGATTGTTATTTTAGGGGTTTATTTGATTTCAGAACGAGAAATGACGATGGGGGCTCTTATTGCCTCTGTGATGCTGACCTCTCGAGCCTTAGCTCCTATTGCTCAAGTTGCGGGTTTACTGGTGACTTATGATCAGACAAAAACGGCCTTAGAAGCTCTGAATAGCCTAGTTGAAAAAACACAAGAGAGAGACCCCAAAAAGCCTTTCATTAAGCGGCCTAGTTTTAGTGGATCTATACAATTTAAAAATGTCACATTTGCTTATCCAGGAGAGGAATATAACGTTTTAAATGATGTTGCTTTTGCGATTAATCCAGGGGAAAGAGTGGGTTTAATAGGTCGTATAGGTTCTGGTAAATCCACTATTCATAAGCTGATTTTAGGGTTATATAAACCAGATTCAGGTAGTATTTTAATTGATGGTATTGATAGTCAACAGATTGATCCAGCAGATTTGCGCCGCCATATTGGCTATATGCCACAAGAGGTAACACTTTTTGCAGGCTCAGTTAAATCGAATATTATGTATGGCTCTCCTCATGTAGAAGACGAAGACATTTTGCGTGCCTCTGAATTATCAGGGGTAAAAGAGTTTGTTGATCATCATCCGTTAGGCTTTGATCGTGCGGTTGGAGAACGTGGGCAAGCGTTGTCAGGTGGACAAAGGCAGAGCGTTGGCATGGCCAGGGCAATGTTGCATGACGTGCCTATGTATCTATATGATGAGCCAACCAGTGGAATGGATAATACGACAGAAACCATTGTTACCGGACGTTTGGCTCAGGCGGTTAAAGGAAAAACCCTAATACTTGTTACCCATAAGGCATCACTATTAGCGATGGTTGACCGTCTGATTGTTTTAGATAGCGGAAAAATTATTGCAGATGGCGCTAAAGGACCGGTGTTGGAAGCGTTGCAAAAGGGGCAATTACGTGTCTCTTAATATAGAAAAAATGTTCTGTTCCCATGCCCGGCAAGATATCGATGATGATGATTTAACCTATGCATCATCAGCTTCTGCAGCAATATTGTATCAATCTCCTCGGGGCGGGCAGCAATTGTTGTGGGCAATCATATTATTTATTGTGGTCATCGTAACATGGGCTGCTTTTGCGACGGTTGACGAATTTACTCGCGGTGAGGGGCAGGTGATTCCTTCTCAATATGTACAGATTGTACAAAATCTGGAGGGAGGTATTATTGCTGAGGTTTATGTGAGAGAAGGAGAGCAAGTAGAACGGGGGCAACCGTTGGTTAGGCTCGATGATAAGCGCTTTTCATCTTCGCTTGCAGAAACTCAGGTAAACCAAGCTCAATTGAAAGCGAAGTCTGCACGCCTCATTGCAGAAGCAGAAGGTAGGCCGTTTCCGGAAAAAGAGCTGCTGAAAATTATACCGAAAGCGGTTGTTAGTATCGAAAAAGCATCCTATGTCGCTCGGGCTCAAGAATTGAGTTCAAGTAATCAGGTGATACTTCAGCAAATTGCTCAGAAGCGTCAAGAGCTTTCTGAATGGCTAGCTAAGTCTCAGCAACTAGGGCGTAGTTATAAGTTACTGAAAGATGAGCTGGATTTAACGGAGCCACTCGTTAAGCAAGGAGCTGTCTCTAAGGTTGAACTATTGCGCCTAAGGCGCCAAGTGAATGATATTCAAGGCGAAATGAATGTTGCCCGGTTAACCATACCGCGTATTAAATCTTCACTCAGTGAGTCTGAAAAGACCTTGGCTGCTGCTGAGTCTGCCTTCCGTAGTCAGGCTCAATTAGAATACAACGAAGTAAGCTCAGAGCTGTCGAGGTTGGCAGAGTCCAGTCAGGCTATTGTTGACCAAGTAGACCGTACGTTGGTCAAGTCGCCTGTGGCAGGCACCATTAAGCAATTGTTTGTTAAAACCTTGGGGGGGGTTATTCAGCCAGGTAGGGATATAATGGCGATTGTTCCCACTGAAGATAGCTTGAGGGTGGAGGCGCGGATAAGTCCTGCTGATATTGCTTTTTTGCATCCAGGACAGAAATCTATGGTGAAATTTACAGCATATGATTTTGCTATTCATGGTGGTTTGCTGGGAGAAGTGGTTCATATTAGTCCTGATACCATTACGGATGAAGAGGGAAATAGCTTTTATATGGTACAAATTGAGACCCAGCAATCCTTTTTGGGGGATGAAGAGAAGCCGTTACCTATTATTGCAGGCATGACAGTCAGTGTTGATATTTTAACCGGCGAAAAAACAATACTTGATTATATTTTAAAACCTATTCTGAAAACCAAGCAATTGGCCTTGAGGGAAAGATAAAAAGTGTAGCCTATCATTATTGATTGCTATTTACTCATGTTAAAAGAATAACAACCTTGCAATAATTGTAATGTGATGTATTTCACGCTTTTTTGGGTTATTATGTTTCATTCATTCATAGTGATAAAAATGCAATAGTTCTAGATGTTATAGCCGTTAGATGGCATAAAACCATTGGTTTTATAGACGAAAGCACGTAAAAAGAAATTGTTTATCATACGCTTGCGGCTTCATGTGAAGTATTTTTTTAGTAACAATTTGTAACTCATTAGTTTTTATAGGTTTTCTACTGATAGAGTGTTTTTGGGAATACATATCTTATAATTTACGGTCTGAGCGTTACATCTTTTTTAGAGCTATAATGCTTTTAATTATTCAGGGGTCATTTATGAAACGTTATGTTTGTTCACGAAGAGGTATTTTGCTTGCACTATTTTCAACATGTGTCATGTTGTCATTGCCTGCTTATGCATTAACACTTCAAGATGTGATTAAAGATACTTTAAAAAGTAATCCTGATATTCAGGCTGCGCGCCAGGAAATGTTGGCTCGGGCACAAGAGGTCCGTGGTGCTAGAGCAGGCTATTTACCGACTTTGGATGCAGAAGCTGGAGTGGGACGTGAATGGACACAGTCTCCTTCTACGCAAAATCAGGGAATAACCCTGACCAGAGAAGAGGCCGCACTGCGCTTAAGGCAGACCGTCTACGATGGTAATGCAACCCATTCGGAGGTAAAGCGTCAGAAAGCGCGGTATAAAAGTGCCCTGTATAGTGCTATTGACGTGCAAGAGAATGCCGCTCTCCGTGTTTCGCAAGCTTATATTAACGTATTGCGTGAAGCAGAACTGTTATCACTTTTAAAAGAATCTTTAGATGAGCATCAGAATATCTATGACCAAATGCAACTGAGAAGTAAAGCCGGGGTAGGGAGTCGGGTTGATGTCGACCAAATTGCGGTGAGGTTGTCATTAGCAACCAGTAATTTTATTGCTGGGAAAAACAACTTTTTAAATGCACTCAGTCAGTTTCAAGGTCTTGTAGGTTATATTCCCGATGCCTCTGTCATGGAGGAACCGATTGATTTTGTTTTGCCTGTGGACTTGAATGAGTCTATCGAGCTGTCTCTCGTCGAACACCCGGCTATTAAATCTGCGTTGGCTGATATTGAGGCTGCTGAAGCTCAACATACTGCGTCTAAAAGCGAGAACTACCCTAGATTACTTATTGAGGGGGACCGTACTTGGAATGAGGATATTGATGGTGCGGAGGGTAAAAATGAGGATTGGGTGATTGCCTTGCGTTTACGCTATAACCTTTACAAGGGTGGCGCTCATCAGGCGCGTCGTAAACAAATGGCAGAGTTACTTACCCAAGCAAAAGAAGTCTACCGTGGTGCTCAATGGGAGGCAGAAGAAGGTATGCGTTTATCTTGGTATGCTTATGAAGCAACTAAGCAGCAGTTAGAGCATCTTACTGTTCACGTTGAGTCGGTGACAACTACTAAGGAGGCTTATACTAAGCAGTTTAATATTGGTCGTCGTACCTTGCTAGATCTGCTAAATACAGAAAATGAACTAGTGAGTGCAAAACAAGCCTATGCAAACACTAAATATGACCAGATGTATTCAAAAATTCGTGTACTTAACTCTTCTGGGCAACTAACGAAAGCCTTAGGCATCAAATAGCATTGGCTGGATATAAAACAATCGTTTATATAGCAAAAGGGTATTTGTAACTATTATTCTTATTACTGGATAATAAAGGGTCGTGCTTGGTCAGTAATCAGTAAATTGAGTAGAGGTGTTCCATGGCTAACAAAAACAACGTTATTGGTAAAATTGATTCGATTCAAGGTAGTGGTGATGCTCTCATTATTCGTGCCTCTGGCGAACAGGTCGTTGCACAGCCGGGAATGACGATTTTTACTGGGGACAGGGTTATAGCGGGCACCGGAGCTTCTGTACTGATCAGTACTGCCGATACAGGAAATTTTGGTAGCTCTGGTGTTCTCTTTATTAATTCTGCTCATGCCGCCAAATTTGACAACGTGTTACTAGAGAATATTGCAGCTGAAGTTGCCTCTTCATCTGAAGAAAACCCTATTGATGTGGGTGTAAAACCAATAAACGAAGTTGTTGAACGGTTTAACGGAATCCTCCCTGAGTCAGCTATTGAAACTGCTGATGAAAGCAGTCAGTCTAACCGAGTGGCTGACATTAACTTGGAGGAAGAATTTGATCCAACGTCAGCAGGGGGTGATTTGGATAATTCTTTGCGTGATGGCAACTTGGTGAGTTTTGTTGAAAGAGGGAACGAAGAGGAACTGCCGGATGCGGGTGTTGATACCGGTGCATTTGAGGGTCCTATAGATACAGAGCACCCAGAAAAAATTCCAGGGTCTGATATTGAGACTGATAATGGCGACTTTCCGGAACAAAAACCAACGGGTGATACTTCTATAAAGACAGAAGAGAACGAAGGTGATGATAACGAGCCATTAGAGACGACCCTTGTTACAGAAACAATAATCCTACCAGCGAGTGCCATTGATGATGATGTCACTACACGTGAAGATACTACGTTGAATATTAACGTTTTGAGTAATGATCTAAATGCTGACGGTGCTACGATTTCTTTACCTAACTCTACCTCAGTTAATGGTGCAAGACTAACCATTAATGGTGACACTATTTCTTATGATCCTCCAGCTAATTTTAATGGCACAGATACATTTAGTTATACTGTGACTAATGGTGGTACTTCCAGCACTGGAACCGTTACTGTTAATGTTACCTCGGTAGTAGATAATGCTCTTCCTAGTGCTGTTGATGGTAGTGCGACCATTGCTGAGGATAGTAGCTATGTGTTTTCTGCAGCAACGGACTTTGCTTTTTCTGACTCCGATGCGGATGCCTTTGCAGATATACGCATTGATACTCTTCCTGTGTTAGGTAATCTTACATTGAATGGCCTTCCAGTTAGTGTGGGAGATTTTATTTCTGTTGCTAATATAAATGCTGGGCTATTAGTTTTTACCCCTGTTGCGAATGGAAATGGTAGTTCATATGCAGCTTTTGAGTTTAGTGTTAGGGATAGTGCGGGTTCTGTTAGTGCGACCTCTAATACGTTTACACTAAATGTAACCGAAGATAATAACGACCCGGTCAATGATACCAATACGATAGCGGAAGATACCACCTTAACGGTCAATGCGAGTAGTGGGGTGTTATCCAATGATGAATCGAATAATACCAGTGTGGCGACCTATAGTATTGCGGGAGGCGCCTCGGGGATTGCCGCGGGTAGTGGTGCGCAGACCTTACCGGGGGGAGCGGGGACCATTGAGCTGAATGCGGATGGGAGTTATGAATATGTGCCGGCAGCCGATTTTCACGGGGCGGTTCCGGTGATTACCTATACGACCAATACGGGTCAAACGGCGACCTTAACTTTAACGGCCACGCTGGTCAATGATAATCCAATAAACACGGTACCCGCACTAGTAGTAACAGATATTGATACTCCATTTTCGTTTACAGGCAGTGGTAATACAGTAAGTTCCGCTGATCCGGATACTACTGCGCCAAGAGAAATAACGACGGTTCAGTTAACAGTAACCGATGGAACGATTACAGCAACAACAGGGGGGGGGATTCGCATCTGTATCCGCAGGGAGTCTTGGGTCTACCACGTTTACCTTATCTGGCACCGAAGCAGAAATACAGGCATCGATGGCCACGTTACAGTTTACGCCTACCGCTGCCTTTACAGGTGATGCCACTTTAACCACTGTAGCGACAGATGGCTCTGCGTTAACAGATACTGACACAACAATAATCCGTGTTGTGGGTACACCAACAGCACCAACGCTAACGGATTTAGAGGGTAAGATACCTGAATCAACGGGCTTTTTGAGAACGGCTTTTGATCCAGCTGATGTCGTACTTTTTGGTGATGGTGTCTCAAATAACCCTAATACTGCGACTGTTGATGCCAGCACATTAGAAGCAACTATTGAAGCCGCAGTAGCAGGTGGTGTTACTCCCAGTAGTGTGATTCGCAGTGCCGATGGTATTGGTAGTGGTTTAACCAGTCAGGCGCCAACAACACCCAATAATATCAATTTTGAGCAGATCATCGGTGAAAATACGGCGTTAACTTATACAGGGCTAATTCACTTAACCGCTAATGTAGAGTATGCCTTTTCAGGTTATGCTGATGATGTCTTACATATTGAATTAGGTGGTAAAACACTTGTTAGTACAAATACGGCCGCTGCAAATGCTGGTTTGCTTTCAAATATGCCATCTGGAGAGGTGACTCAAACGACATTTACACCATCTACTGATGGTTATTACACCATTGAAATCTATTTAGGTAACATAGACTCTAACGCAGCGTTACTGCTTAATTTGGAAGAAAACAGCACGGGTACACCAGGCACACCAGGTATACCTAAGGAACTCAATGCGGAAAATTATAGTATTTTTGCTGGTGCAGATGATCTGATTAGAGCGGGTGGTCAAATTGGTAACTTTGTTTCTAATGGAGCGGACGGTAGTCCCGATGGAGGCTACTTTCCTGTAGCTTCAGGAGTAGATATTGTCGGGGTGGAAGGAGAGCAAATTAGTCTTGCGCTACTACCATTAGAGGTCGCTGTTTCTGATGTGGTGACTAGTGTGACTATTAACGATTTGCCAGCAAATATTATTATCAGGGAGGGTAATACTATTATATTTAATAATAATGCGGGTGAAGCTAATGCGGGTCAGAGCAGCTTTACATTTATTCCAAAGAGTGATCTTAATTCATCAGGAGCCACTGTTCACGACCTAAGTAATATAACGATTTCTGGGTTAACCGAGGCAAGTGCTCCCTATAATTTCACAATAGATGCGCAAGCTCTTCCCTTAACAGGCACTGGTGCTGCTGCTTCCTTAACCGGCGCAACCTTTACCGTTGGTGTTTTACCAACCACTTATGCAGGTACTGTGGACAGCGCAATTGCTAGTACCAGTAATGATAGCAGTATTGTGTTTGGTTCAGGTGTTAATGAGACTTTAACCGCTGATTCAACAGGCCAGATACTCTATGCGGCTGCAGGTAACGATATATTGGTAGGTAATGGTGGAAGTGATTCACTATTTGGTGGTGCTGGGTCTGATATTATTAGAGGTAATAACGGTGGAGATTTGATCATTGGTGGGCAGGGAGTAGATACTTTAACTGGTGGTGAAGGTGAAGATACTTTTGCCTGGATTTCCGGTGATGATTCAGGAGCACCCACTGATACTATTACCGACTTTGTTCAGGGCTCAGGAGGGGATGTAATTGATTTGTCTGGGCTGCTTACCGGTGAAAACCCACTTAATTATAATTCTTACCTGACATTATCAGGTACAACATTGACTATTGATTCCAATGGTGATGGTTCGGGTACAGATTTAACCATTAATTTAACGGGTCTTACAGCGACTACGGTTGATCAGCTAGTATCTGATGGAAATATTAAATTTAATGATGAGCGTATTAAATATCAGGGTACTGCTTTTGGTGACGGTAGTAGTAGTAATACAGGGCCTTTGCAGGGTACCAGTGCAGATGATATCTTTTTTTCTGGAGGTATACCGAATTCGTCTGATAGTGAAAATGTCAATGGTAATGGTGGTAGGGATACCTACGTTGTTGATAGTGCTACCTATGGGTCTAATTCTTATGTGCGGATAAGGGATTTTACGTTTACCCCAGGTTCTGCTGAACTGGACGCAATTGATCTATCCGATGTTCTGGTGGGTGCTACCAGCGCTAATATTGGTGATTACATTGATATTCGGTTTAATAATTTTGGATCTCAGGATGTTATTGAGGTCTACTTTAATGGGGATGCACCAGGTAATGGTACTGAAGGGGGAGCCGCTAATATACGGATTGATACTCAAGGGGCTAATAGTGGTATAGATAATGCGATATTAGGTTTTTCTGTGGACGTTTCGTCGTCAAATTACAATGCGACTCATGAAGCTACGGTTCTTGCTCAAATGATAGCTGATGGTAGTTTGATTATTGAATAATTGCTATGTGTTGAGATGAAATGAATACGTTAAACCTTTGAGGGTTATATTCCCCACCACTTGCGGTGGGGATGTTTATTAGAATGTAAGCGCCAATCGAACTCCACTATATTTTCTAACCTGAGTCTATTCTAAAGTAGTGCCTTACTTTTAATGAGGCTC
>MDLC01000002.1 GCA_001723645.1 Candidatus Endobugula sertula | reverse complement strand
GAGCCTCATTAAAAGTAAGGCACTACTTTAGAATAGACTCAGGTTAGAAAATATAGTGGAGTTCGATTGGCGCTTACTTTTGTCCGGCGTTACTGTGGCGCTGGCGCTGGTTCCTGAAGCCGTAGCTTTTGCTTTCGTCGCTGGTGTTGAGCCTATGGTAGGTTTATATGCCGCTTTTATGATGGGACTACTCACCAGCATTTTTGGTGGCCGCCCCGGAATGATTTCAGGAGCAACTGGTGCTACCGCCGTGGTGATGGTGTCACTAGTTGCCATGCATGGCATACAGTATTTATTTGCGGCGATAGTAGTGGCAGGACTGGTGCAGATGTTAGCGGGGGTATTAAGGTTAGGAAAATATATTCGAATTGTTCCTCATCCGGTGATGTTAGGGTTTGTCAATGGTCTGGCAATTGTTATTTTCTTATCTCAACTTAAGTTGTTTAAGGTTGCCGATGAGTCTGGCCAATTAGTGCTGATGGAGGATAGGTCCCTATACATGATGGGGGCTTTGATTATCGCTACTATGTTGATCATGCACTTTTTACCAAAGCTTACCAAAGTGGTCCCAGCAGGTTTGGTTGCGATTGTGGCTGTGACACTCGCTGTTATTGGCTTGGATTTGGAGACGCGTAATGTCATCGATTTTGTTCGTGATATGTTACCCGCTGATCAGGCCGCGACGGCTACTCTAAAAGGAGAGCTTCCTAGTTTTGCTATTCCGACAGTTCCCTTCACACTAGAGACTTTGTGGATTATTCTTCCTTATTCACTCATTATTGCTGCCATTGGTTTGATTGAATCATTGTTAACCCTAACGCTGATCGACGAAATTACGGATACTCGTGGTCAGGGTAACCGTGAATGTATTGGTCAGGGTATTGCTAATACGACCAATGGTTTTTTTGGTGGTATGGGTGGTTGTGCCATGATTGGTCAAAGCATGATTAATATTAACTCCGGTGGTCGCGGACGCCTGTCAGGGATTACGGCTGCGGTAGTGTTATTGTTATTTATCTTGTTTGGCTCTTCACTGATTGAAATGATCCCATTGGCGGCTCTGGTGGGGATTATGTTTATGGTGGTACTGGGCACCTTTGAATGGTCCTCATTGCGCCTGTTGGGTAAAATTCCTGCTACCGATATGTTTATTATTATTTTGGTATCTGCCGTTACGGTTGCTACTGATTTGGCGATTGCTGTGGTGGTTGGTGTTATTGTTTCTGCTTTGGTGTTTGCCTGGAAGCATGCTCAGCATATTTATGTCGATACGTATATGGATGATAACGGTTATAAAGTCTATGACTTACGGGGACCTATCTTTTTTGGTTCGGTCTCTAACTTTAAAGAATTATTCGATGTTAAAAATGATCCTCAAGACGTCGTCATTGAATTTAAACGCTCTCGTGTCAGTGATCACTCAGGTATTGAAGCATTAGATAGTCTGGCTGAAAAGTATCAAGCTGCAGGAAAAACACTCCACTTACGACACTTAAGCCCTGAGTGTCGTCAGTTATTGAAACGAGCGGGTAACCTATGTGAAGTCAATGTACTGGAAGACCCAACATATCGGGTCGCTACTGACGAACTGGCTTAGGGGATATGTTCATTGGTTGTTCGTGGATGGATTTTCGTTATGTTTAGAGGTTAACGATGCTCTTTTATAGGTTTCATTATACAGCACTAAATACAGGCCAATGTCCTACTTTCTGATTTGATCTTCTGCAAAAAATCGTAGTATTCGCCCAGTCAGCATACGTACCTGAGACCACATGGATAGTAGAAAGCCCCAGCCTATCAATATCAGACCTATTAATGTGATGACTTCCTGAACTATGGAGGGGTGAAGTAACTGAGAGCTACTATAGATAACGACTAAACCCAAAAAGAAAATCATTGCTCCCAGCTTAAACTGGGGGAATACTTTCTCGGGAGTGGTCATATAGTATTCATACAGGCTATGTAGGGGAGTTTCATGATATTACGATAGTGCTGAAAATAGAGTAATTATAGTTAATGAGTTCCAGAATGGATATTAATTACCACTTTCTCCTCTCTATAACCCATAAAGTGTCAACGGGCCCTAAGCAGAATCAAATAAAAAGCAAATTGTTGATTTGTGGACTATCGTTAAATTAATGAATCCACAAATTGTAGAAGGTAAGGGTATGGAACAGTTAATCGTCAGCTTATTGTTATGGCTTAGTCTACATTCGGATTTTGAGTACCACCCGGATATGGGGACTCCTCAAATTAAGTTTGTCTCTCAATAATATGTTGGCGAAAATATATTTGGGTAATCGATTTTCTCAGGGTTCATTGTCTGAGGTGGATAAGGCGAATATTTACAATAATTTGGCGGGTAGATTGGAAGCAGTTTATGACACTAAAATAAAAACTATCTATCTTGGTGACAGACTGGATGTACAGTCTGTTTATGGGCGGTCTGTCATTGCTCATGAATTAGTGCATTTCTTACAGGATGTTAATCAGCATCGAGCTAAAGTAGAGTGCCAGAATGCGTTGGAAAAAGATGCCTATCAATTACAGGTGTTATACCTAAAAAAAACAAAATTTAGCGCCTGTGCTACGAAGTTCTGATATAGAGGTTCTGAGTAGATGTAGAAAAGTAGGATAAATAAATTATTCAGAACTCAGTTAAGGTTGTCATACCCTCATTCTTAACGATGGTTAAACGTTGTTAAAGCAGTTAGACATGGGAATGCTTTCCTTAAGCCTCATGTGAGCGTCCTTTTTTAGCTAACTCCTAGTCGCTTCCAGACAATATCTAGTCCATGTTGAATCATGCCAAAGCGTTGTGCTCTTTCCTCTGTTGACACTCAGTGCCAGCACGCGTAAGGTTGCCGTTTCCAGAGATTTCACCGCGTTAAGCGGTTTTTTTGTGAGTTCTTTCCTTTATTTTAATGGAGATATCAGTTTGAAATCGGTAAAAATAGGTCTTTGCGGCTTAGGTACAGTGGGTAGCAGTACATTTAATGTCATGGTGCGTAATAGCGATGAGATAAGCTCCAGAGCAGGGTGTCAGATTACGGTGGCTCAAGTGGGTGCACGGCGTGATCATCCGGCTTGTGACTTGCGTGATGTCGCTGTTTCCCGTGATATTTTTGAAGTGGTGGATAATGCTGATATTGATATTATTGTTGAGCTAATTGGTGGTACGACTGTCGCTAAAGAGGTTGTTGAGCGGGCCATTGCCAACGGTAAGCATGTTGTCACTGCCAATAAAGCTCTCATTGCTGAATTTGGTAATGATATTTTTGCTGCGGCTCAGAAACAGGGAGTCACCATCGCCTATGAGGCGGCAGTCGCAGGTGGTATTCCGATTATCAAAGCCTTGCGCGAAGGCTTGGCCGCTAATCGTATTGAATGGTTAGCCGGTATTATCAATGGTACTGGCAACTTTATTCTGACTGAGATGGCGGATAAAGGGCGTGACTTTGTTGATGTTTTGAAAGAAGCGCAGGCTTTGGGGTATGCAGAAGCAGACCCTACCTTTGATATAGAAGGTATCGATGCTGCCCACAAGCTGGTGATTTTGGCATCATTGGCGTTTGCGATGCCTTTACAGTACAACAAGGTATTTACAGAAGGTATCAGTTGTATAGAAACCAAAGATATCGATTATGCAAAGAAGCTGGGTTATCACATTAAACACTTGGGTATTGCTCGTCGTGTGGGTGAATCTATAGAGTTACGCGTACATCCTACACTCATTCCTGAAAAGCGTTTGATTGCCAATGTGAATGGTGTGATGAATGCCATTGTTATAAAAGGGGATGCCGTAGGGCCAACTCTATATTGTGGAGCTGGGGCTGGTGCGGAACCCACCGCTTCTGCCGTGATTGCCGATATTGTGGATATAGCACGTCAGATTAGCCGCGATAGTCAACCGTCTATACCCTCACTGGGTTTTAATGAGGTCAGTGATAAACCTTTGCGCTCTATTGCGGATGTGCAAACTGCCTATTATTTGAGAGTATTGGTAGAAGATAAGCCCGGGGTGTTATCACAAATCACTACTATTTTGAGCGAAGCAGGCATTAGTGTTGAAGCGATGCAGCAGAGTGAGCCTGAGGAAGGCGAGGTATTGGCAGAAGTGGTGGTAGTCACTAATCGTGTTCAACAACAACATTTATTAGGTGCAGTTAATCGTATAGAAACATTAGCGTCCATTCATGGAAATGTGCATAAAATCCGTGTAGAAAGTTTAGGGTAATTATTGTGAAGTATGTTAGTACTAGGGGCGATGCGCCTGCATTAAGTTTTGAAGAGGTTATTTTGACAGGTTTAGCCACCGATGGAGGCTTATATGTACCAGAAAGTTTACCCTCATTTTCTCAGGAAGAGATAGCTTCCTGGGCAGGCTTATCTTACCAGGAGCTGGCATTTAAAGTGATGTCACCTTTTGTTGATAGCGTGGTCAGTGATGATGAACTCAAGTCTATTATTGAAAAAGCGTATGCCAACTTTCGCCATGATGCCATTGCCCCATTGATACAAATCGGTCATAACGAGTGGATTCTGGAACTCTTCCAAGGACCAACGTTAGCCTTTAAAGATTTTGCGTTACAGTTTTTGGGTCATCTGTTGGATCATATTCTGAAGCAGCGTGATCAAAAAGTAGTGGTAATGGGAGCGACCTCTGGAGATACTGGTTCAGCCGCTATTGAAGGTTGTCGTCGTTGTGGCAATATTGATATTTTTATCTTGCATCCTTATCAGCGAGTCTCTGATGTTCAACGTCTACAGATGACGACCATATTGGCAGACAATGTTCATAATATTGCGTTAGAAGGTAACTTTGATGATTGTCAAAGTATGGTAAAGGCCAGTTTTCGTGATCAATCATTTTTACCCGACGGACGTCAACTGGTTGCGGTTAATTCCATCAATTGGGTGCGGATCATGGCGCAAATTGTCTACTATTTTTATGCTTCACTCGCATTAGGTGGTCCGTATCGAACAGTCTCTTTTTCCGTGCCAACGGGAAACTTCGGTGATATTTTCGCAGGCTATTTAGCGAAGCAAATGGGCTTACCTATTGATCAACTCATTGTTGCTACCAATGCGAATGACATTCTGCATCGTTGCATTAGTAATAACGACCATAGTAAAAAAGATTTACAGCATTCATTGTCGCCTAGTATGGATATTATGGTTTCCAGTAACTTCGAGCGTTTGTTGTTTGATGCTTATGGCCGTCAAGGTGCATCCATCCGGCAATTGATGGAAGATTTTAAATCGGGAAGCATGAGACTATCGGATAAAGCCATGGAGATGATTCAAAGCCACTTTGATAGTTACTGTCTGGATGATGATACAACGCTTGGAGTGATTGTAGACGTTTTTGGTAAGACAGGATATCTGTTAGATCCTCATACAGCTATTGGTGTTGAAGCGTCAAAACAAAAACGTCGTCATACAGATACCCCTATGATTTGTCTGGCGACAGCACACCCGGCAAAATTTGCTGAAGCTATAGAAAAAGCAGGTCTTAAGGCCCCTGCATTACCACACTATATGCAGGATTTGTTTGAGCGTGAAGAGTCATGTGAAGTTCTGGCCAATGATATGGCAACGGTACATGGCTTTATACAGAAAAATATTCTGCGCACACTATGATTGACGGTGCGCATAGCACATCTATACTCACTATGCCTGTAATCTCTCGTCGCAAACCGGTTCCCTCTCAATTTAATGATGCTATTCACCCTTTGTTGCAACGTATTTTCTCATCACGGGGTGCCACTTGTGACAAAGACATTGATTATTCCCTATCAAACTTGCACTCCCCTCAACTACTGAAAGGTTTACCTCAAGCTGTGGAATTGTTGCTAAATGCACTGCAAGAACAAAAAAGTGTATTAATTGTTGGAGACTTTGATGCTGATGGTGCCACTAGCTGTGCTTTATCGGTAGCCGTATTACGTGCGTTTGGTTTGCAAAAAGTGGATTTTCTTGTGCCGAATCGTTTTGAATATGGTTATGGCTTAACACCAGAAATTGTTGAAGTAGCGCAAGCGACTCAGCCCGACCTTATTGTTACGGTTGATAATGGTATTGCCAGTGTTGAAGGTGTTAGAAAGGCTCGATCATTAGGTATTAAAGTCATTGTTACTGACCATCATCTGCCGCCTAAGAGACTTCCAGAAGCCGATGCCATTGTTAATCCTAATCAACAGGGCTGTGGATTTCCCAGTAAAAATCTAGCGGGTGTCGGTGTTATTTTCTATGTGCTTAGTGCTTTACGTTCAGCTTTACGAGAACAACATTGGTTTGAGCAACAAGCGATAGAAGAACCTAAAATGGCTGATTATCTAGACTTGGTGGCTTTGGGAACCGTTGCTGACGTAGTACCTTTGGATCACAATAACCGTATTTTGGTAAATCAGGGCTTACAACGTTTGCGGGTCGGGTGCGCTCGACCTGGTATTATGGCGTTGTTGCAGGTAGCGGGGAAAGATTATCGACAAGCTGTTAGCAGTGACTTTGGTTTTATCGTCGGGCCGCGCTTAAATGCAGCTGGGCGATTGGATGATATGTCAGTAGGTATCCGCTGTTTGTTGACGGAGGACGTAAATATAGCGTACGAAATAGCGGTTGAGCTTGATGGATTGAATCGTGAACGTCGCGCCATTGAAGCTTCCATGCAAAAAGAAGCACTGGCTGGTTTAGAAAGCATGCAATGGGATGAAGAAGCCCTGCCTGTGGGTATTACTTTATTTGACGAGGCTTGGCATCAGGGTGTTGTTGGGATTCTTGCATCCCGTATTAAAGATAAATTTCATCGCCCGGTTATTGCTTTTGCACCTTCCAGTGCTGATGACGATGAAATAAAAGGGTCTGCACGTTCCATTAGCGGTTTACATATTCGCGATGCATTAGATGTGGTGGCGACCAAGCATCCAGGTATCTTACAAAAGTTTGGTGGCCATGCTATGGCTGCTGGTTTGAGCATAAAGCGAGAGCATTATACGGAATTTGCGGAACGTTTTGATCAAATAGTCCGCAAGCAATTATCAGCAGATGATTTATGTGAGACGCTGTTAACCGATGGTGAACTGGATCAACAAGATTTTAATTTACCACTGGCTCACATGATTCAACAGGCGGCCCCCTGGGGACAACAATTCCCTGAGCCCTTATTTGATGGTGAATTCTTTCTTTTACAACAACGCATTGTCGGTGAAAAGCATTTAAAAATGTTACTCGCTGCAGATCAGAAGGGTGAACATACCATAGACGCGATTGCTTTCAATATTAATACTCAACAATGGCCTGATGCGACGGTGAATAAAGTATTACTAGTATATCAGTTGGCAGTGAATGTGTTTAGGGGACAGGAGTCAGTACAGTTGATTGTTCGAAATATTGAGTGCCTGCGGTTTTAGATGATTCGCTGTTAAACACCTCTTTGAGGTAATTGATAAAATGACCTTTTACCTTAAAGGCATTGTGTCAATCATCTCATCTATTATTGCCTATTTGTGCGCGGTTTGAAACGCTAATATGATAAGGGTATAACCACTTGCATTATTGTTAATTTTTGGCATGATGACTTACAAAAATCAGCCAGAGCGGGAAATGAGCCGTCGCTCGGCTCTGGCTAATTTCCTCTTATTGGCGGCGTTGGAGTATTTTTTGATTAAACCCTATGAGTTTTGGCACCCTCGTATTTTCGAAGCCCCTTTTTATGTGTACTTAGGTTTGCAATGTCTGCTTCATCGCGTTGGTATTAAGTCCTTGGCAAAGGCGAACTACTCCTTAAACCATGGTGAGATTGGTATAGCCTCCAAGTATGAAAGCCAGTTGGCCTTTGATCAGGCGTATTTTTTACCGACTCTTTTGGTTCGTGATGATGTATCAATTGAAGAGAAATTTTCTGTTATTCTTGAGTTTGTTGAGGAACATGGGTATCCGGTGATATTGAAGTCAGATGTAGGTTGTGTGGGGAAGGGTATTTGTAAAATATCTTCTCTCGCTGATTTGCAAGAAAAAATACCCTTGTTGTTAGGGGATTATATTGTACAAAAATTTACCCCTTATACTTATGAGTGCGGTATTTTCTATATTCGTTATCGTGGGAAACCCAGGATTACAGGCATTAATAAAAAGCATTTTCCAACAGTGATTGGCAATGGTTGTGATACGCTTTTATCTCTGGCTAGATCCCATTATCGTTATACCCATCACTGGAACTCTTTTTTACAATATCTCGATACTAACCGCGTACCAGCTGTAGGGGAAGAAGTGCGACTTTCCTTCATTGGTTCCCATACGCTAGGTTGTAAATTTACCGATGATATAGATTTATTAACGCCTGAATTGGAAACAGCCATTTTTAAGGTGTTTGAGAATCAACCCGGTTTTAATTTTGGTCGTATCGATGTCAAGTCTGAAAGTGAGGAGGCTTTAAAAGCAGGAAAATTTGTGGTTATTGAAGTGAATGGTGTCGCTTCCTTGCCAACTCATATGTTTGATCCTAAATTTAATATATTACAAGCGTATAAGATTTTTTTTGAACACGGTAAATATTTGGTCAAAATTGCGTGCGAGCATAAAGAGAAATCAATGGACTTATTGTCATACCGTGAAATCTTAAATCGTGTAAAAGCCAATCAACACATGCTGAATCAAGTGCATCATCAGTTAAAGGATCTGGGCTAAAAGAGGCCCAGATATTTATCGACTGATAACAGGTAATGTGCTCCAAGCGCGTTTGTGAAGCAGTTCGCAGCCGCTTTCAGTGATGACAATATTTTCTTCGTGTACCATCACTTTATTTGGCGCATAAGTCATTCCTGGTTCTAGTGTTAACACCATGCCTTGCTGTAATACGACATCGCCCTCTTTGACATTAGAAGGCCATTCCGTCAGTTGCATACCGAGTCCGTGTCCCATACGACCGACATCATTACCTAACGCACCCGCTTTTTCTAATACAGACCACATAGCTTTCCACACATCACCCGTTGTTTGGCCTGGGGCAGCAGTAAGCAGTCCGGCTTCGGTCGATTCAAAAACCGCTTCATAAGCGTCATAAGCCTGTTGTTCTACTTCACCGAAAGCAAAGTTACGATCAAAGTCACTAAAATAGCCATCAAAGTTGGCCCCTGTGTCGATAATGAGTATGTCACCTTGATTTATTTGGCGGTCAGTAGGACCCATAATAATATTATCATAGCCGTTGGGACCTGATGTTGCTATTAGGTAAGGGCAGGTGTCAGCGCCTAAACGGAGCATTTCAATCTGCATTGCTTTACAGGCCTCTCGCTCGGTGATACCGGCTTGTAGATTTTCCAGCAAAAAATCAAAGCCTGCCGCTGTGACTTCACAGGCAAAACGTATTTTATCAATTTCGGTTGATGATTTAATACTGCGAATATGACGCACAATGGTTGTTATATCGGTGATGTTGTATTGACTCAAACGTTGCTCTAGATGACGGAAATTAGTGGCGGGCATGCGTAGATGCGTTTCAGGACCTAACATAGCACCGATACACTTTGATTGTTTCGAAACTTCTGCAAGAGTATTGGCTAATAAACGAATACCATCGTCTTCTGGTCGAGGTGATGGCCAGCTTCGAACATCTTCAATCCAAGTATCTTCAAAGCCGGCAACGCCGATGTCAGGAATCACAGCAATGGGAAGACCTTGAACAGGTATGACTAAAAACCAGGGGCGTGTTGGGCTTTCCCAGAACTGAGATTTGAAGCCACTAAAATAGCGAAATTCAGGTTCAGTAGAAAAAAATACCCCACCAATATGTTGTTTGGCCATTAATTTTTGTAATTTTTCTGTACGTGCTTCGAATTCATTACGTTCGAATCCCCTTAGTGGGGTAGTTACAGTATTCGTCATCATATTTGCTTCAATAAATAGACTATTCAGTATTACTTCTCCGTTAACTGAGATAAAAGCAGGCTTGTAATAACTCAGAAATTGATATTTTTTGCATTAAAAACCACTTTAAACACAGAGTGAAAAATATCATAATACAGTCATCTTACAATTGCCAAAATTATTTTTTAAAATGGACTTGAGTTATTGGAAGATGAAACATTTTCGCCAAGAAAGATCTAAAAATTAAATTATTTGTGAACACAATTAGATAGGAATTTTGTACTGATACAAATATGGTTTGTCATGTATATCTGTTATTTAAAGGCTAAGTCACGAAGGAATAATGCTATATTTGGGAAAAAAATTAATAATGCAGACATCACGAAAAGAAGAGTAATAAAAGGTAAAGTACCTTTTATTACTTCCATATAAGGTCGTTGGAAAATAGCGATAGCGGTAAAGATATCACAGCCAAAGGGTGGTGTTGCTGAGCCTATCGCCATTTGTAATGTGACCACTACACCCACTAATACAGGGTCTAAATTGGCTGCATCTATAATAGGTACAAAAATGGGTGTCAATATAAGTAGTACTACTAAAGAATCCACAAGCATACAGCCAACAAAAAACGAAAGAGAAATAATAAACAGAATAAACTTTGGTGACGTATCTTCGAGATTCAGTGATTCTAGTAGACCTTGAGGTATTTGTTCGAAAGAAATATACCAGGAGAATGCTTGACCTACACCGACTAACATAAATACAACAGCAGTAATCAGACCAGTATGAATTGCTGAATCCCAAATATCTTTTGTATTTAAGTGGCGAGTAATAATACACTCAATACATATTGCATAGAGTACAGAAAAAGAGGCGGCTTCAGTGGGGGTGACAATACCAGAGTAGATACCTCCAATGATCAATGCCGGGAGGACTAGTGCTAATAAGGAATCTTTTATTGCTTCGAATTTTTCTGACCAACTGGCTTTTTCAATGAGTACGATTTCATCAGCATAGCGTAGACTGTACATATAGCTGTAGCAGGAAAACAATAGAGCCAGAATAATGCCAGGCCCAATACCTGCAATAAATAATTCGCCTACGCTGGTATTTGCCAGTGTACCATAGAGAATCATGCCAATACTGGGTGGAATTAAAAAAGCGATATCACTGGCATTAATGATTAATGCCATAATAAAACTATCTTTATAACCAGCTTGTAATAATTTTGGTCGCATAATTTGACCAACAGAGACAACCGTTGCTTGAGTTGAACCAGAGACTGAGCCAAAAAGAGTACAGCTCAGGCAGGTGCTAATTGGCAGACCTCCGCGCATATGACCGAAAAAGGACTGTATCAGCTTCAATAAGCAGGTGGCTGTATTACCTCGGGTCATAATGTCTGCTGCAAAAATAAACATAGGGACAGCAATTAATGCATTCGGGGAAATACCAGTGACCATCTGTTGGATAATCACTTGTGTATTGGTATTCGAAAAGTGTATTAAGCCAATTATAGCGGCAATGGTGAGTGGAACTACCATGGGGAAACTGAGAAATAGCAAGACAAACATAATGATGGTTAATGTAAATGTGATCACATAAAGTTCAGGTTCTCCAGTAATCATGTTGGAAAAAAACTCTAACATAGAATTTTTCCCTTTACTTTTCTTCGATGATGTTATAAGAAATATAGATGTCTCTGTGTGTAATATTCATAATAAAACTGACTAAATATTGTATGCCTGCCATAAATAATCCAATAGGAATAATGTAATAAATGATATAAACAGGAAATTGTAAGGAAGGGCTTAATCTTTTTATATCTTTCAGCTCTTGAACATAAAGAGTGGCCTTATAGCTGAGGTAAAACAATAGTATGGCAGTTAAAATGGCGATAGTCATGGTCAGTATTTTTTTGATTCGATGACTCATGAAGTCATAAATTGCCGTCATGCGAATATTACGTCCCTTTCTGACAGCGTAGGAGAATCCAATAAAGGATATCCAGACAATCAAAAATTGATTTAACTCTTCTGAAAAGAAAATACTTCTATTGAAAACATATCGGCCAATGGCATTGGCTGTTGAGTTAATCATCATTAGTATGATACCGCTACCTATAATGAATTTTTCTACCTGTTCAGTATAGTCGTTGGTTTTTTCAAGAAAAAATTTCATATGGTAATACCTAAAAAATCCATTATCGATAATGATTATGGACTTTTGAATGAATGAAGTGTAGCTTTTGGCATGGCTTAAAGAGTTCCTTCTATTTCTTTAACTTCTTTTAATAAGCTTTGTAAAATAGTTTTCGCGTCTTTTCTGGCCTGCCTTTTTTCAGTTCTACCGTAAGCATTAGCGACTATATCATAGTACATTTCATGCAAAGAGATACTTGCTGCTTTGAAACTTTTGCGCTCTGTCTCGTTCAATCTAATGACTTTTAGATTTGGGCGTTTTTGGCGGATTTTATCCATGCTTTCTCTATTGATTTTTAATTGGTACTTTTGAGCGGCGGTTTCTGCTGCTGCACTTGCTTTTGTCACTATTGACTGCTTGTGGGCGGAAAGTTTATTGAACCACTTGTTATTGGTAGAAACTGTAGCGATATAGGACTGTTGTTGTGGGAAAATCAAGTAATCTTGCACTTCATGCCATTTGGCAGCATAAATGAAGTAGGGTGGATTCATCGCGCTGTCAACGGTTTTTAGCTGTAAGGCACCATAGACTTCACCCCATGATAATGGTGTGGGTGTTGCGCCAAAGCTCTTGTAGGTCTCAACAGAAATGGCTGAAGTAAAGGTACGAATTTTTTGTCCATGAAAATCCGCAGGGCTACGAATCGCTTTGTTAGCAACCCATGCGATTTTGCCTTCAGAGAACATGGATAATAATCTCAAGTTTTTTTTCTTAAATTTACTGGAAAGGTCACTGTGGATAGTGCGACTGTTCCTTAAGATATTGCTTAACACATCATTGTTAGTGCTTAGTACATAAGGTAAGCTAATTGCCTGAACTTCTGGGATGTAAGAACCTAAGTGATTGGTACCTACTGATACAAATTGAATAGTACCATTAGCAGTTAGTTCAATAATATCGTTTTCAGTGCCTAGCTGTCCGTAGTAGTAAATCTTGACGTTAATGTCACCATTGGATTCCTGCTTAATAACGTCTGCAAATTTTTGTGCATAGATATCTTGGACGTATTTTTTTGCTTCTTCAGAGGCAAACCTCCAAGTTTCTGCACTAGCACTGAGGATTATACCTGTTGAAAATAAAGTTGCTAATAGTTGCTTCTTCATCATGTTATCCTCAAATGGTATGGCTAGAGTGACACTGTGGTTACTCAAAGACTAAGGCTAACAGGTTCTAGGTTAATTGGTCATGAACCAGTTGTACCCAGTATTGGGCGCCAATACCCAAAATACGGTCATTAAAATCATATTTTGAATTATGCAATGCGCAACCGCCGGAGGATGTTGTTCCATTGCCTAATAGTGCATAGCTTCCAGGTTTGATTCGAAGCATGCTGGAAAAGTCTTCTGAGATAGTAAGAGGAAGACAATTGGAGTCTACCTTGTCACTCCCTATAACTTTAGTGGCTGCCTGGATAACATGTTGGGTTATCTTCGCATTATTGATTGTAGGGTAAAAAGTATTTGTCAGGTTAAACTTATATTGGGCACCAGCAGATTGACATATGCCAGCCACAATACGCTCCATATTTTTTTCAATTTTCTGTAAGGTGTCTTCAGTGAAACAACGGCAGTCTCCCTTGATAATGACTTCAGATGGAATGACGTTAACCGTGCCATTAGTGATAAATTCACAAATAGAAATTACAGCTTTTTCCGCAATAGTACTAAGATTACGTGATACAATGGTTTGTAAACCTAACACAATTTGTGACCCAGTAACGATAGGGTCGACACTGCAGTGAGGCATAGCGGCATGGCTGCCAATACCACTCACTATAATTTCAAAACTACTTTCACTGGCCATGAGTGAACCTGAGCGTACAGATAAATGACCTTCCGCCAAGCCTGGCATGTTGTGTAAGCTATAGACAGCGTCAATGTGGAATCGCTCAAATAAGCCATCATCAATCATAGCCTGAGCTCCCCTGCCATGTTCTTCGTCAGGTTGAAAAATAAAATAAACATTACCATTGAAATTTTTTTCTTTTGCTAAGTGGCAAGCTGCCCCCAACAGCATTGCGGAGTGACCATCATGACCGCATGCATGCATTTTCCCATCGTGCTGAGAGCGATGTTCAAATTGATTTTCTTCATGAATAAATAAAGCATCCATATCTGCGCGTAAGCCAATGCTTGATGACCCATTGCCACAACAAAGTACACCGACAATACCTTGTTGCCCGATATTTCGGTGAACTTCAATGCCAAAGCTTTCCAATTTTTTGGCAATAAAATCAGCGGTTAGCGGTACCTCAAAACCACATTCGGGAAAGCGATGTAAATGTCTACGCCATTTCGTCATTTGAGTCATCAAGTGTGGATCTAACAATATCACTTACCCTTAAAAAATTAATACAATAGATTCTATTGTTTAGAGCTTGTCTCGTAATAAAGAACCAAAGCCATAAATTGGACTCGGGTAGTTAGCAAACTTTAAACTATGCCAAACTAACAATTGGTTGCTGCTTACAACCGGGATGCTTAGATATTCTTCAATTTCATCAAGTACCACAGAGGCGCGTAATGCTGTACAGGAGATAAATAATAAATCGGCATTAGGGGAGCAGTTCTCTATAGCCGCCATTTTTATATCTTGAGGTCTAATGGAGGTCATTGCTGTATCATTTTCAAAACCAAAGCCGAAAATATTGATTACCTGATATCCTTTAGAAGAAAAGAAATTAGCGACATCACGATTGACGGTTTTAGTATAAGGAGTCAATATTGATAAACGTTTTGCTTTAAATAATTTAAAAGCTAGTAGGGCAGCAACTACAGGGTTGGTAACGAGATTATTCGGTCGGGTTTTATGGATGAGTTGTTTAATTTTTTCAATGCCAATCGCAATACTGCCTGAAGTACAGGCATAAATAATGGCGTCTAAATCAGTGCCCGGTAAAATACTATCAGCTGCAGCGCTAATATTGGGTGCCATAGTGCGTAAATTTTTTATCGTCAACGGGTGAACGCTTTTAACTCGACTCGTGAAAAACTCTACATCTCGTGGGTACATTTGTTGAAGGTCTGCTTCAATGTTAAAATCTGTTGCTAAACTAATCACACCTATACGGCCTGCTGGTGCAAGATGCTCTAGAGGTTGTTGATAGCGAATGGTTGTCAGTTTAGTGGGTTCAGTCATGTTCATTTTTTGTGAGAGTAAATAGTATTTTACAGAAGCTCTTGCTGCGATTATAACGGCTAAAATTTAGAGTAAAATAGTACTAAGTTTAGTTTGCGGGTATTCCGGCAATTGGTATTACACGATGATGTTAAACTGCGAAATTAAAACTATATTGCTTAAATATGTCATTATTTTATTTATATGTTATTAAGAGTGATTTAGCTTTGATCAATACCTTCTATTTCATGATAGAATGAAGTGATTGAGTATCTATGTCGTCAGGTAATATAACATTATGAATACGGTTTCTTCACAAGGTATCAAGTTAGATGATTTTGACCGTAAGATTTTAGAAATTATTCAATTATCTAATCGCACAACGTCGGATCAAATCGCCGAACAAGTGGGGTTATCTCCCTCTGCAGTACAGCGCCGTATCAATCGAATGCGTGAACAGCGAATCATTTTATCTGAGTTGTCAGTTGTTAATCCTAAGATGGTTGGTCGCAATGTGATTTTGCTTGTTCAAGTGACTTTAGAAAGAGAGCGTGTTGATTTATTGGATAATTTTAGAAAGGCGATGAAAGCTCATCCAGCGGTACAGCAATGCTATTATGTAACAGGTAGTGTGGATTTTATTTTGGTAGTGACGGCGTTAAATATGGAAGGTTATGAAGCGTTTACTCGTGAAGTTTTTTTTGCTAATCAGAATATTCGTAATTTTAGCACTCATGTGGTGATGGATTCTGTGAAAACAGGCTTATTTGTACCTGTATTTTAAAAAAGACGCTTGATTCTGATACAATAGTAGTTTTTTAGCTGTGCCAGAATTTATCTAATGAATGTTAGGCTTAGTCCATTAGTTGTTGGTATAGAATTAATTAATTATAAAATGTCATCATAAAAACGAATTGTTTTGGATGTCGATGTTGTTGTTCACTATTGCCAATAGGCCTGCTATTCTCCTCTATAATTGTAATAAAAATTTTACGAGATAGTGGTAGGTAATAGCCAAAAACGCTGAGGAGGGGCTATGACTCCTTCGGTGTGACCGTATATGCCAAAACACACACAATCAGCGCCCTAAAAAAACTATTTCTTGTTTGAGGGTAGCCGCTATATATGTGTCTAGCTTCGTTGGTATCTTGATAAAGAGTAACGTAGTGTCGTCGTTATTTGATTTCTTTGTTCATAGACACATTATATTGAAGCAATGTCTATGAGTCAGATAAATGGGAAGCTTTTATAAAATATTACAAGAACTACTTCTATTTTCTTCAAGAACAGTTAGCTTATCAGAATTAAATATTTTCAGATCTCTCCATTTAAAATTCTTTTCATTTGGAGCATGGATATTCAGGCCTCGATCAACGACAACTTCGTAATCAAGATTAAGAGCGTCCTCCACCGTTTTTAAAACACAGCTTGTGTCGAAACATCCCATCATATAGATTTTTTGAACGCCTTTAGAACGAAGATAAGTATTTAGAGCTTCCTCTCCATTCTCGATTCCAAACGCACTTTCCTGTGTCTTATTAAAAAGTTCATACATGGTAGATCTCTGCATTTTTAGTAGCAGCCTATCTAATGTAGGACTAAAATCATCAATATTCACATCTACAATAGGGAGATTATTCTTAGCCGCATATTTTATTACTTTCAATTGCTCCTCAATGACTTTTTCCTGCTCTACAAAAGCATACTCATAATGTGTTTGCATATCGATAACCATCACTGCGGTTTTTTTGTTAAGCTTTGTGTCTGCCTTGATGGAAGCTATTACTTCATTAGCATCGGCAAAAACGTCATTAGCAAACATTAAGAAAGTTATTACGGTTATGATATTGAACATTACTTTTATGACTATTTTCATCTATTTGAACTCTCTCAACTAGCGTGATGACAGATATCCATGACCAACCAGTGATTTATCTAAAGTCTTGCCACCTTACATATATAGGGCTTTTACCATTCTCTAATTCTTTCACTTTATGGTACGTTTTTTTATTAAAACACCATGCATCAGCAAGCTCGTTAGCACTTGCCTGATAATCCATAACATTCAAGGATAACTCCCACTCATACGTAAGAGTACGCCAATTATATGTCTTTCTGGTGTCAGATAGCTCTGGAGTCGTTGACCAGTACCAAGCGGCACGTTGCTTTTTCCTGCCTAAAATGTCTGTCCATAAGTTTACATCTTTAACACGTTGTGTAAATGTTTTTCTCTGCCCTGGTCTACCATCAAAACAAGATACAGCTGCTGTATTGTGCGAACCATGGGGACCGTTTGAATAGTCATATATGGAAAAGGTTACGGTAGCAAACCTTTTTCCAGTGCTTCTGTTAAATGCTGGATAAACTCTTGGTCGAGGCAAAGGTTTCACACCGCAAAAATCCATGGCTAAATGTTCTTCAGCCATAACTTTATTGCCCATATAATGAGTCATTGCATTAGGGTACGTTTGACTATTCAATTTCCAGTATTCACGATTCTCGCTAGTCTCCGATGTGAAAGTGCGAGTCACCCCAGGCTTATGTGTGGCATTTGTTGAGCAAGTTACTGTAATTTTGCGAATATTATCCAGATCAGTAGCTTTGGAGAAATCAAGGGCTTCCCCTTTCTTTTCCTTGGTCTCTAAAAACCCGTAGATGCGATTACCAAAAAATTTTCCTTCATCATCCAAATTTGATCTATTAGGTAGCACATTTTTCCAATTACTCAACCCACAATAGTGAGAGGCCATATCTGCTATATGTTGTTTGAAGATATCTAGCACATGAGGATACGAATTAGAACCATCTACTCCTATTTTAGTTTCGTATTTGAAGCTAGCAAAGGATGGGGTAGGCATATCTGTATTTTTCTTTACAATCACCCGACTATTACTACTAAAATAATCATACAAATAATAATCAGACACAATGGTCAACCTGGTCTTAATCAAGTTCCTCAGTGGCTTAGGCAATATAATATACAATTCATGTGTACTACCTGGATCGACTCCTGCGTCAGAGGCACAATTTACAGCCCCTTTCCAGGCCTTTTCACCAGCAGTATTCGATAAAGTAATCGAATTCCCATAAGCATAGTTGTAAGTGTGCTTATCGGAATGAGCACTTTTTTTATCTCCCCTATTGGAATTAATCGTGCTGTGGAATGTAAAGTCACCCTGACTAAAACCACCACACACATCATCGACCATATTAGCGATTTCTCTATCGTTGGTAGTCGTATAGTCTTTATTCAGTATTGTCCAATCAGTTTGCTTATAGCTAGTGCGATGGCAGCTATTAGTAGCATTAGGACCACCGTTACTACTACATTCACTGTTAAACTTTAAGCCACCTTCATCTTCCTCAATAATGGTATTTTTATAGCCAGAAAGCAGAGAATCATGCCCACAACTTATTTTGACTTCATGCACGATAACCCCATGCCTATAACCACCAATTGAATAGTAGCGGCCAGAACCAAACTCAGCAGTATAGGCATTACCACCTAAAGTCGTTTGAGGCGTCTTTTTCTCCCAATAAACATCAGGACCACAATGCGCACGGACCAAATCAAGCACTGAATCATATTCATCACCAACATCGGTCAGATACTTTCCATCAGTATATTGAATAAATTCAAAGGCTGCCCCCGGATTGTGTTCAGCGTTGCTGTGACATGTGCCGGTCAAAATCGTATAAGTCATGCCCTTTGCAATATCAGTGTAGTTTTTTTCTACCCAGGCAGAACCCACCGGGTCTTGTCCTGTACTGGTACTTGTTGGCGTCACACTTGCAGAAATACCACAGACACTGAGCGCTATATAATCCAGGCTGTTATTACCCGCCCCGTATAACCACCACAACCCTGGTGTAACAGCAAAAGATTTTATTTCTTCTACGACCAAATGGGGATTAATTTCCTCTGCGATAAAAAGCTTGTTGGGCCGCAGTTTCGCATCGGCAGGACAGTAAACCAGCGCTCTGTGTGCGTCGGAGAACGTTTTGTGCTGCTGCACCCTTATTTTTGCGCCAGAAAGTGGCAAGGTGACCACTGATGCATCAAAGGCGGCGGTATTGATATCCCACTCGGTATAGCGATGTTCCCATTCTTCTGTGGATAGATATCGATTAATCAAGTCGTTATCGGATACACGCTGATAACGGGGTATTATCTTATCTGTACTCGTTGTTTCTGGATACAAACGGCAATCAGTGGCACAAGTTCTCAACGCCATAGCATTACCCAAAGAATTCAATTGGCTATATAAAGCGGAGTAGTTCTTAACTGTCCTGTTCATCGCATCGCTAATCAGTTTTTTGAGAACAGGGAAACGATCCAGGCTGGGATCAAAGTAACGCTTAAGTAGTGGCTGGTAGTAATATTGTATAAATGCCTCTTCATTAACCAAGCCTAAATTTTCACTCGATGCAATAAAAAATTGGTTATAGTTATCCACTGCCAGTAAATTTGTTAATAACGCTTTATCCCGTGAAATTGTTACGGGTGTCAGCTTGGGAATGGCTGTCATATATTTGTTCAATACACCATGCTCATAGATTTTCGCATCCACTATATTTTCTGCTGTGCGTCGGTCAAGCAAGGGGAGTTCAACACGAAAGGGAATGACCGGTTCATTATTAAGCGCGCGACCAGCAAAGTAAGGACCTAAAGGAATAAACACATAGTGACCTCTTTCGAAAATGCCATCATCAAAAGGGATATCACGGTGGTTTTTTTCAAGATAGGGATGATTCTTCCTAACTTCATCCTCCTGTTTTTCCAATGCACTAATCACTTTCTGATTCAGATTGTATAGCTGATTTTCCTTGCGAGTATCACCAGTTTTTAAATATTGTTCGGTATTGTACCGGGACAATTGACTTAACATATGCTGACGATGATTTTCAAGTAAACTTTGTTGAACCGTTTGCAAATGGCCCGCGATAGTATTCTTATTCTTAATGACTCTTTGAAGCTTGTGAAGATAAATCCCAAGGTTAGTAGAGAAGTTGGTATCATTTAAGAAAGCCAAATCAGATTTTAGTTGATCTCCCGCACATTTGTATAATCTGGTAAATTGTTTTTGCTTCACTGCTGTGCTGGTTGAGTCAGCGGTTAACAGTCTGTTGTCTCGCTTAAACGTTATGGCCGTCAAACCACGAATGGCTTTATCTGAAAATGGGTCGTGGTATGTCAGTTCTACAGAATCAAACTCACGACCAAAACGAATTTTATTTTCACCCGTATCCCGTCTAAACAGTATTGTTTCATGCTTTTCACCACTGGTATCACCAAAAGAAAAATCTGGTGCAGCTCTTTCTTCATATGGTTTATTATCGACAGATAATCCTTTAATCAAGCCATCCGAGTTGTAGTAAAAAGTGATGGTCTCAACGGCCAATGCTCGTATATATGGGGTTTGAGCCAAACCTTGTGGTGCTAAGTAGGGAGTGATCCGATTACCATTCCTGAAGTCGTAACCGTCATATACATAGCCCGACACTCCTGAAACTTTAGTGGCAAATCTAATGCCAGATAAAACAGAAGGAGTACTTTTGGTGAATAAAAACGCAATAGCTAAAAAAGAACCATTTCGCGGTGCGTTCCTGATAAGTCTTACTTTCGATTTTACTTGGGTTCTTATAGCGGAACAGCGATCTCTATTGTCTATCCCAAATAAAATATTGGCATCCTGATATAAGCTATCATCTATCTTATCATCCAGAAGACCGCGGAAACTTGTCGCCACATTATTCGCAACCGCCCTATGGTGTTCTCCAACTAATACCGACATATTGTGAATGTCATCTTCAACCGCATCCAGAGCAGTTAATACCGTGTTTTGCCGCTCTTGAATTATCCAGATAAAATCACGATCTGCATTGACCAGTTTTTCAATCGCCTGGATGGCTTGTGCAAGTAACTGAATCAGTTGGTCAATCATGCCTATCGGGCCTGTACACGCATCAAAAAGTTGTCTGGCTGCGTCAGGGTCAGTCGAGGGATTTTGTCCGGTAGCCGCTTCCTGAACACCTTGCATAGCACACATAACCAGATTCATTAATACCTCTGTCAAGGGGTTACTTTCCGCTACGGTCTCCGCCGCCACTTTTGCTGCCAACTCGCCACTGACCTCCTCTGCTGTTTTTTCTGCTATGCTTTCGGTTAACTGTTCAGTCAAACTGTCAGGTAATACTGATTTAAATAAGCTTGCTTCATCTGAATCACTACTTAATTTTACCGCTACTTCATCGTCCTTTGTGATCGAAGACTCGCTTTTATAATTAAAATCATCTTGTGTCTCTGGATTACAATTCTCTTGCATAAAATCATCGATCAACTTTTCGTCAGTTGAGTCTGTAAGCTTCCACTTCTCCTCTTTATTACGCAGGCAGACTCCCGTTGTACCATCAATATTTTGGGCAACCACTTTTACTCCATCAACGACAGGGTTTACAATATTTGCCTGAGATAGAGAAGCAAAAAATAAAAAATAATGTAAAAAAAACATAAAGAAAAATTTTTTTATAAACATGTTTATTATGGCTTTAAAGAAGAAAAATTTATCTAATGAATAGAAACAAAAAAATATCAGTTTGACAGAAAAAATTGTTATTGGTCATCGATTATTAATCTAATTATTGAGAATAATATAAAAAATGTCAATAATAATCGAAATGATCATCGCAAGATGATTTAGACGAAATGAATTGCTTTTTTAAGTGACAGATATAGTTTAAAAAATAAAAAATACGCCAATAAATTTTTTATGGAAAAGATAGATTGTTTAATTCCATGAAAGTAATTTGAGAAATTGATGAGTCTGTTTTATGCAGAGACTGAGATTGGCAGAAGGCTCTATGAAGTATCCGTTATATTGCGGGTCTATTGCTTATATTTTTGTTGTCTGCTACTAACCTAACTTTCAAATATATTTGATGTAATGAGGGGATGAAAAATAAAGCGGATAGTCATACCTTAACGTAAGACGCGGATTCAACTCGCAAGTGCAACCGTTGGGTTAACTCCTAACAATACCTGATGAGGTGTTTTAATACCTTTGGTATCGTTTTTTTGGGTGATTTGTGTGTAGTTCATTGTGCTCCTCTAATTTGGGTCGGTGAGAGAAAAACGGTGAAGCATACACCCGATTATCCTCTAGCCAACTCTCAAAGAGTTGAACAACATTTATCCTTATGGCAAGTAGAACAGCCGCAACAAGACCCCGGCTTTTTTGAGAGTGTCGGTCATGCGGTTGGTAGTGTTGTCAGCACGATTGGTCATGTCATTACGGGTGCTATTAGTGCCGTAGGCAACTTCTTCTCCAGTGTATTAAATAATACGGGTTTATTTGGTGGGCGCGAAGAGATTGTGAATGTAGACCCCTTAGCCGTTGACCTCAATGGTGATGGAGTACAACTTACCCACTACAACGACTCACACGCCGTGTTTGATGTGGATAATGACGGCTATGCCGAAAATACCGGTTGGATTCATCGCAGTGATGGCATTGTGGTGCACGATGTTGATGGTGATGGAAAAATTAATGATATTACCGAAACCATTTCTGAATTTTACGGCAGTGAAAAAGGCACAGGCCAAAACGAACAGTTTGCCGATGGTTTGGATGCGTTGGCCTCGTTGGATTCCAATAACGATGGCGTTTTTGATGCGAATGATGAGATGTTTTCTACCTTGCGGGTTTGGCAGGATAACAATGGTGATGCTAAAACCGATGTCGGTGAGCTAAGCACCTTAACTGAAGTGGGCATTGCCTCGATTGATCTGAATAAAACCATCTCTGACCGTGAGCGCTTGGAAGGTCATGCTGATAAAGTCGCTGCTTAAAAAAACATGTGTTTTGTTTGCTATGTAAGATATATCCTACAGACAAAATTTTTTTATGGTTTATAATGGCAAGTCGGTAGTTGCTAATAGTTAATAATTGCCCATAAAGTGGTTTAGCCAGCATTATAATAGTGCGTGTATTAAAAGAGTGTTTAAAAAATATAAGAATGAAAAAAATAGATAAGTTACTGTGTGATCTCCACACTATTGATGATAATAGTATCCGTCGAAGCTTGTTATCCCATAGAATATACAACCTATTAATGATTGCATTGTTGCAGGTAGTGTCGCCGTTATTATGGGCAGGTAAACACCCGGAAGTAGCATTATCTGAATCACCCACTCATCGTACCCTCTCGCCGACGACCATTACCCTTAAAGGTACGATAGACCCGCGCTTATATGCAGTGGCTTATACGATTTATGTGGCCAGTACTTCACCCTATAAAGAAGCCTGCCTAAGCCAGCAAAAAGACTGGGGTACAGGGCAACGCAAAATGAAGCCTGCCTTTACCTTTGCCGTATTAGTGCCTGATGCTAATCATCACTATGAGGTGACTTTACCGGTTGAGTACACCGGTGAGAGTGCCTGTGATTATGTGTACTTTGCTACCGAGATCAAAATCCGGCGTGATAAAGACGATGATTTATGGGCAAAATTTACCATTCAAGGGGGTAAAGAGAATCATATACAGTCAGGCACCGCGACAGGAAGCATGGAAGGGGTACAGGGCGTACCAATAATGTCCCGTCAAACAAAGCGTTATTTTCGCTTTCCTAGCCCTACTGATATTCGGTGTTTTACAACTCACTACCAGACTATTGGGCGTGGTGATAGAAAGAAACCTGATCATATAAGGTTTGCTTGCTATGAAGAATATACCGGCATCAATGGTATGAATGATAAGTATGTGACTACCACTATTACCTTAAATATTGGTATCGATGGGCCTCGAAATATCTATATACGTGATGATGCGCCTGATGGAAATCATAAGGTTCCTCACCATTTTGTGGATTATCAAGCACCACTCACGTTCTGGCAGAAACTATCTCGCTATTTTCAACAATTATTCCATTCATCTAAAAAGTATAACGTATTTTCTCAAGGAGAGACTCCATGACCGACACACTTTATCTACTGGCGGCATTTTTCAGTTATCAGTATTAACACTGTTTTAATAAAAGTAGAAGAGTGACAATATAAATGAAAAAACTATTAATTATTTTATCGTGTATTACTTTATTTTTATTGTTGTTTTTTGCTGACAATATTTACGGCTATTATCGATTTAAACAATTTTGTAAAAATGAGGGTGGATTAAGGGTTTACGGAAAGCTGGAGAAAAATGTGGGGTGGATGGCGGAAGATAAATATTCTGCACGGTCAGCAGCACAGTTGAAGTACGTGGATTTTGTACGTTATCCGGATAAGAGAAAAAAAGATACCTTTTATGATATGCAGTATTTAGGTGGTCATCCTGGAGATAATGACTCATATTTGATTAACCAAGCAGACATAGATAAACCCATAAAATATAAATGGAAATTTACTAGTGGTCGTTTAGATGATGAAATTCGCTTGACTAGACAAATGGATGAAGTCTTTGATATAGACGGTAATTTATTAATATCATATAAGAAATATAGTTACTCTATATTTGATATAGGTAGAACATTGCTTCATTCACCATCAGGTATTGGTTGCTATAATTTGAGTGAAAGTATAAAACTGATTAAAAATTTATTTTAATAAAATTATGGAGAATATAGAATGCCTAATTTAAATATTGAGCAGTTGTCTGATTTATTAAGTACGTCCGTGGCCTCTTATGGTGCTCTTAGTAAAGATAGGCTGGCTCAAAATTTATACAGTGAAGATCAAGGAGCTGGTTTTTCTATAATCCAATCCGAAAATTTCTCAGAAAAATATAAATTATTAAACCAACAAGAAAACACTGCCAGCGGTTTTAGTGCCACTGTCTTTGAAGATCAAACCACGGGCAAAAAAATATTAGCCATTCGTGGTACAGAAATCCTTACTGATATTGTGAATGATCTGGTAGTGGCCGATATTCTCGGTATTGGTGGCAAAGGCTATGCCAACAGTCAGGCGATAGACCTGTACCGCTATATTACTCAACTGCATACACCTAAAGACGAAGCGATAACTTATACGCCTTCTGAATTGGTTAGCTTGTATTCCTTACAGCATGGTGCAGAGTTTGCTGAAAACAGTTATAAAACACTACAACACCTTCACGAATTTCAACAATTTGCAGCTGAGTTAACTGTGGATTATGGTCTGGGCTTATTGGATTTTGAAACGATAGATGTTACTGGTCACAGTCTGGGTGGGCACCTGGGTTATATGGCAGGGCGCTTTTTTCCGCAGCTAGTAGATAATATTGTGACGCTTAATGCGCCAGGGTTTTACGAAAGAGGCGATGAGCTATTAACCGATTTAGGCTTTGCATCATTGGATAATGAGCGAATCACGGCGATCAACGCCGAAGGTGATGTTGTGAGTCAATTAGGTAGTATTCACCCTGGGACTACTATTAATATTGCCCAGGAAGTGGGGGAGGCTGGTTATGATTCTGTTGTTGCTAATCATAGTAGCGTGAATGGCCTGGATGCTCTGAATTTAATGTCTGTATTGGCAAGATTGGACACCTCGTTATCAAATGACCCTGCTGGCTTATTATCTCATTTGATTAGCTCAAGCACTTATGAAGAAGAGCGGCATTATGAGATTCTATTAGATCAGGTACGCTATATTGTCTTGGGCAACCATGTGGATGCGACACCGATTGGTGATCGAGAAGCCTTTTATCGCCATATGGATGAGTTAATTCATAGTAGTGAATTTCAGACATTGGAAGGAAAAATACAACTCACTGAAGGCCCCAAGACGCCCCCTTTTAGTACGGAGGATTCCAACACCACCAATATTTATGCATCCGTGTATGGTGAAGATAATGTGATTGCACTGGATACGTTTGGTGATGCCAGTTTTCAGTGGATTGATAAAAGTGATGGGTTTCTACTGGACTTAATCGATAAAGAAAGAAGTGAATTACAGTCAATTGTCGATTTTATTAAAGAGCATCATAATGAAACTTACACCATCCAATCCGGCGATTCTATTTCCGCGATTGCCAAGGATTTAGGCATGACGACACAAGAGCTGGTCGATGCCAATCTGTGGTTACAGGGTGACCCTGAAAATGGTATTGCCAGCCGCATTTCTGATGATGGGCAGTTTATCCTTATCAAACCCGGTGAAACGTTAACGATCCCCGACGATAAAAAAACGCTCGCGTCCCTGCAGTACGAAACCGATGCTAACGATAATATTATTTATATCACCCGTGGTAACGATGGTGTTGATAGCGAGTCAACAGAAGGGAGTCGTACTGTTGATGTGGTTAAAAAAGACGCCTCAGCATCATTGGTTGCCGCTCTTGAAGAGAATAACGGTTTAAGTACGGAGCAGAACGCTCACAACTGGTTTCAAACGGTAGGCAATACTTTTTCGGGTTGGGTGGATAATACGGCTGATTTTATTGTTGATGTGGCTAGTGGTATTGGTAACATCCTATCAGGTACGTTTAGCACTATGACAGGTTGGGTCAGTGGTTTATTGAACCATAACGATTCCTCGACGGATCAATCGCTAGCAGATAATTCCCGTTTAGATTTGGAAATCCGTACCGATTTGGAATTTGATTTTGAGCAGCGTCAGGAAGAGTCCGGAGGCAATGTGGTTGGTGATGCCGACTGGGAAGCCAGAATGTCCACCATTAATGATGACGGCATGGCCAATACTGAGCCGGGTAAAATTGTGTCTGACGGTCATAGGCCGGGTAATCATGAATTGGTGGATGATGCACTCTCTGATGCGATGGATAGAAACACCGTACGTATTACGCAGCAACAAGAACAGCCGCAACAAGACTCCGGCTTTTTTGAGAGTGTCGGTCATGCGGTTGGTAGTGCTGTCAGCACGATTGGTAATGTCATTACAGGTGCCGTTAGTGCCGTAGGCAATTTCTTCTCCAGTGTATTAAATAATACCGGTTTATTTGGTGGGCGCGAAGAGGTTGTGAATGTAGACCCCTTAGCCGTTGACCTCAATGGTGATGGAACCCACTACAATGACTCACACGCCGTGTTTGATGTGGATAACGACGGCTATGCCGAAAATACCGGTTGGATTCATCGCAGTGATGGCATTGTGGTGCACGATGTTGATGGTGATGGAAAAATTAATGATATTACCGAAACCATTTCTGAATTTTACGGCAGTGAAAAAGGCACAGGCCAAAACGAACAATTTGCGGATGGTTTGGATGCTCTAGCCTCGTTGGATTCCAATAACGATGGTGTCTTTGATGCGAATGATGAGATGTTTTCTACCTTGCGGGTTTGGCAGGATAACAATGGCGATGCTAAAACCGATGCCGGTGAGCTAAGCACCTTAACTGAAGTGGGTATTGCCTCGATTGATCTGAATAAAACTATCTCTGACCGCGAGCGCTTGGAAGGCAATGTTGTGCTGTCGCGTTCAACCTATCAAACCGCCACGGGCGAAACCCGAGAAGTGGCGGCAGTGGATTTTGCTACAAACTCCATCGGTTATGAATGGAATGACGTGGCTGATGGGTTGGAAATTCACACCGAAGATGGCAAGTCGTCCAGTTTTGTCGTGGATAGTACCGAAGGTAAAACCGTAGACCTTGCTGAAAAGGGCGTGAATTCTGCCTATGGCAATGTGGGCGATGATACCTTGATCGGTGATGAAAACGATAACTGGTTAATTGGTGGTGCTGGCAGCGATACACTAAAAGGTGGTGCTGGCAATGATTTGCTGGGTATTGATGCCAATGATAAACAGGAAAATATCGATGGCGGTGAAGGTGTTGATATTGCCAGAATTATTAGTGATGAAGGTGTGAGTTTAAATCTGGCGGCCACCAATATCGAAGTGGCTAATGGTGGTGCGGGTAATGATGTGTTGGTTGGTGGTGGTAATGCCAATGTATTTATCTCCGGTGGTGATGGTAACGATGTCATTATTGGTGGTCATGCTGATGATGCACTGTCGGGTGAAAATGGTGATGACTTTATTGATGGTTCTTATGGCGATGATGTGATTCGTGGTCACAAAGGCAGTGATGTGCTGATCGGTAACGAGGGTAACGATTATTTGGATGGTGGTCTTGAGGATGACGCGTTAAAAGGTGGCGCAGGTAAAGATATTCTGATTGGTGGTGCGGGCAATGATCTGCTCGACGGTGCCGAAGGTTTTGACGTGGTTAAATATAGTGAGTCTTACGCTAATTTTGATATTCAAAAAACGGCGGAAGGTTTTGAGGTGACTCATAGCGATACTGGGGATAAAGACACACTCACTGGCATAGAAAAAATCCGTTTTTCTGACTTTGATTTGGATTTGACGGAGACCAATTTTGCCCCAACGCCAGTGAGAGATAAGATTGATTACGATGGCTCGCAAAAAACCTTCACCATTACCGCCGCCCAGTTATTGAATAATGATAAAGATATTGATGGTGATGCGCTAACCATTACGAATGTGCTTAATGCCATTGGTGGTACCGCAACATTAAATGATGATGGCTCAGTCATTTTTAGTGTTAAAGACGGTTTTATGGGAGTTGCCTCGTTTGATTACGAAATTGAGGATGAGCATGGCATTCAGGCAGAAGTATCTGTTCGAGGTGACCAATCGGGTCAAACGGCCACTATGCGTGCATCAGTGCAGTTACGTGACTCCAATAACCCGGAGGATGAATTATTTTATGATCAATGGTATCTACACGAAATTAATGTCAAAGGTGCTTGGGAAGACTATTCGGGTAAGGGCATTAGTATCGGTGTCTTTGAGGAAGGTGCCATCAATTATACCCACCATGACCTTGATGATAATATAACGAAAGACCATAAAAAAACGCTGGAATTTAATGAGGTAGAAAACTTTTCCAATCATAAAACCACGGTAGCCGGTGTGATTGCGGCGGAAAGAAACGGCGAAGGTGCGGTTGGTGTTGCTTACGATGCAACCTTGGAAGGCCATTCTTGGGACTCCGAAGGTTTATCTCATATGAAGGGTTATGATATTGCCAATAATAGTTGGGGCTTTGCTGATTCTTTTGCTGACAATGTGCTTTATAATCAGAAAGCTATCGATTTCACAGCCCACATAGAAGAAGCTGTTAAAGAAGGTCGCGACGGTCTTGGCACCGCAGTCGTGTTTGCTGGCGGGAATGATCGCCAAACCGGTGGCAATTCCAATTATCATAATCTTCAAAACAGCACGAATGTGATTGCAACGGGGTCGATTAATAAAGCAGGTGATTTGGGTAAATTGCAGCAAGCCAGTGACCCTTTCTCTTCTCCCTGCGCCAATATTCTGGTGTCTGCACCCGGCTCGGATATTAATACCACCGCAAATTTGTTAACCAATGATAACGGCTCCACGTTTGGTAGTGAATATGAGTCTGCACAAGGGACTTCATTTTCTGCACCGATTATCTCGGGTGTAATTGCGTTAATGTTGGAAGCGAATCCAGAGCTAGGCTATAGAGATATTCAAAAGATTTTAGCCTATAGTGCCAAAAAAGTAGAAGATGCCAATACCGACTGGCAAACCAACAGTGCTGATGATTGGAATGGTGGCGGCTTACATACCTCTCATGATTATGGTTTCGGTAATATTGATGCCTATACCGCCGTTAGGTTAGCGGAAACCTGGAATACACAAAATACCGATAAAAATGTTTCCTATAAACTGGTAGGGGGTAATGCAGTTAACCAGCAGGTTGCAGACGGTAGTACCGTTGATATTACGATTGAAGTGACTGATCAAATAAGCATAGAGCACGTTGAACTCAGATTGGATATTGACCATAAAAATGTCTCTGATTTGACCATCACTTTAATCTCTCCCGATGGCACCCGTTCAATCATGGTGGATAAGCCCTATGTCGATACAGACGGTAATCAGCTAACCCCCTCACAAATTGCTGATTATGTGGGTGGCAAAGATTTTATTGATTTTATTTTTTCCTCAACTAACCATTATGGTGAAACTTCACAAGGTACTTGGACTTTAAGAATAGAAGATACTCATGGTAATCATATTGGTGGAGTATTAAATAGTTACAAACTTGGGCTTAAAGGGAGTGAAGAAGGTGGCAGTGATACCTATATTTATACGGGTGAATTTGGTTCGTTAACTGAAACGGAAAGGCTGGTACTCAGCGATGATGATGGTGGTATAGATACGATTAATACCGCAGGTATTTTTACTAATACCGTCATTGATTTAAATGCGGGTGAAATCAGTCATATTGCAGGTAAAGAAGTTTTGATTGCAGGTGCGACTAAAGATGCAAAATATGACGAGTTGAAAAGCAGTATTGCGGTTAAGGAAGAAACACTTCTGGAAAAACAAAATAACCTCACCCAAAAGCAACAGGCGTTGCAGTCAAAGCAAGAAGAATATACCAATATCAATAGCCGTATAGGAGAAAAATATAATCAATATACTGATAAAAAAGCAGAGTACGATGCGGCTGTTAGCCTTGTTAATCAAAAGCAGGAATGGTTTGATAATCATACTTATTTAAGCAGTTTTAAGGTAGGCGCTACTTATCATGTGTATAAAAATAATACTACAGGGAAGATAGTTGATCTCAGTGGTGATGAATTAGAAAAAAAGACCAACGAATATAATAATGCAGTTAGTGATTACCAGCAAAAACAAACAGAATTAAATATGATTATAGGTGAATATGGCCACCTGCTGACCAGAAAAGATGAGCTGCCTTCAGAAATAGCCACTCTTGAAACAGAAGTTTCTGACCTCTCAAGCCAGATAAACCAAATTGAACCTGAACTCAATTTTGCCAAAGAATATGTTGAATTGGTTGATAATGGCAAGGCATCCACCATAGAAAACGCAACCACTGGTGATGGTAATGATATTGTTATTGGCAATACATTAAATAATATTATTAATGCGGGTAGAGGCAACGATAATATCACTACAGGAGAAGGGAATGACATTGTTATCGTTAAAGTAAAAGCGGGTGATCATGATGTAATTAAAGATTTTGATACGGCGCAGGATAAAATTGACCTAGGCGAGTCTGTAGACAGTTTTTCTGATCTTATTCTGGCCCAACAAGATAATCATACACTCATCACCTTTGCCAACGGCTATTCCATCACGCTAGAAAATACTTTGGTATCCGATATTAACTCATCCCATTTTTTGATCGGCAAAACCAATTATATCTTCGGTTCAGCAAATGATGACATTATTTCAGGCTCAGATGATAGTGACGTTATCAAAGGCGGTGCTGGTGACGATATCATTATTGGTAATGATGACGATGATATATTGGATGGCGGTGCTGGCAATGACACTATTTTAGGTGGTGAGGGTGACGATACCGCCACTGGTGGAGAAGGCAATGACACGCTGTTAGGCGGTGACGGCAATGACACCCTAAGTGGAGATGCTGGAGACGATCATGTACAAGGTGATGCGGGTGATGACCAACTGGCTGGTGGCACAGCTAATGACACACTGTTAGGGGGTTCAGGTAATGACACAGCCATGGGTGGTGAAGGTGATGATTTCATTGATACGGGCGCAGGCGATGATGTTGCCGAGGGTGGTGCCGGTGATGATTGGTTACAGGATACTGGCGGTGGTGATGATCAATTCAATGGCGGTACAGGCGATGACACACTTCTCGGTGGAGATGGCAATGACACTCTAAGTGGAGATGCTGCAGATGATCATGTACAAGGTGATGAGGGTGATGACCAACTGGATGGTGGTCAAGGTAACGATACTCTGCTTGGTGAAGGTGGGAATGATACCATTTCAGGCGGGGATGGTGACGATCACTTGCAAGGAGATAATTGGCGTGGGATAGACTCAGGCAGTGATCTTCTTAATGGTGGCGCGGGTAACGATACCCTCTTGGGTGGTGCAGGTAGTGATCACTTATTTGGAGATGATGGTGACGATATTGTTTTAGGTGGTAATGACCATGACATTATATCAGGTGGTAACGGTAAAGATTGGCTTCAAGGTGATAGAGGTAATGATGTTGCTAATGGCGGTGCCGGTGATGACATTATTCTTGGGGGGTATGGACATGATACGCTTGATGGAAAAGCTGGCGATGACTGGGTTCAGGGAGATGCAGGCGATGACATATTAAATGGCAGTGATGGTGAAGATATTTTGCTTGGGGAAGGTGGTAACGACATCTTGCGTGGTGGTGATGGCGATGATCATGTTCAGGGGGATAACTGGGCAAATCGCGATGCTGGAGATGACACTTTATATGGTGATGCAGGAAATGATGTCATATTAGGTGGTGATAACAATGATAAGTTATATGGAGGTAAAGGTAATGATTATTTGGTTGGGGGTAATGGAAGCGATACGATGCATGGTGGTGAAGGAGATGATGTGATAATTGATCAAGCTTTCTTTGATAGGGGAACTAATATCAATGAGCTATATGGTGAAGCGGGTAATGATTTTCTTCAAGGCAGCAAAGGGGATGATGTTTTAAGTGGTGGTGCAGGAAATAATATTATTCATGTAAAAAATGCTTGGAGGGCTGGTAGTAACGATGTGGTTGTTATCACAAAAAATACAGGTGGAAGTGATACATTAATCAGTTTCGATGTAAATCAAGACAAAATCGATTTAACGGATTTTGGTTCTGATCTGAAAAATATCACAGTTACAGGGCTGAGCAATAATTCTGACAGTGGTTCTATTATTGAACTGGGGGATAGCCAGCGTATTTTAATACAGGGGGTATCCAGTAGTAAAATCACGAAAGAGTTATTCATGACTCACAATAGTGAAAAAATAGATATTATTAGGCCGAAAGATACTTATGAAGCATTAGATTCAGAGTTGGTTAATGCATTATTCAAGGGGGGAGAATTTATTATTCGTGGAAAAAACGAAGAATCTACTCTAGTTGGTGGTGATAATAATGATCTTCTTTCTGGTGGAAAAAAAGATGATATATTAATTGCCAATAATGGTGATGATATTTTACATGGAGGAGATGGAGATAATAAGCTGGATGGTGGTGCAGGGTCTGATACTTACATTATTGATGGGACATGGAATACAACTGTTATTGAAAGTTACGAGGCAGGCAAAGATACCATAGATTTGTCACTGCTTTATGATATAAGTGAAATAAAACTTTCAAAGAATAAAAAAACCTTTGCTAAGGAAAAAGATGGAAATATTGTATTCTATTTCGAAGAAAATATTATCTTAATTAAAGATACGACATATAAAAATATTAATTTTGATGATTTTATTGGCATTAATGAGTCTGATGTTACTAGGGAAGAATATCGATCAGTAGTAGCAGAGGATATTAATATCAGCGTTGGATTTGGCAATAATTTTATTGAAGGTACTGGAACCCACGATGCATTTTCCCTCACCAAAAAATACTGGGGTACAGATGTTATCACTAATTTTGATACTACAACTAGCAGGGTTGATGTTTCATCTTGGATGTCAAAAGAAGACACAATTTATGACTTAAATATTAGCGGTGTAGATGGTGATACAGTGATTACCTTTGGTAGTGATAGTTATCAAAAATTAGTATTACAAGGAGTTAATCCTGATAATCTTTCTGCGACAAATTTCCAGTTTGATAGAAGTCATGTAATGGGTAATGAAAATGATAATGTTATTACGGCAAATGGCAATGTCAAAATAATAGATGGCGGTGATGGCGATGATGTTTTAACAGGAGGTAAGAGTACAAAAACTATTAATGGTGGAGATGGTAATGATATTATTAGTTCAAAGGGATGGGCGGAAGGTTCTATTTTAACTGGAGGAAATGGTAATGATATATTTATTGTCAATGAAGATTTTTTCAAAAGTATAAATATAATAACAGACTTTAATCCAATCGAAGATAAAATCGATTTGTCAGTGATTGTAAATAGCCAACACTTTGATATATCAAAGTTAAGTGATTTAAAAATTATACAAAATGGTGATGATGTTGTTATTGAAATAAATCGCACTCATAATAAATCGAAAATCATATTGCAAAACGTCGATGGTAATTATTTGGACACAAAAAATTTTACTGGGATAGATATTGATGTAGATATAGTAAAAATTAATGATCCAGAAGTGATAGGAGATGCTTCTTCATCACAAGGCCAAATGTTGTATGATGATGAATATAATAATGTTATTGCTGGTGGTAGTGGTAATGATATTATTCATTTAAATGACGGTGATAATACGATCAATAATGGAGAGGGAAGCGATATCTTTATTATTGATCGTAGTTCGTCTGGTGTTGATACCATTACAGATTTTGACGTTACCCAAGATAAGCTGGATTTAACGCAATTTACAGAAAAATCTTATAGCCGTATAAAAGACTTCAGTGATTTGAATGTGGCTCAGGAAGGCTTAGATACAAAAATTATTATTGATCATCATACCGTCATACTAAAAGATATGACATCAACTGATCTGACCGGCGCTAATTTTGAGGGTGTTACCGATACCTCCGCTATTACGGAAGATCAGGTATTAAGCACAAACCGCTATGATGCGACGTTGATAGGGGGTAGTGGTAATAATACCCTCTCGGGTGGTCAGGGGAGAGATGTGTTTGTTATTGATGACAGTTCGTCTGGTATTGATACCATTACAGATTTTGATATTACTCAAGATAAGCTGGATTTAACGCAATTTACAGAAAAATCTTATAGCCGTATAAAAGACTTCAGTGATTTGAGTGTGACTCAGGACGGCGTAGATACAAAAATTATTATTGATCATCATACCGTCATACTAAAAGATATGACATCAACTGATTTGACCGGCGCTAATTTTTTGGGTGTTACCGATACCTCCGCTATTACGGAAGATCAGGTATTAAGCACAAACCGCTACGATGCGACGTTGATAGGCGGTAGTGGTAACGACAGCATTACGGGTTACTACGGTAATGATACGCTTCAAGGAGGGAGTGGTAATGATAGCCTTCATGGAGAAGGTGGTGCAGACAGCCTCTTTGGTGGTGAAGGAGATGATATTATTAGTGGGGGGGCTGGCGATAATACATTATCAGGTGGTCAAGGGAGTGATGTGTTTGTTATTGATGATAGTTCGTTTTATACGGATACGATAACCGATTTTGATGTTGTAACAGATAAACTGGACTTAACTCAGTTTACAGAACAGTTTTACAGCACCATAAAGTATTTCAGTGATATAGATATTAGCCAGTATGAGTCAGATACAAAAATTGTTATTAACAATCATTCGATAATATTGAAAAACATTGTTGCCTCTTCATTAACCATTGATAATTTTATTGGTATAACCGATAAGCTTTCAATGACTGAAGATCAAACCATTATCGGTAACTTTGATGATAATAATCTTGTTGGTGGCTTGGGTAACGATACTATCAACGGTGGTTACGGCGGTAATGATCAGTTAACCGGTAATGTAGGTTCAGATGCTTTTATTATTGAGCAAAAATACGCTTGGGATGGTAGTGTTATTACCGATACGATTACTGATTTTACGATAAAAGAAGACAAGATTGACTTAACCAAAATATGGAATGTTACTGACTATGATTCATTAAAAATGACTGAGTCAGAGAGCGATGTCATTATACATTTAACTGATTCGCACCAGCTTATATTACAAAATACTAATAAGGGTCAAATATCGGAGGATGATTTTATTCTCCGGTATAAATCTAACTCAGTTATTGATGGCACGGATTCGAAGGATTTTTTGACGCTATATGGTGACAATAATATTATCAATGCCAAAGATGGCAATGATAATATTAGTTTTACCGGTAATGGTAATGTGGTTAATGGAGGTAAGGGAGATGACAGGATAGAAACTTGGTCGGGGAGTGATAATACGTTAAATGGTGGCGATGGTGACGATTACCTTGAAACATTGTCTGGAAATTATCAGACATTAAATGGTGGAACAGGTAATGATACGCTCTATACTTTAGCCGATAGCACAACTCTATCTGGAGGAAAAGGTAGTGATACTTTTGAAATATGGCATGGTTTTTCTTCAGGTAAAACGACTATTGCGGACTTTACCAAAGGTGATTTAATCGATCTTTCAAAGTTTCAGGTGAGTTCTATTGCAGAATTAAATATGTCACAACAAGGAAACGATACTCTAATTACAATAACTCGTTCAAAAAGTAATGGAATAACGTTGGAAAATACAGGGTTATCTGATTGGCTAGATTTTTTCTCCAGCGTTGGGTTGGATGATTCTTTTGATGGCATCATAGAGCTGTCTAAAGATAATAACAATCTGATTGTTACTACTGATGATGTACAAGCTGCGATATTAGAAAATACCAAATTATCTGATGTTGTAAGCCAAGACATTGTGAACCTATATGGTAGAGATAACCTTGATTCATTAAATTTGGTCACTATCAGTAATGATGAAAATAATGGTTTATTAATTGAAACAACGACAATAATAAACCATGAAATAACCTTGAGTAATGTCAATATGACCGATCTTGAAGAGTCAGATTTTTACTTGAGAATTGATGGAACTGACGGAGATGATGTTCTAACAGGCAGTGATAGAGATGATTACATCAATGGTAAATCGGGTGATGATATCATTGATTCCGGTGAAGGGAGTGATAAGCTTACTGGTGGCGAAGGTTCTGATACTTTTGTTATTAAGAATATAACACCTGGGTCATTTTCTCAGAAGACGATAGAGGATTTTCAGATTGACTATGATAAGTTAGATTTTTCTCAATTTGATACTATCAATAGCCAAGCAGATTTTGAGATGAACGCCTTTGAACGTAACCTATGGGAGAAAGGTGAGGATGGCAGTTGGCATGAGACTGATGAAACAATTATTAATGTTCGATCCGCAGATTCAGGCATTCAAATAACAGGTGCTTCATTAGAAGAGTTTACCGAAAATAACTTTATATTTGAATAGTTGTAAACGATGTACAAAACAATCTGTTTATCACTCCCTTTAGTGGTGGTGGCGAGCTTTGCTTGCGCCACTACCATTGAGGAATCACTTCTGTATGCTTTATCGCATAATAAAGACTTAGCACTGGAACAAGCTCGGTTTGAAAAGGAAAAAGCCAAGAAAGGGAAAATCTATGTCGAATTTTTACCAGAAATTAAATTCTCTATGCAACGAGGTCGGCAGCAGAATGATGCACTTGATTTGGATAGAGGTGATCTGGATGAGATTAATGATAGACATATTAATCAACTTGATTTTACTCAGCCGATATTTAATGGCTTTAAAGGCTACAATAAAGCCAAAGAAATTAATAGTACCATTCAATCGGCAGAGCAATATTATGAGAATAAGAAAAATGATATTTTAATCAAGGGCATTATTGCTTATCTCAATCTTTATAAAGCACGAGAGATTTTATCGCTTAAAAAAAATAATGTGGAACATGGCAAAGAACTATTAGCGCTCATTAAACAAAGAAATGAAGTGGGTGTGGAAGATGGTGGTAAGGTGACGGTGTATCAAACAACACTTGCGCGTTATCTATCAGAAGAGCTGGCCGCTGTAGAGGAAGATTACAGTCAAGTCTTCGATAGACTTGATGATAGCCTGGAAATAGCGACTGAAGAGCCGAATGGATTAAATGATTTGGAGGTGGTCAAACAGACTGTTCTTTCGAACAGTCCGCTGCTCAAGCAATATGCCTTTAAAATTGATGCGGCTAAAGCTGTATTGAATCAGGCAAAGGGGGAGTTTTCACCCAAGGTTGATCTTGTGGCTCAAATTCAGGATCAGGATAATGTCACCTATCTTGATGATAGTGATCTTAGAACCCGATCAGTCTATATTAATATTACGGTGCCTCTCTTCCAAAAAATCTCTGAATATGCCAGGTTGCGTGAGTCAAGGCGAGAATTGGAGTTTGCAAAAAAAGAATATGAAGCGAATAAAAAGACGTTAATAAAAAAAATTTTGAAAGTCTATAAAGCGTATTTTTTTTATCAAGACTTCATCAATCATAGTCAACACCTTATCAGTCTCAATCAAGACAGAATTGCCCAGCTACAACAACAGATAGCTGCTGGTGATGGGGATGTTGTTGATTGGTTAAGTGCCAAAGTGGAATTAAATAACTCAAGGGGAAAAGATATAGAAAATTATACAAGCTATTTATTGAATTACTATAAACTCTTGGTCTTGTCAGGTACATTACGATTATGAAACAACAGCAGGGAGAGCCGGATGATAGTCTCTTAAAAGAGCACTTATTACTGTGTAAAAAAGCGTTTATTTACAATTTGTTGTTTTCTTTTTTGATCAATGTGCTCATGCTGTCTACTTCGATATATAGTTTGCAAATACTTGATCGGGTGTTATCCAGTGGCAGTATGGAAACATTGCTTATGTTGTCCATTCTTATGATGATCGTTTATATCATATTGGCTATTTTGCAAACCGTACGGTTGCGTGTATTCACTCATATTGCTAACTGGCTGGATGTGAAACTGTCAGGGTTGTTGTTGGAATCTTCAATAGATTTTGACTCTCAAACTAAGGGAAGCCAAAATTTAAGGGATTTATCCACGATTAAATCCTTTATTACATCACAAAGCCTCATTCATTTATTCGATGCTCCTTGGGCTATTGTCTATTTTATGGTTATTTTCTTTATCCATTGGATACTGGGTCTGATAGTGGTTGCGGGAGCCATTGTATTGCTGATTTTTGCGCTGTTAAATGAAAGGCTTACCAAAAAATATTCTGAAAAAGTGAATCAACTCAATGTGCTGTCAATGAATAAGGTCGACTCTGTGGCAAGAAATACGGAAGTCATCAAAGCGATGGGGATGAAGGAAAATATTACTAAAAGTTGGCAAGAGATTAATCAGGAGTTGATTGAAAAAAGTACCATTGTTCAATTGCGAAGTGGCACTATAGCATCAACCACCAAATCGATCAGGTTGTTGATTCAAATGTCTACCATGGCGATTGGTGCTGTTTTGGTGATTAAATCAGCCATGTCTGCGGGTGGCATTATTGCCACATCTATTTTATCCGGAAAAGCCTTAGCTCCCTTTGATGCCGCAGTGTCTATTTATAAATCATTAATTAATGGCAAACAGTCCTACCAACGGTTAATCAAGTCTTTGGCAAATTATGAGCAAACACAAGACAAAAAAATAAAATTACCTACCCCAAAAGGTCAATTACAGTTACAAAATATTATTTATAAATTACCCAATCGTGATCATATACTCATTAAGGATGTAAGCCTTGATATCGAGGCGGGAGAAATAATAGGCATTATCGGAGATTCTGGTAGTGGAAAAACCACCCTCGCTAGACTGATTACAGGTGTTTTATCTAAAAATAAAGGTAATATCAGAATTGATGGTGCTGAGATTGATCATCAGGATAGTCAAGTGCTGGGTCAATATATCGGTTATCTACCACAGGATGTCGAGCTGTTTGATACCAATATTAAAGACAATATTGCCAGAATGGATAAACAAGCAAACGATGAAGATATTATTCATGCGGCCAAATTTGCTAATGTTCATGAACTGATACTCAATCTTGTTGATGGTTATGAAACCAACGCCGTTTCATTATCAGCAGGGCAAAGGCAGAGGGTAGCGCTTGCAAGAGCCTTTTATGGTAACCCAAAACTGGTCGTTTTAGATGAACCAAACTCCAACCTTGATACAAACGGTGAAAATAGTCTGATAAAAACCTTGCAAAATGCCAAAGTGAATAACATCACCACGATATTAATATCACATAAGCCGGTTATTCTTGGCTATGTTGATAAGATATTATTATTAGAGGGGGGTGAGGTAAAACTATTTGATGGAGCGAAAAAAGTCATGCAAGCATTGGCACCAAAAGGAAGGGTTGTAAAAAGAGGTAGTGTCAAAGATTAACATAGGCTTGCCGTATAAATAGTTTTAATCCTCATAAATTAAGAGTTTGAATGAAAGCTGATTCCGAAAACATTGCTGGTAATACGATTCAATTTGGCTTGATAGTCTCAGGGCTATTTTTATCTGTTTTTTTGATATGGGGAGTGATAGCCCCTATCAACGCAGCATCAATTGCCAATGGCAAGGTGGTATTGGATTTTAATCGTAAAACGATTTCACATCTGGAAGGTGGTATTGTGGAGGAAATTCTGGTGCAGGAAGGCCAGCCAGTGGTTACGGATCAGCCTTTGGTCATACTGAGAGATGTCCAAATAAACTCCCAAAACGAAATTCTTAAAAAATAATTGATGACTAACCTAGCAATAGAAGAAAGACTGGCTTCCAGTAGAGATAAAAGAGAGCCGGATTTTACAAAGATAAGTCAGCAGTATAAAGGTTTTGAGGTGGAAAAAATTATTGACACTCAAAAAAACCTATTTATCACTAAGCGAAAAAGTAAAGAAAATAAAATCAATATTCTAAATAAAAGAATAGCAAGGTTAAGAGATGAAATAGAGGGTATATCTTCTCAAAAAAATGCCATTGGCAAAAAACTAAAGGTTCTTTATAAGCAAAAAGCAATGTCTGTAAAACTGGTTGAAAGTAATAATTCCCCCCGTAATAAACTGTTGGAAATTGAAAAAAAAATTGCTTCTAGTGAAGGCAAACAAGGGGAATTAAAGGCAAATATTGCCAAAGCGACTCAAAGCATCGCAGAAACAGAGCTGGAAATTGAAAATATTAAAAATGAAAAGCTAGATGAGTTGCTACTAGAGCTTCAAGAGGTCGAAGTCAAAATATCGGATTTGACAGAACAGCTTATATCAACCAATGATATTTTAAAAAGAACAACGATAAAATCACCAACGTCAGGAGTCGTAACAGATTTACAGTACCATACTATCGGTGCAGTTATTTCTCCAGCGAGTGAAATTATGTATGTTGTTCCAAAAGATGATCGATTAATTATTGAGGCAAGAGTAAACCCCAGTGATATTGACAATGTTGAAGCTGGTTTGATTGCTAAAGTACAGCTTACAGCCTTCAAAGCAAAAAAAGCCTCTAAATTGAATGGTCAAGTTTTATCCGTTTCTGCTGATAGTTTGTTCGATGAAATAACGGGCGAACAATATTTTTTAGCCAGAATAAAGATTGATGAAGAAGAAATAAAAAAACTTAAATCAAATATTAAACTGTACCCAGGTATGCCTGCTCAGACATTTATCATTATTGGTTCTAGGAGTTTATTTAGTTATTTGTTCTCTCCTATAACTGATGCAGGCTATAAAGCTTTTAGGGAAGAATAGTATGCAAAGTGAAAGTAAGAGGGGATAGTGTATTCACGTGGTGTTTGGTCAGGTGAAATATCACCTGAGTGCTAATACGTTTGGTCAACATACCCTTCACTTTTTCAGAGAGAAGAGAGTGAGAATGATCTTAATGTGTGACGTGTTTAACATTATGGCTAGTGTTTGCTGTGATTAAGAATAAAACAATAATACTATCGCTACATAATAGTAATAATATTGAATTTTTAGAGAGTTATTTGTAGCTAGCTGCAAAGGTGCGGCTCGTGTCTTTAAGGTTTTAAACGGTAAATAATAATCAAAGCTTTAATTTTTCGTGGTTAGAAAGCAATGAATTGACCCTCAAAGGATGTATTCATGGCAGACTTTACAAGTATTGCTGCAGTCTGCAGCAGTATTGCTCGATTTATAGAATTTAGCTTTCGTGAACAGCAGCCGATTACTGGTCGTACCACGTCCGTTCGTGTTTTGAGGACAGTGGACCTGAATCCAGATACGTCTACATTGTTAACTCCCCCCACATTATCTTTATTCCTATATCGTGTTGATTACAATAAAACGATGCGAGCTGCTTGGTCTGCGACTGCTGTTTATGACAGTCATAGTCATTTACCGTTGGATTTACATTTTTTATTAATTCCTTGGGGTGAAAACGCTGATCATGAACATCGCATGATTGGCCGTGCGATGCAGTGTTTGGAAGATACCCCTATTTTTTCTGGACCTCTTTTAGACCCTATTGCCACATGGTCGTCACAAGAGTCCATCCAGGTTTGTCTCGAAGATTTATCCACAGAAGATGTGATGAGAACTTTTGATTCTTTACCTTTGGATTACAAGCTCAGTATCCCTTACCTTGCGCGCATAACAGTGCTTCACGGACAACGTGATGACCTTGTTCCACGTACAGCTTCTGTGGTAACAGGGGTAACCTCTGAGGTGAGTGACGAGTGAATATCGCAAATCTGAATTATGGTTATCAAACTCGTCGATTAGCATTAGGGATTGAATTTGAAGATTATTTACGTGAAGCCGAACTGGTCTATCCTGTCAGGACCGAAATTGAATACCAGGTTCCACATCACACGCCTAAGCCTTCACGTCATTACGCATTTACTCAGTCGGGAGGTATTCCCAAAGGCTTGATGCGTAGTGCTGCTGGTCGTTATTCTCTGAGTTACTATCCGGGTATTCGTGAGCAAGTGGATATTCGTATTTATGATTATGATCGTTACTTCATTCCGCGACGTCTTAGAGTGCCATTACGCACCTTGGCAGATGTTATCGAACGTGAAGAAGATGACGTGTTGGATTATATCGAAGGGCATAGACGCAATGTCACTCTGTTTCCTGGTGCTGGCTATCACTTACTATCTCATGTGACTGGATTGAGGGGCAGGGTATTACGCAATCATTTGCCTATGCGCTGGGCGTATATTAATGCGAGTCTGGAGGGCAGTCATGAGATTATCGCCCAAGCTCGTGGAGATGATCGTGGTGAGTTTTTATTGATTTTACCCTCTGAGTCAGCACCTGCTGTAGACCTAAATGCGAGTATCAATATAGAGGTATCAATCTCTGGGCCAACAGTCGCGCCTGTTCCGGCGACTGATCATTTACCTGAGCAGGATTTGTTATGGGACTTACCTTTAGAAGTATTACCTGCAATGGGTGATGTAGATAATGTGAGTAATGGTGAGTCGTTACCAGCTCACTATAGTACTGCACTGCCTCGTACAGTTCAGTTTATTGTGGGTCGTTTACTCACTGGTAGAAATGAAGCAGATTTTAATTTTGTTTTGCCCTAATAAACCCACGTATTGGGATCAATAAGAATGAAAATTTTTCTGTGAGAGTCAGGAAGCAACACAGAAAGAGAGAATTTTTAATGATGTCCATGTGGGTTAACAACAACCTCAGTTGATGTATCCGAACTGATTTATGAACTGTTTAAAAGGAGAAACATCTCATGCCTGAATATTTAGCACCCGGCGTTTTTGTCGAAGAAGTCAGTTTTAGATCCAAATCTATTGAAGGAGTTCCCACCAGTACAACGGGGTTTACGGGATTAACACGCTGGGGACCGGTGTGTTACCAGGACGCACATATTCAAGGTCCTTCAAGTTGCGAACCGCGTTTGATTACTAGTTTTACTGAGTTTGAGCGGGTTTATGGTGGCCTCGATGAAATAGCCGTAGGGGCAGCAGCGCCAGGAGAGGAGCGTTTGCCTTATCTTGCTCATTCTGCGCGTGCTTTTTTTGAAAATGGAGGTAAACGTTTATATGTTTCCAGAGTCGTCGTCCCCAGAGCAGGAACAGGTGCTTCTGCTTGGGGAGTGGCATCACGTAATATTCCTGTCAGTGATACGACGGCAAGTTGGATTGCGCGGTGGCCAGGTGCTTTGGGTAATGTGTATGTAGAAACAACCGTTGTTCGCAGCAAAAATATTGCTTACAGTCACGATACATTCGGTGTTCAGGCACAGCGCGCCAAAGCGGGGGAAATAGTAGAATGGGTCGCTGGTGCAGCAACGGATTCTACGATTAGTGTTCCTGACGGAAACGATCCATTAAACCCCTTAACACTATTAATAGTGGAGGTCGATGTAGAGGGTCGTCAGAGTTTTATTGACTCTACAGGAGCCACGGTTGTTGTGACAACGGATGATGTACTTCAACTGGTTGAAATGAAAGTGAAGGTGACGGTAGGGACTGAACGTATCGAAGAATATACCGACCTCACTGTATCCAGTCGTCAAAAACGTTATATTGGGCGTATTTTGCAAAAAGATGATCCAGAAGATCAGGACGCACCGGTTTATTTTAATTGGGACCCGACAACATCCTCTGACCCAGTTCCCGCCTTCTTACCTGCCTTATTAGCCGTTGCTTTACAGGGTAATGTTAATGGCCGCTTGGAAGGAGGGCATGATGGTGATTTTCCCAGCCCATCGCATTTTGCTGGTAGTGCAGCAGACCCTGATGACCCATTGATTAAAGCGACTGGTTTGGAAGCATTGGCAGAAATCGATGATATCTCCATTGTCGCTATGCCGGATTCAGGTGATTTGGGTGATGCCACAGCATCCCGTGTTGCGGCACAGTACCTAGTGACTCATGCGACGAATATGCGTTATCGTATTGCGGTTGTCGATGGGCCTGTTGGCAGTTCATTGAATGAAATTCGTGATTTTCGTGGACAATTCGATAGCAAATATGCAGCTATGTATTACCCTTGGATTAAAATATTCGACCCTAACGAACGCTTCTCCCAAGGGACTCCTCCCCGTCAATTATTGATGCCACCGTGTGGTTTTGTAACCGGTATTTATGCTCGTAATGATATTAATCGTGGCGTTCATAAGGCACCGGCTAATGAAGTTGTTCGCGGTTTGACGCAATTTGAAATCAATATCAACACGCCAAGAAATGAAGTCATTAACCCTGAAGGCATTAATGCGCTACGATTTTTTGACGGTCGTGGTTATCGGGTTTGGGGCGCTCGTACCATGAGTTCTGATCCGGAATGGAAGTATGTCAATGTGCGTCGTTTGTTTAATTTTATTGAACATTCAATAGATAAGAGTTCACAGTGGGCTGTGTTTGAACCAAACAGTCATCGTTTATGGGACAACGTACGTCGAATGGTTGAAGATTTTTTACTGGTGTTATGGCGGGACGGAGCGCTTTTGGGACGCAAACCGGAAGAGGCTTTTTTTGTCCGTTGCGACCGCACCACAATGACACAAAACGATCTTGATAATGGCCGTATGATTTGCCTTATCGGTATTGCTCCAGTCAAGCCTGCAGAGTTTGTGATTTTTCGTATTGGGCAATGGACAGGTGATGCGCAATAGTAGTGGCACATGATACGAGTATACATTTTAGCTTAAAGAAAATGGATATATGTTTAACAGCGAATTATAGAGGACAATACTATGGCGACTTATCGTGATAACCCTTATGGAGCGTTTAATTTTATTGTAGCCCTGGGAGATGGAACAGAATCTGAAACGATTGGTGGATTTTCAGATTGTAGTGGTCTTGGTCGAGAGGTAAATTATTCAGAATATCGCAATGGCAATGAATCGTTTAATACCGTGAGAAAAGTTGCCAATACCTATAAGAGCGATGATGTGACGTTAAAACGTGGGTTGGTCGGTAGCTTAACCTTATTTGAATGGTTAAAAAATGTGGGTGATGGTGATCATGATCCTCGATTGGTGACGATTACGCTGCTTGATGAAGCCAGGAATTCAGTAGCTTCTTGGGAGTTACGTAATGCACAACCTAAAAAATGGACCGGGCCGACTCTAGCCGCTAGCCGCTAAAGGGGGAGGTGAAGTTGCAATGGAGGAGTTAAGTTTAGTGTGCGAAGACTGTACTTATAAATAATAAAAGTACTGACCGTAGTATTTATGGTGAGTGAAAAAAGAATAATTTAACACGATTAACTCGGCATACAAAGATGTCGGGTGCGTGGTTATGACCGAATAGACAGAAATGATTCTTTTTTATTGATAGCAGTTGATGTTCTGCTCCTTACTTAATGACGCGTGACCAGAAATGACTATAGGAGGAAATCTGTCAATGGCTTTTGCATATTCACAAGGTACTGTTTTGGGTGCGCCTAATATTTATCGTGCCTCTGATGAGCTGCGTCGCACACTCGGTGCAGAGCGCATGGACGTCTGTGCCTTTGTGGGTGTTGCCCCTCGTGGTCCCTCTCGTGTGCCCATTGAACCTGAATATTGTCAACAACAGCGTGCCTATGTTGAGCAAGACAGGCCGCGTCAACGTTCGGTGGCGGTGCCCGTCAATAGTTGGGATGATTATGTGCGTTTATATGGTGGCTTTGATGGCCCTGGTCGCTTGCCCTATGCTGTTGCTAGCTTTTTTGAACAAGGGGGGGTACGTGCTTACATTGTGCGTATTGTTCACCATTATGGTAATGAAGATGATTTTTTAGGTGTCGCACGTACCGAAGTGTCTCATATAAACTCCAGTGGAGTATTGCCCACGTTTGTCGCAAAAAACGAAGGAGCATGGGGAAATCAACTACGCGGTTCTATCGGTTATCAGGCTCACCCTCTTGGTTTGTTACCAAGCTCTACAATACAAGAATTACGCTTACCTTACAGTGAATATTATCCGGTAGGTACATTGTTACGCTTGACTATCGAAGGCAGCGAAGCCCAGCCAGATCCGACGTATGAGTTTCGGTTTGTGGTTCGACAAGGTAAGCGGGAGGTAGAAAACAGTACGACTTGCGAACGTTTTCTATTACTTAACACGGCAGCGAGTGGAACACTTTTATATGCTGAAGTCATCGAAGCTGAATTACTGATTGAAGATGGCCAGGGTTTTAAGGAACATTTTGATCGGCTGGGGTTGTCACCTAATCATCCTCGATGGCTTGCTTCTGTTATTTATCGGGAATCGGAATTAATTAATCCTGAAGAATCCTGGCTGGACGCAATTTTAACGCCTAGTGATATTCATCATATTCCAAAAGATGGACGACGGTATTTAGTTGAGGAACCCTTGACCTTTAGTGGTGGGGAAGACCGTTATACGGTTATCGAGCATGAAGATTTTTTTGATACCGGCTGGGTGTTGGGTAATCCTCAGGCTGGTGATGGTATACATGCATTAACACATCTCAAAGAATTATCGCTATTGGTTGTTCCTGATCTTTACGTGCCAGAGCCTCTGCCTGAAAAACAAGATGATCGTCAAACGACATTATTGGCTGGGGCAGACTTTGCGCCTTGTGTTAGCCGTAACACGGTATCTGATATCCTCAATCAGGCAAATCATCGCTTGCCGGGATTGCAGTTAAATCCATTGTTCGGCAATGAGCTTGAGCAGATTATACAATTGCAAATCAGAGTAGTGGAATTGGCTTCAACGCTGAGACAGTTTATTGCTTTGCTGGATGTTCCTCCTGGAATTCAGCAGCGAGAAATTTTTTCATGGCGTGCTCATTTTACGAGTGATTTTAGCGTAGCTTACTTTCCTTGGGTCAATATTTCCAGTCTTGATGACAGTCGGGATAACCTGATTTTAGTCAATCCCAGCGCGGTGGCTGCCGGTATTATTGCCCGCCAGGAATTAACCTTTGGTGTCTTTCATGGTCCAGCCAATGTGCTTGCCCGTAATGTGGTGAGTGTTGATGAAAAAATTTCTGCATTGCGACATGATGCGTTACACCCTCAGGGAATTAACGTTTTTCTCCCCCAGCGAGATGGTGTTTGGTTGAGTGCAGCACGCACGTTAAGTCGAGGCCAACACTATCGACAATTATCTGTACGACGTTTAATGAGCATGCTGCAACGTGTACTTTATCGTCAAATGCAATGGGTCGTATTCGAACCTAATCATCATGGTTTGTGGGCGCAGATACGACATTTGCTGAATAATTTTTTGCGTCAACTCTATATTGCAGGTGCTTTTAAAGGAAGTGTTGAATCTCAGGCTTTTTTTGTGCGTTGCGATGGTGAATTAAATCATCAGCGAGTGCTTGATGCCGGTCAATTGATCGTCGAAATAGGGGTGGCTCCAGCAGAGCTTTTAGAGTTTATTATTGTGCGTATAACCCGTGGTGGTGATGGTACGCTTTCGGTTGAATCACAGCGTTAACGTACCCTGTATGGGTAAAACTGTGGCAGTTAATTAAAGAGAAAAACGATGGTAGCAGAGTTTCCGCAATTACTGACAACATTTCAATTTAATATTTCATTACTCAAAGCGGCACAAATTGAAGCGGGTAGTAATACTACAGCCAATACGTCTCTGTCTGCCTCGGCAGATGATCATTCAGCAGAGAGTGACTTACTGGGTGATGGTGGGTTTCAGGAATGTGCTGGATTGGAAGTGTCAATGGATGTTCAAGAATATCTTGAGGGCGGTCGCAACGATGGCGTTATTCAGCAAGTGGGCCGTGCTAAGTACACGAATTTAGTCTTAAAGCGCGGTATGTTTTATGGCGAAGACAAGCAAGTGCAGCGTGAATTATGGGAGTGGTTACAAAATGTTGTGTCTGGCAAAAGGCCGGTCAGCCGCTATGACGGCATTATTGAAGTGCGTACTGCAGCAGGGGAGACCGTTGCGACGTGGGTATTTGAACGTGGCCTGCCAGCAAAAATAGCTGGACCACAGCTCAATGGTAAAACTGGGGATATTGCTATTGAGGAGTTACATATTGCCCATCAGGGTTTACGTTTATTAGCGAGTTAATGCTCGACATTAAGATAGATCGTATTGATATAGTGGAATTGATCAATGGCAGAATTATTAAAAGCAACATTGCAAGAAGTGAGTGCTGATTCAAATCAAAACGCAATCGGGGACCCGGTTCCTGTTCAATTTAATCCTTCGTCATTAAAGTTAAAACTCCACAATAAAACTGAAGGTGGGCGCTCTCGGGGCCGGCAACGCCGACAGCATAATGGCGCTAGTTCAACGGTGTTATCGATGGACTTGGTTTTTGATAGTGCAGATGAAGGTAGTAACGACACGCCGGTTTCTGTACGGACAAAAACCGCTATTGTTGAAAAATATGTATTGCCAAAAGAGGATACATCGGACACTCCGCCACGGTTACAGTTTCAATGGGATGAACTGATTATTGCCGGAATTGTTGAGAGTGTTGATATTGATTTTGAACACTTTGCCGCTAATGGTGCACCTTTGCGTGCAAAAGTTTCTTTAAGTATAAAAGAACAGGAACCCAAGTATACCTACGTTGAAGGTGCTAGCGGCCCAGCAGCGAAAGATTCTAGTCATGCAACCATCGCGGGTTCTGGCAATAGTAGTGGCACTTCTCCAGGTGCAGGTACTAATACCAGCGTTAATGAGAATAACACGTCGAATAATAGTGATCGCTCTGCGACTGCACTCGATGGCGAAACGCCAGCAGACTTTCTTGCACGACAAGGCTTGGACCCATCTGCCTGGAGGGGGTTGGATATTGATTTAAGTGCAGGTCTTGGTTTGGAAGCGGGTATTGAAGTCGGTTTTAATGCAAGTTTAGGCGCAGCTGTTGGGGTCGGAGTTTCTGTTGGAGTGCAAGCAAATGCAGGCGTTTCTTTAGAGGCATCATTAGGTTTAAATGGTAGCGCTGTATTTTCTGGAACAGCGGCAGCCAGTGCTGGTCGTCATACGGATATTCCTACTGATGCAGCAGTGGTCCAATCTTCGGGCGCATCGATTAATGGTGATGCTGCGGGTTTGGCCTTGTCTGCGGCAGGCGGTGTTCAGTCTGCGATGGAAACGGCTAAAATGAATGAAATCGAATCGGCAAGCAGTGCGGCACAGGCCGCATTTGGTTTGTCGAAAAGCAATGTGCCTTCAAATACTGCATCCGTCAGTGCGGCGTCTACAAATATCACCAGCACAACGACTGAATCACCATCAACACAAACGTTAAGACAAACGCCAACATCACTTTCTTCACAGAGTGAGACTCGTGTTGATCATAGTGGATTGGTTAATACTCAGGAATTATTACCCAAGGCTGACCCTCGCAGTGCAAGTTATGGTTATGGCGTGCCACTACGGCCCATTTATCCAACGGCTTTAGTACAGCAAGACACGATAGTGTGTAAAAGTACCTATCATTTAAAACGCACGGATGGGGGCCCACAGTTTAGAAAACAAAAGACGACACCCGCCTGGGAAGCGTTGCCAAAAAGAGACCCTATTCGAAGTGTTGCGGATACAGCAAAATCAAGGCATCAGCAAAAGCCTAGTGCCTATATTAATCACGGTTGCCATTGTGATTAATCATGAATATTGACAACAGGAAATGATCACTATAGGAGATAATATTTATGCCAACACATATTGATCAAGTGGTGACTGAAGTGATTCCTGAACCGGAAAGTCGTCATGAGAGTGGTGATGGAGATAAGCGCTGGCAAGAGTCGATGCAAGTTGAGGCAATCCTAAAACAGTCAGAACGGAAATATCGACGTATCTGTGCTGGGGGCTTTGATGACTAGTGCATTATTTATTTCCTCCAGTCCGGTTTTTACGGTTGATGGTGAAGACAAGGGTGAGCTGGCCCGTGACTTGGTTTTTTTGCAGTGTGAAGAATCGATTGATGGACTAAAAAATTTACAAGCCCGTTTTGTCGCCATTGGTCCTCAGTCTGGGGCAGAGGAGCAAGGTTTGTTATACATGGATGGGCGTATTCTTGATTTTGGTAAACGTCTACAAGTCGCCATTGGGCCATTAGATGGACAAAGAACAATTTTTGAAGGCTTTATCAGTGCATTGGAAATACACTACCAAGAAGGTGAAGAACCTGAACTTTGTCTTTATGCCGAAGATCAATTAATGGACCTGCGTATGACTCGGCGTATGAAAACCTATGAAGATATGAGTGATGCTGATATTGCTGAGGAAATCGCCACTGAACATGGTTTAAGTGCAGATGTAGCGGCAGAAGGGCCAACGTATGACCGCATTCAGCAGATGAACATGAGTGATCTTGCATTTCTGCGTGAGCGAGCAAGACTCCTGCAAGCTGACGTATGGACAGATGGTAGTACCTTGTTTTTTAAAACTCGTGATCAACGCGATGGTCCTTTGAGCACTTTGGTTCGTGGCAACGATGTTATTACCGTATCCGCTTGTGCCGACCTTGCTCATCAACGTACATCCGTAAAAGTGAGTGGTTATGATGCCAACAGTCGAGAAGTGATTGAAGAAGAGGCTGCTGAAGATGTTGTGCGGGGAGAGCTAACAGGTGGACGCAGTGGCCCACAGATTTTACAAAGTGCCTTTGGTGAACGTGTATCGCATCGAGTCAGAGAAGTACCGTTGCAAGCCAGTGAAGCCAGCGATTGGGCACGAGCAGAGATGTTGCGTCGATCCCGTCAATTTGTACAGGTCAATGGTATAACCAGTGGTCATCCGGATTTAATTGTGGGTAGTCAGGTGCGTCTTGAACGGATGGGAAGCGTTTTTGAGGGGGATGGTTATTACGTGACGCAGGTACGACATACTTATGATTTGCAGAGTGGACACCGCACACAGTTTAACGCAGAAAAAGCATCAGTAGGGGATTTTGCATGATAAATGATTTTATCCAGGATGGTGGGCAACAAACCTATTACGGTGTTTATCCCGCTATTGTGACTGATATTGTTGATCCAGATAAGTTGGGTCGTATTGAGGTGAAGTTTCCATGGTTAGGCAATGCAGGGGATAGTGATGTTCGTGCCTGGGCAACTTTATTATCACCCTATGCGGATAATGACCAAGGCTTTCAAACTCTCCCTGAAACTGAAAGCCAGGTGGTCGTGGCTTTTGAAGCAGGAAATTTACGGCGACCTTATATTGTTGGCGCTTGTTGGAATGGGGCAGAAGCATTACCGGAAGAAGCCGACGCAGCCAATAATATTCGAGTGATTAAAACCCGTGCCAAAAGTATTTTGGAATTTGATGATACTGAAGGGGCTGAAAAAGTAACATTGAAAATGGCGAGTGGCCATAAATTGGTGATGGATGACAGCTCACAAACGGTTACCTTGAGCCACTCGGCTGGCCATGTTATTACCTTTACTGCTGCTGGTGTGGTGGAAATAAAAGGTAATGCCAGTGTCGATATTCAAGCGCCTACTCTTAATGTAAAAGCACCCGTTGCTAATTTTGACGGCATTATTAACTGCACAACTCTGGCGGCTACGGCTCTGGTGACATCACCTACTTATACGCCAGGCGTAGGTAATTTGTTATGAGGGCGTATTTTTTATGACAACTCATCCCTGGGCACTGGTAGGCCCTTGGTATCGCAGTGAGTCGGTTGGTGGTCCTCCAGCTAATCGCACCACAGCACCTATTTTTCAGAAATACGGTGATGCTGGTTTTATGGAAAAGTTTATTCGTGAGCCACAATATTCTTTGCATTTTTCCAGCGAAGATTTTATAGATCGTGTGAGTGTTGATCCTAATGCCATTATTACGCCTGAGGTTAAAAGAAAACTTGATGATAGCCTTAAGCTATTTTTGCATGCCCATAATCGATTTTATTTGATCGTGTGTGAACTATATTGTGTCGTGCCAGGTTTTCCTAGTGCTAAACGTGGTGAGGTTTGTGAGTCAGGTTTTGTTATCAGAAGGAAAGTGCCAAAGATAAAAGCGGATCTACAACTTGAATTATCCAATAAACAACGAAAAATCCGGCAACTAAAACAACAGATACTGCGTCTGCAAAATATTGACAAGCAGACGTTGCAACAGCCATCTATATTGAGGAATGCAAAAAATAAAGCGAAGAAAAAGTTAGCTGATTTTTCTATTTTATCATTCAATAAAAAAACAATGGAAAAATTGAATGTGGAACTAGAAAAAAATCAGCAAGACCTGAATTCTTTTATTCTTAAACATAACATTAAGGCAGTACGTCAGGGCTGGATACCCAGTGAAAATGATGGGGCAATAGGTAACTGGCAGGAAGTTGAAGCTCACCCCCAGACCATGACTGAAAAAGTGTATCCGTTGTATCCATTAGACGTATCCCCGAGCGATGATCAACATTCTGCTAAGGGAAAAACCTTGTGGTTTGGGTTGGTGCCCACAAGTAGCGTAGATGTGGATAGTCAGGGTAACCCTCAATTAGACGAAAGCGATTTGTATCATATTCAATGTTTTGTGCGACGGAAAAAACATTGTTGTACAGGAGGTAAAAACTGTTGTCATGGGGAGCTTGTTTGGAGTCAGCCTACAGAAAATTATCGCTTGGCTGCTTTTTTTGATATTGATGGCACTAGCCACAAGCCGATTAATATTAAATTGCCAGACCTTAATGCTTTAAAAGAACAAGCAAACCTTGGGCCTCCGGGAAGAGGGGCTAATGTTAAGGCAATTGCTCCAGCAGATTCATCGCTGAATTTTGGGGCTAATGGTATGGATATGCCGACCGGTAATAGCGATATGCCAACTCGACCCGGACAGCAAATCTGTTTTTTTGCTATTTTTTTGTTTTTTATGGTCGCGTTATTTTTATTCCGTTTATTTTTGCCGATTATTTTATTTTTATTCCAGCTTTGGTTCTTGCTTAAACTTAAATTATGTATACCACCTTCTATTGATTTGGATGTGGGGCTGGCAGCGGATTTGGAGGTGCATGGTCCTGAATTCGAGGTATCGTTAAGTGCTGATATTATCGCCGATTTTGGTATTGCAGGTGTGACTGATCAAAGTACATTAAAAACCAAGCTAGCGGAGAGTATGGCTGTCGAACTGAGTTCGCCTGGATATAGTGATGGTGCCGGTATTCCTGCGCCCAATATGTTTGCGAGTCATCTGCAAAGTGAGCTGGAGGCGTTGTCATTGAATGAACTGGCAGACGTTTATATCAGCATGAGTCGTGACTTTTCTGATGATCCTAATCCCGAAGCTCCTGTTGGTCAATTGTCATTACCAGAAGATGGTCTTAAATACTTTACTCCGGTGAATATGATATGAGTGAAAAAAGTTCAGGCTTTAAGCAGTTTCTTGGTGCTGGTTGGAACTTTCCCATACTGCCCTCGAACCGTGATCGGGACTTAAAGTTCGCCAATGGGCCCGATAAAGTTCGACAATCTATTTGGTTGATTCTGGAAACAGAACCAGGTGAACGCATTATGCGCCCAGATTTTGGTTGCGGCTTACGGTGTTATTTAATGAAACCTAACAACTCGGCAACACGGGCATTGATTCAAAAAACGGTCACTCGCGCTTTAGTACTTTGGGAGCCCAGGATTAAATTGCAGGATGTAGTCGTAACACCAGGCCAAGATCCATCAATGGTGTCCATTCAGATCCTTTATGTACATGTGCGTGACGGTAGTCCCGGTAATTTGGTGTTTCCTTTTTACTTATAAATAGAGTGAGTAAACCATGAGCAGGATAAAGTGACAGAGAATAAGGCACCGCTAAATATTAGCATTTTTTTGTGAGAGCAAGGAGTTAATACCATTATCGCGGGAAAAAACAATGTTTAGAGATACTCAATACGGTAAAAATAGCCCAATCAAAAGGTAACCGCAGCGAATGATAGCAAGTATAAAGCGTAAAGGGAGTCGCAGACCATGTCGCTAAATCGACCCATATTAGATGATCGTACTTACGACCAGCTACGTCGTGAACTGATTAGTCGTATACCCGTGTATGCTCCAGAGTGGAGCGACCATAATGCCAGTGATCCAGGAATTGCTTTACTTGAATTATTTGCTTTTCTGGGGGAGAACATACTCTATCGTTTTAATCAAATACCAGAAGCGACCAAGCTTGAGTTCCTACGCCTATTACAAATTTCTTTACGTCCGGCGACTCCTGCTAAGGTTATGGTTGCTTTTAGTACGAAAACAATGGATGGAGTACGTGTTCCTAAAGCCTCAATGACAAAATCGGGGGATATTAAATTTGAAACCCTGAATGAAGTCAGAGTCCTACCTGTGAGTGCTTTTGCTGTTGGTAAAATTGCCGAGGAATTACCGGAAAAAGGATCAGAAGAAGCCCTGTTTTTTGAACAATCCTACCATACGTTGGGATTAGACTCGACGGATTCAACCGCGCCTTATCAAAGCAAAATTCTCTGGCAGGAAGATGCCAATATCCCTGTTAATTTTGATGATGCAGTTGATGGGTCTTTATGGGTTGCAGTACTTGCTGAAAAAGCGGATCAGCGCGGCGCGATACGCACGGCGCTTGCAAATAATGAAGATGCCCCTCTGTTATTAAATCTAGGATTTGTACCGGATATTCGTATCGATAGAAATGAAGATACCACTAGCCCTGAATTTGCTGAGCGCTTTCGCTGCCCTGGAAATAGTTCTAGTGCTGATAACGGGCCAGCGGTAGAGTGGCAGATTTGGTCGGATATCACTGACGATCTCACACCTAAATATCGTTCTTTAAGTATTGCTGGTGATACGACCGCAGGACTTTCTCAGGAAGGTGTGGTCCGACTGCGTTTGCCTAAAGACATTGATCAAATCGGTGTTTTTGAGATTGATGATTTGGATGCTGTTGGGACAGGAGACTTGCCTCCACCACTAGATGATCAATACCAGGAAAGAATGGTATGTTGGCTGCGGGCTTTTCGACATGATGGCAGTCGTTTTGGCTCAGTGATTTATGTGGGCGCCAATGTGGTACAGGTAGAACAAACGGTGAATGCTCGGGCGGAGTTTTTAGGGATTGGCACTGGTCAGGCTAACCAAACGTATTCATTGGTGAATCAGCAAGTGATTGCAGAGAGTGTGGTCTTAGAAGTCGAAGATACATCGGGTTGGCAAGCTTGGCAGGCGGTAGACGGTTTTTATGCCAGTCATGAGAATGATCGCCACTTTATGGTCGATGCAGCGACAGGGACGATTAAATTTGGTAATGGTTTACAAAGCTTTGTGCCTCAAATAGGTCAGCGTATTCGTGTCAGAGACTATCGTTATGGTGGCGGTGTTGCCGGTAATGTGGCTGCAGAGACCATTAGCAAATTATCCCCCAACCAATCAGTCAAACTCAATAATCCATTACCGGCTTATGGTGGTGCAGAAGCAGAAACGATCATGGAGGCGTTGGATCGTATTCCTGCTGAACTTCGACGGCGTGATCGTGCCGTTACAGACAGTGATTTTAAAGAGCTGGCCTTAATGACTCCCGGCGCCAATATTTCTCGTGCAGAATGTTTACCACGTTATCACCCACACTTGCCTGATAATGAATCTGCGGGAGTGGTTAGCGTTATTGTTTGGCCTCAAAGCGATGCTGAAAACCCTGAAGCGCCCATGCCTGATCTGAACCAATTACGTACAGTATGCGCGTTCCTTGATGCGCGAAGACTGGTAACAACAGAACTGTATGTATTGCCGCCAACATATCGACCAGTGGCGGTAGGGGTGGTGGTGAAGTCCGGTTATGGTGTGGATGCAGTGCGCCATTGGGTTGAGTTGGTGATACGCCAGTTTTTAGCCCCTATTCCTCCTTACGGGCCTGCAGGTGCAGGTTGGCCACTAGGGCGCAGAGTTCATGGTCCGGAATTGGAAGCCGCAGCTCATCAGGTAGAGGGGGTAGAATATTTGGATGGGCTAACATTAGTGGGTTGGGATGAACAAGGGCAGTTAATGTATGACACGATGACACTGGCAAAAAATGAAGTTCCGGAGTTAATTGGTGTTACGGTAGAAGTGGGCCCCATTACCCTTGATCCAGGCGATACCATCAAACCACAACAGACGTCAGCATCGCCTGTACCCGTGCCTGTATTAAGAGAGGAATGCTAATGTCAGTAGCTCCTTCGTTACCACCATTTGCGATGGTACATACACTGGATCAATGGCGGCGAGTCGCTTATGACAATACCGCGCTTGAAGAGCGTGGTGATCAATTGGCGATTGTTCAGCTAGCATGGATGACCGACGAACTCGTGCATAATGAAACGACAAAGACTTGTGAGCATAATGGTTGTGCACCAGCGCGTATGGCGTTTGATCCTTGGTGTCGTCTCTATCGTGTACACCCAGAGCTGGGGCAAGTTGAGAAAATTCTCCAGGCGGACGATAAAAACTCTGAAGTATTTCCGCTATTTACACAAAAGACTCGTGATATAGGGCAGTTCTCTGTTGCAGATGATGAAGTACGCGGCCCATTAGATAAGCCCATTGATCTACTGGTCGACCATCGGGGTCATTTGTTTATTGCTGAGCATGGACGACGACGAGTACTGGTATACGACGTCAACGAAAATCGCTTGTTACGTTATATCCATTTTACTCAAGCACCATTAAAAATGGCAACCAACGGTCAACAGGTATGGCTGCTTTTTGATACTAAAAATAGCAGCACCTCTGACTCCGGTTATGCCGTCTTTGATGCGCGTAGCGAACCCCGTTATTATCCATTTCCGGAAGCCATTAAAGCACCGGGTGATATCGCGGTAGGCGAAGATATTTATTTGTTGGATCAGGCAGGTACTGCTGATGCAAAAATTATTGCCTTACATTCCGGAGATTATTTTTTTGAACCTTATGTGCAAGCAATGGTGTTGCTGCCTGACAATATTCTGGTACTGGCTCGACGTGCGGGAGAAGATTTTTTACGCTATCAACTGGGGGCTGGTACACAAACGGAACTGCCACATTTAAAAGCTCGTCACTATGATGGCGAAGGGATTGTTGTCACGCCGGAAGGTGATGTAGCCTATTGGTCCAGCAAAGGGTTTTTACATGCAACCCTAGCTCGTGTCCGTTACCAAACCGAGGGAAAGATTACATCCTTTCAGTTGGATAGTGGTGAATTTCAGACGCAATGGGGACGGTTATTTATCGATGCCTGTTTGCCCCGTGGTACTAAAATAACAGCAACCTGTTTAGTGTTGGATGAAGTTGCGGATACCACCAAGGCCATTCAACGCAGTGCTCCAAGTAATGTGATTGGTATGACTATCCATCGGCCAGACTTATCACCGCCGATGCCACCACAGGTATTGTTAGAAAACGAAACTCGGCAGCAGGTTTTCCATCGTCGTCAACATGGCAAGGAAATTCCTTGGGAAGGTTGTGATGATGATGAACATTTTCGTACGTACGAAGCGCCCATTATTGCACCTGCAGGGCGATACCTTTGGGTGCTATTAACATTAACTGGGACATCGCGCAAAACGCCACGTATTAAAAGTCTGCGCGCGGAATATCATGATCATGACCTCATGCGGCGTTTACCACAGGTTTTTTCACGAGAGCAATCAGAAGCCGATTTTTTACGTCGTTACCTTGCCATGCCAGAAGGTTTACTACGTGATCTTGATTTAAAAGCCAGTTTTCGACATAGATTACTGGACCCTTATGCAACGCCTAGTGAACTATTGCCGTGGTTGGGTAGCTTTATAGGGTTGGTAGTAGATCATCGTTGGTCCGAAAGCGCCAAGCGAGAATTCATTGCTAATGGTGCTTGGTTATTTCGTTATCGCGGAACCGTCATGGGGATCAAACGCTTTGTAGAGATCTACCTTGGCAGTAGAGTGACCATTATTGAACATTTTAAAGTGCGTGGTTTAGGGGGAGCGTTGATTAGTAGTGCTGACGGTGATGCTCAAGCGTCCAACGCTATTTTGGGAGCAGGATTTCGTATTGGTGGGCGTTTGGGGAGTGAGGGCTCTACATCGGTCAATGAGGTGAGTATTGAAAGCGCTATTGATATACATGCTCATCGTTTTAGTTTAATTATTGCCAGTAGCTTGACGGCAGAACAAGTGGAGGTAGTCGCACATTTATTGGATGCTCACCGTCCCGCACATACCACTTATGATATTTGTACGGTTGATGCAGGCATGCGCGTTGGTAACGGTTTATATCTCGGTCTGACATCCATTATTGGACAGACTGCTGGGTTTGGAAAATTGCGTGTTGGCACATCTATTCTGGGCCATTCTGATACGATCGGACGAGCACACTTAGGCACTATCCCTGGCAGTAGTCGCCTCGGTGATGATTCGAGGGTAGGGTAATCATAATGGAAGCGCTCACTATCCAACAACTCTCACGCCTCTACCATTTAACACCCTCTCAACGTGATTTGGAACAGCGTTTTAATCAGATGATTAATGAACTTGTCCATGAACGCCTTGAAAATGCATTAATACAGCGAGGAATTGATCACCATGGAGAAGTGTGTGTGCGTCTGGTACATGTCCCCCTTCATTTTAATCGGGACCAATCTCAAGCTCAAATAATCAGTCACTGGACGGATTTGTTAGCACAACAAATAAGAAAAATAGTAGACATGGGGGGGACGAATGTTATCCATTATCCGTCACGCATGCATGGATTATTAGACTTTGCTCAAGAAATCAGTTGTTTTCGGGTAGAGCGAACGTGGGCCTGGAGGCAATTAGGTTTGATTTCGTTACCTGACCCCATGTCTTTGGAACAAGCAAGATCAGAATTGGTTAAGGCATTATGTCAACACGCGACGTTGATCATGCCAATTCTTGTTCGTTTAGCACAAAGTAAACAGCTACTCAGTTTTTTAACCCGATTACGTTCTGATGAGCTGGCCTCTCTGCTTCAACATATCCTACAGGTTGCGACAGTTAACAAACAATGGTGGACTTGGTCATGGAATCATCTTGCACAAGCAGCGCCTATTGATAATACACCTCATGACGACTCTGATACCATGTTGCAACAATCCAATATTGTCCGCTATCTCACAGAAAGCTCTTTAGTAACGGCTCTCGCTAATGCGGTAAAAAACAGGCCACTATTAAATAAACGTTTCTGGAGTTTATTAATCGCTTTAGAAGTAGAACCTTATATTTTTTCACGGAACACAAATATCATCGCATCAGCACTGATGCATATCGCCGGTATATTACCTTGTTTGTCAGACCCTGAAGACCAGGTCATCGCATCTTTTGCGGTCACGAATAAATATCATTTAAGCTTATCGAATACAGATATCTATTTTGATCAATACCATTCCGTGTCTAAAAAGCAGAGGGATCATTGCCATGATTTACAAGAGGACGTTATTGCTGCAAACCAGATAAGCACTGACAGTGTGCAGAAACCGGCACCATGTTCTACCGATAAGATAATCGATAAACCTGATAGGCAGAAACAACAATCTTCTATAACAAAGATGACGTTATCTGAAAAATCATCTCACAAATCATTAGTAGATACACCTGATATCGGCGAGCTACCACATAATACATTGGATGCAAATGAATTAAGCACAATAACAGACAACTCCGGAGTAGATATAGGTATTATTGCTGATCAACAGCAACTTCCTGATATTTATCAGAAAACAGCGAGTAGTGTATGGGGGGGGTATTTTATTTACTGCCGCTGTTAGGTCGAAAAAAAACTGCAGAAGGAGCGAGTATTATCGATAACCTTGCTCAATCTTTACGACTGAATCATCAACCGTTCCATTATATTGTATACCACTTTTTTCAATCCTGCTTTGCAACGGTTTATGAGAATGAACCATCAATAGGTATTTCTTCCGATGACCCTGTGTTGCGTCTGTTATGTGCATGTCCAACCGACGAAGAGAATTATTTTAACGGTAAATGCGAAGCATTAAAGGCTGATGAGCAGCAGGTGATTCATAGCGAAGTCATGGACTTGCTTAATCATTTGCAGACACTATTTGCTCAGCGCCAATTATCTTCACAAGAACTATGGACGTGGTTATGTCGGCGGCATGTGCAGTTGCAGATTGATCCGGTTTGGGTTGAGGTGATTTATATTCTAGAGGAACTGGATACCGATATTCGCCGTGCAGGTCTGGATTTAGATCCCGGATATATACCCTGGATGGGAAAGGTAGTCACGTTGCGTTATCGCTCCCGATCACAAGCACAAGGAGGGCATGATGATGGCAAGTGATATACCAACGGTTAATACCTCCGTTGATCTACCAGTCAATAACCAAGTGTACCGTGTTGAGTGCTCTGTATTGGAAAAAGAAGTGGCTATTATGGCTGGTCGCTTGGCGGCATTGTTAAGTCAGCGTTTTTCTCAGGAGATATCGAGTATCACATTGCCGTTGAAATTTTTGGACTTTCGCTATAAGTCCATTTTTGGTGATACACCAATAGAATATTGGTCAGAAGATTGTCGTGAGCGAATAGTGAGTGCAAAAGTCAACGCTGGACAAAAAAATCACTTATCACAATTAATTCATCGGCTCAATCTTTCTCTGCCGCAAATAGATATGTTGCTTATGGCAGGTTTAGCAGAAGAGCATGAGGGTTTTGCGGATATTTTTCGCAGTCTTCATCCCAGCGGACTACCCAGACCTACCATGGGATTGCTTGCACAACTTACTGAAGCACAATATGAACAGCGTAATATCCTACGTGAAATAATCAGCACCAGTAAAAATAAATACTTATCTATTTTTATAGAAGATGAAGAACAACCATTCTTTACCCGTAGTTTGTGTTTAATTGATGGCCTATGGCCCTGGTTACATGGTATTGATGTATGGCCGGAGGTACTTTCAGTGGTGGATTACCTCGCGGTTATGGTGGGTCTTGACCACTGGTTAGAAGAGCCTGAGATTAAAAATATTACACAACATCTCCGACAGTTTTCTACATTTAGTTTACTGCTTACCGGAGAACATATGAATAGTGCGGTAAATCGTGCGGCGGCTTTGTGTCGACATGCCGGGGTTAACTATTGCCTTGTTCAATTAAATGAGAATCTGAAAAAAAATGCATTAACATTGTTGCAAATTCATTGTCTGATTCGGAATGTTGTTCCCATTATTCAATTGGAGCTTCTTTCAAGCTCTGAGGCCGAGAAGGGAAATTCAAATAATGACGTGTTGGATTTTACACATTTTTTTGCCCCCGCTATTTTTTGCAGTGATAATCATCAACACTATAAGCACAATTATATCAATACTTTTGATCAACGACCTATACAATGTTTGCAGATAAAAACTCTGAACACCAGTAGTCTACGTAGTATTTGGAGGACTTTATTACCTGAACTGGCAGCAGATACTGACCAGTTAGCGGCACGCTATCCGTTTGAGCCCGATCAAGTGCAAGCCATTTGTGCTGATGTTAGGCATCTCTGCGTAGACTACCGTAATGACAATAGCAACAACCCTACATTATCAACGATATCCCTGTCTAGTGTTGCCACTGCAGTGCGAAGTCGTTCAGGTACTTCGCTAGCCGGAGGGCTTCAATTAATACACCCGATAGCAGACTGGTCACAACTGATCTTACCACAATTACAATTATCTCAGCTTAGAGATGCTGCCAATCGTTTATCGTTACAGTCAAGGGTATTGGATGATTGGAAATTTCTTGTGGGCAAGCGTGGTGCCCGAGGGGTACGGATGCTGTTTTCCGGACCACCTGGAACAGGTAAAACCTTATCAGCAGAAGTGATGGCTAAAGCTTTAGGTGTAGAACTGTTGCAAGTTGATCTTTCACGAGTGGTTTCTAAATGGGTGAGAGAAACAGAAAAAAATCTTGCAGACGTTTTTAATACTGCCGAGAGTACACGGGCAGTATTATTTTTTGACGAAGCAGATGCACTGTTTGGTAAGCGCACAGAAGTCTCTGATGCTCATGACCGCTATGCCAATCTGGAAACTTCCTATTTATTATCACGACTTGAACGCTATGATGGCCTAGCTATTTTAGCCACCAATTACCGACAAAATATAGATACGGCATTTTGTCGGCGTCTGGAATTTATTGTTGAATTTGAGGAACCCGGTGTCGACGAACGACTTAAGCTCTGGCAATGCCATATTCCGGACACTGCTCCCTTGGATACCGATGTCAATTTATCTGAGTTAGCGATGTTATTTCCCATTGTCGGTGGACATATTCGTAATGCTGCGGTATCGGCTGCATTTTTAGCGGCGCAAGACAGGCGGAAAATTAACCGACAGCACTTTATGATTTCCATAAAACGTGAATACGAAAAATCAGGGAAGGCATACCGTGAAATACCAAGGCGCTAACAGTTAAGAGGATCTCTAATAATTAAAAATTTTTACTGTCAAGCAGTGCCGAAGTCGTGAGAGCAAGCAAACAGCGCGCAGAGAACAGCATTATATGTATGAGACATGAGTAGGGGTATTGAGGCTAACAGGTATTGCTCAATTAGTATGACTATTAAGTAATACCCTAACATGATACAGAATGAGGAGGTCACTATGACGGCAATACTGACAAATTATGCAACAGAAAAAAGAGATAATTATTTATCTTTAAAAGATGGAGCGCAAATTAATTTCAACATCGCCAGTGACACTTTGTTAACGGTAACAGATAATTATGAAACGCTAGTCGCTGATGCAGCAGCACTTGATAACGAGATTGCTGACTTGCGTCAGCAGTTGTCAGCATCAAGTAATATGCCTGCTGATATTTCACAACTTAATGAAGACTTACGTAATGCCTTGATTGCGAAATATCATTTAGTGGGTGCTTTGGCAGACGCTCAGGAGCGTTTACATTCTGCTAATCTGGATGTTGATCATTATCAGCAGGATATGATCGTATTTGACAAAGCACTGACATTGGCAGAAGCAGAATTAGCCACAGCAGAAACGATGGCAGCCCGCCATACAGAATGGACATCGGTTGATGTTGAAAATGAAATTACGATAGTACGCGATAACGCTACAGCGTTGCTGGCAGATAATTTTGTTGCTGATCCAGAGGAGGCAATAAATCCCGCAGAAATTTTATCGCAGGCAACCGCACGAATCGAAGCGGATATCCCTGAAGTATTGCGCCATCATGGAGAAGCCAGAGCAACCCTGGTTACCGATAACATGTCTGCCAGCCTGGCAGCTAAGAATTCTGCATTGAACCATTCATTGACTCAGGTGGCCAGTCATACAGGTAATCATGGTTTGGTCATTCAGCGTTGGGCTGAACTGGAAAGCGCCGAAAAGTCACTTAAGCATTACGCTTTAACCACTGTGCGTCAATACCATACAGCAATAGAACTATTGCAGGGTATTGTCGATAGTTCGGTATTGGGAGATATCAATAATGATGCAATTCATGCAGCGGCTTTAGCCGTTGATGATGATGCGGTGACGACGGAAGTCGCATTGCATCAAGCCCGTGCAGCCGTTGATGCAAAAAAAATAGACGTTGATACAGCGATAATTCATGCCGTTGTTAATGATGTTAATGCTGATCCACATGTTGACGCTGATGTGCAGGCAAGGCAGGCAGAGCTTGCTGTATTGGAAGGCGATTTATTAATAGCAGAAACAGCGCATACCCAGAAACTATCAACGGCGATGGACCTGTGGGAAGCGTCGGTTCCCGATTATATCTGGAACAATTTACACGCTTATCATCAAGCCCTCGACGTATTAAATGACGTCAGTACAACAGTAGCAGGGCCTTTAAATACTGCACTGACAGAGGCGGAAAATGCGTTGGTAACAGCAATGCGAGCTGCTGATGACCATCAACGGTTGAGTCACTACCTGACATCTGTTACGCAGGTATTAACCGAAGAGTACGATTATCTTTTAAGTGCTAATCGATCCATCACCTTAAGCGCCCTGCGTGGTGATTTTTAAATAGAGAACAATAGTATTTAACACACAGAACATAAAAAGACGCTACTTACTTATGCAGGAGGAAGATTGTGGCCAGTACAGTACGAGCAAATGAAAATAGTACCGACAGTGAATCGAATAATAACCATGTCACTACACTGGGTAAAACTCTTCCAATAGATCCCTTCCGCTCATTGTATGTCCATTTTGGTATGTTACTAGGCGTAGAAGATTTTCGCACCGTCGATGCTTATCACCGTGGCAAAATGTGGTTTCATAATGCCTGGTTACATCGGCAAGGAGCCTTATGGGGGTTGGAGGTGAGTCTGGATGCTGAAAATAATGAAGTGCGCGTGAGTGCGGGTGCGGCACTGGATGCAATGGGACACGAATTATATCTTCAACAGGATGCCTGCCTGAATCTTAATGCTTGGTATCAGCAGCATAACAACGATCCTGAGTTTGAAGATATCGTACAGACAGACCCTGATACTGGGGCAAAAACATTTAGCGCTCACGTTGTGATTCAATTTAAAGCCTGCCTGAACCGACAGGTGCCGGCATTGACTGAACCTTGTGATGGTAGCAATGCAACCACCGCGTATTCTCGTGTAGCAGAAACGGTGGAATTAAAACTGGTGCCGGGTTTAGCGCCTCAATGGCGAGAAGAGCCAGGACAATTGCCCTTTCATAGAGTGAGATTATTATTTGGCCTTGAAGATGCCATGGTGGATGGTGATGGTGTCGTCATTGACAGTGATCAAGATGTATTGGATTCTCGGACGGCTATTCTTGCATTGCCTAATGAGCAACAAGCGTCAGCTTACCTTAACGCTTTACGACATTTTTCCACGTTTGATGCCATGGAGTTGCGGCCTGCTGCTGTTGATGATGGTGATTTTTATTCGCTGTTTCCCAGCGTTAACCCTAATGCCATTCCTTTGGCAAATATTATCGATATTACCTTACATCCCTCTTCACACGGCTTCGAAGTAGATAAAGACATTGTTACATCCGACGCTATTGACAATACCATTCGACCAGTACATATCCCAACCAGTACCCAGCAAGAATTAAGTTGTGGGCCAATGATGCCAGCAAGTGCAGAACCATTGCCAGCACCTGACCCTATTGCTCCACTCGTTGATGCAGGAGGGCCTCGTGTGGTGGCTGATTCCTTTGATATTAAAGGGGAGTGGATAAGCTTTAGCGTTGAAGGCATCCCATTAATGAAAGCCAGTGTGGATGCTCGTGCATTCTCTATCACCAGTTTTGATCGTCGTGATGGTTGGATAAGCGCAGAGATTAAAAGCGTCAATTATGATCAAACCACACAGAAAATCGACGTGGAATTACGTGATGCACCCGGCGGTAATTTGTTACGCATTATTGTTAAAGGGACAGGCCCTTATCCCATCATGGGGCGCAATCGAATTCCCTTGGCTGGTGCTGTAGATGATGGAAAATCTGGAACTGAATTTGAAGGCAACGATGTCGTTCATATGTTACGTATAAAAGCTAATACCCCATAACCGCATTAATGATAGGAGCTAAGTCATGGCAGAGAAAACAACTCGCTTATCTACACTTCGTGGTGACTCACTGGTTAACCCTGGTTTAAGTAATGGGGATGGTAACAATGGAGGTTCTGGTAGTGGAAGCGCCATTATGAGTAAAGCAAGTCCATTAAAAAGACTCAATTATTTTGATGGGAAATTTTTAAGAGCCCCGGATTTAATTACCGAACAACAAGCTCTGCTAAATCAGATTCGTATCTCCAATCAGGCTGGAGGTTACGGAATTGTTCACGGTTATGATTGCACCTTGGTCGGCAATGATACTCTTACCTTGAGTGGTGGTTTGGCCATTGATGCGGAAGGACGTGTTTTATTGCTTAATGATAGTATCGATATTGATATTGCTGAGTTGATCGAAACTTCTCGTCATACCGGGGCAGAGAATAATACCAGCAGCAATAAAACGGATAGTAAGGCATTGATTAGTGCAGAATTTGATGATTGTATATTACGGGTAAATAATGAAGCCGTGAGTAGCACAAGCAGTGACAGTACAGATATGTATCTGATTAGCTTGCATCATATCGAGGCTTACTGTGGTGAAGAGGATGTTTACGGTAAATTATGCTCTGAGGCTTGTTCTACCAGCACTAACCGTTCTTATATTATTGAGGGCATAGAAGTTCGTGCTACCCCCCTGAATTTATCAACGCTACTTAAGCAGTCTTCAGCAGTGCCTTTAAGCGAACAACACCTGCGTTCACGTATTGCGGCAGCATATTATGAAGAAGAAAGGCTGACGCTTACCTCACATATCTCAGCACAAGGCTTAAGTTCATCCATTTGGTGCCTGGGAGCAGAAGCACAAACCCGTACGGGTGTTCCCATTGCGGTTTTGGGTCGCAGTGGGAATACTACCGCATTTCTGGATGCCTGGATTGCCCGTCGTGAGCGCATGGAAGCTCCCCCGCGTCATTATTGGGCGGGCAGATTGCGGCTTCGTTCGTGGAATATTTTTCTTGCGCAAATTTTGCAATTTCAATGTCAACTGCGCCATTGTTTAAGTCATGCCAGAGAACCTGACTCTCCTTGCGTACGGGTTACAGACCTTGATCCCTGTGCAGATACTCATAAAGTGGCTGCTAAAGCCGCAGAAGGTATGCGTTATTTACTGGATCAGATGAGCCGTGTTGCTGAGCAGTTGTCGGAATACCATCAAGGGCCTTTCATCAAAGAGCCGTCAGAAAAAGCACTGAATTTGAGTGATGATTTCTCCCAGTTGGAATTGGATTATCAAAAATTAATTGATGTGTCCCGCGTTGTTGTGCCTGATCGTTTACTGATTAATTGCGGTATTGTAGAAGTGCCCAGTGCTGGCTACCTGCCCGTTAATGTGAGTAGTACGGTTAGTGTTAATGAACAGGTAGAACGGCAGTTTGGTCCTGGAGTTAATTTGCGTTTTTGTGTGGTTCGGCCTGATTATGTGGCTCATGCTCTGGAAGAAGTCCAACATATGGATCGCATTTGTCTACTGAGTGGTATTGATAACCCTGAAAAAATAGAAGAGGTTGATGTGTTGGTTCCTAATGGAGAAATTATTCAGCAACAAGCAGAACAACAGGGGACTGCTTACCAGGCTCAAGTTTCTATCAGCAGTCGTATTTTTATATTGGGTTGGCCAGAAAAAAAACGCCAGGAGTCTGTGTCTATTCAGGATGCTGAATTAGAGAGTTTTGTCAATGACTCTGAACGTACCATTGACCACCATTCCAGTTCTATGGCTCGATCAGTGAAAACAAACCGTCATCATGATTCGCTCTACAGCTCACAGAAACGCAAAAACCCTACTATTGATTTACCAGAATTAAGTGGTGCAGCCAGAGGTGAACAGTTGGAAAGTGGTGGCTACAGTTTTTATTGTGCGGCGCAATCAGGTTCAACTCATCGTTTGCAGCAAGCAGAAACTCTACTTCCTATTGCTAATCAGTCTCCACAGTCTATTTTGCAATTGCTTGATGGAGAAAAAAATGTTACCAAACATGCCGCTAAGGCAACGACTGATCATCAAAAACGCATGACACATGGCTTGAGTATCAATACCAATGTGGATGCTATTGCAGGTTTTGCTACAGCGCATAGTTCCTTCTGGGTTGATCTTAAAGTTGAGCGTGACCCCTTTACACTGACCAGTGGGGAGGTCACTGATATTCGAGCAAAAATAACCATGGTTATTACACGCAGTCGTGGTGGACAGGCGAGTGTTATCATTGAAGAGCGCAATGTGACAGGCCAGTTACATATTCAAAATAGTGCACCGCAAAAAGCGGATACCAAATTAACAGCACGTCTGATTGGCGATGGTCTATGGAAAGAAGTTCAGACACAAGAAAACCCAATAGACGATGATATTAACAAAACACGTACAGAACAGGTCCACTTTGATGAGCAAGTAGTGATCGCCAAATCCAGTGTTGCAGGTTTGCCTCCGAGTGTTCAGGTTAGCATTATCAACCCATCATTCTTTGCAGGCTTGGGTAATGTGCAATTGATTGCAGAACGCCATTGGGTGTCGGCTACACAATCACGCATGCGCATTATTTTGCGATATAGTGATAAAAAGAACTACAGTCATCAAACAGCACTTGATGACACCGCCTTGTTACTGAAAAATGTTATCAGTATTAAAGCGAATGAGGATATTATCCTAGCGGAAACAGTGCTGACAGAAACAATAGGTGACAATAGTGTATTACTACCCGGAAACCCTTTTCATAGTGCTTCATTAACTTCACTGGATCACATTGCTCAAGTGACACAGCATTCCGCTTTTGCTGATCAGGCAGGTCAATTATTATTTCCACCTCTGGTTCCTACTTCCTCAGAGTTGCGTATTCTCGCTAAAGCATCGTGGATACTATTTCATCGCCGTCGCGAAAAAACCTGCCACCAAAAAATTGAGGAAGACGCAATTGTTAAACCGCGTTTGTATCGTGTTTATCATATTGATCTGCCTCCAGAAACGGTAATTGATGAAGTCACAGCAGCCTTGGCTGATGATATCAGTGCAGTGGTTAGTGCATTTCAAATCCGCCCAGTGACCACCATTGAATACGCTCCGGCATTGGCAAATATTACCACCAACCATGGTGATATCCGTGCTGATTGGCAGAGCAGGGTACAAGTCAGTGCTGATGTTCATATTGGTGTCATTGCCAGTCAAGGAGATGTGTTAAATGAGGGTGAAACACTCTCTGATGCACGCTTACAAAGCTTGACCAATGTATTAAGCACTGTCAGTGAAACGGCTGATCACTTAGCGTTACTCAATGTTAACAATGTACCTCCGACCTTGTCAGCATCAGAAGTGGATGGTGTTATTATTTATTTTACCAAAGCAGTCACTACTATCTGCCATTCCGTATTTGGTATTACAACAAATGATACCAATACTTTTATTCAGAAACTGGAAGAATATTTGGAGGTGGGCGGGATGTCCCTGGCGACAGCCATTCCTAGACTGGGTGGCCAAGCACTGTCTGTTCACGCTAATTTTGTTCAGGGTAGCGACCAGTTTTTTGGTGCTCATCAGGCACAACAACTCATCGCCAGTTGGCGGCTATTAGGTCATCCACCGATTCGAAGTGTGTTGGCATTATCGGCCAATGAAACCAATGAGGCGCAATTAATGACTCGGAGTCAGTCATTGAAAATCTCTCAACTTCTGAGACATAATAGTGGTGATAACTACAGCCATCGAGAAAGTCCTGCTAATATTTTTAATGATTGTTCCAAAGCGACTTTACTCATTACAGAAACAGAATGTCATGATATCTATTTCTTCTACCCATTTGCTGAGGATGAGCAATCGTTAATAAAAAAACTAACGGCACTCGTTAAAAATGATGGTATTACTGCTGAAATGATCCATGCGGATCCTGGACAAAACACATTCTTCAGGCCATTAACAATGGTTGATTTTTATCGTGAAAGCAGTGAGTTTGAATCCGATTCACAACAGCAACTCTTGCTTCATTGGCACAATGAGCTTAACGGTGTTCCATCAGCACAGTTAAAAGGCTTGTTGATGACTATTGCCCGTCCAGGTGCGAATGAAGAAGAAACCAATAACAATGTGAATGTTGCTAAAGCTCAAGGTGAAAAAATAGAAGCCACTTTGGGAATTACCAGTTCGATTGTCTTGGCAGAAACAAATAATCCACAAGTGACATTTCCGGTAGATTGTCGTGCCTTGACACTGGTGGTATTGCCACGACAGAGCGTACTTGATAATGAAAGGCATGTGGCTGTGGTTGCTGACATTGCGGAAAATCCCCAACCACCAGAAGGCGATAATAGTAGCACTGATGATACACCCAACGATAATACAACGAACGAAGGTGAAGATGAAAAGCTTCTACTGAGTGTTGATTTTGCTGAAGCAGTCAGTTTTGATCATAATAACGAGGTGATTCGTGATGCGCGTTTTATTAAAGAAGTTGAACGTTTATCAGAAATCGGAACGGTGATTAAACAGGTTGAAGTCATTGGTATGGATCATACCTCAGACGCAGCAGCGAAGTTACGAGCTGAAAATTTGCTTCATGCATTAAAACAACAGGGGCTTGCTAAAGATAAGGCTAACGTTGTTGCTCGTGAAGCGGATGCAGCAGAAAAGCTGGAAATAGTGAAGAGTGGTTTTGCTTTGGAGCACAGTATTGTGTTGAGCTAGTATTTAACATGCAAATTGCAAAAGCCCGTTCAAATACTGATAAAGCCCGGGATAGTCAATCCAGGGGAAAATCGGTTCAGGCCAAAAAGACACCGCCAACCAAACCAGGCACTCATTCATTGTGGCATGGTATGGCAACCGGCGTCCAAATCCAACACAAGTGTTCGGCCTGTGAAAAAGAAGAGCATGCTCAAAAGCAGACACCGTTTACCAATAACGATAGCGTACAGAAGCAGTCAACAGAAGCACAGGATACCGATTTGGTGCAAATGTGGAGTTGTGGTGAATACACGGCTCCGCAATGTACTGTGCAAAAAAAGGAAGACGAGTCTGAGCTGATTATTCAACATCAATGCAGTACTTGCGAATCGCAAGAAACGCTTCAAAACCAAGTTGAAAGCGCAGATAATGAAACTGCGGACATTCAACAGTATGCTCGGTATGGCATTGCCAATGCCCGTCAATCATTACCTTATCAAGATCAAATTCAACAGGCATTTGGCCATCATGATGTTTCTTCCGTGCAGGTTCAGGTTGGCGGGCCTGCTGCAGAAGCTGGCGCGCGCATGGGGGCTTTGGCTTATACTTCTGGTGAGCGTATTGCATTTCGTCAATTTCCCAGTTTGCATTTGGCCGCTCACGAAACGGCTCACGTTATTCAACAGCGTTCCGGTTTAACATTGCCTGGAAATGTGGGTAAAGCGGGTGATCGTTGGGAGCGTCATGCCGATGATGTCGCGAATAAAGTTGTCGCTGGTGAATCTGCAGAAGCATTGTTGGATGATGTCACCCCGGTATCTCAGTTATCTGCTCAAACAGACCATCAACATCACGTCACTTCTGTCACTGTTCAACATAGAATAACCTCTGCAGCTAGTTGGCAACAGGAAAGTCCAATGGCGAGTGATACGGTAGGGGCAACCGCAGATATTGGGCAAACACCTGTCGATACACCGGACAAAAGTGGCAAGGCAGGAGAGGAACAAACCGATACAGATCAAGCCGCCAATGAGGGTTCAGAGGGTATCGATACAGAAGAAGCCACAGATCCAAAATCAGCTTGCGAAAAGTCTGAAGATAAAGACAACAACAAAAATAAATCAAAACAAACGGCTCAAAAGCCCCCGGAAGATAAGCCACCACCCACCGTACAGAAAGGTCGTTGTTATAAAGTGGGCGCTAAAGCGCCTCCAGAGAATGCGAAAAAACCCACTAAAGATGCGCCTCCCAATGAGGTTAAAGAGGATAGCGAAGTGAGTTTCCCGAAATGGGAAGAGCCTAATGATACCTGTGAGTGTGAAGTAGGTAATGAACTTAATCAGCAAGCCGGTGGTGAGGGACCCGGTCAAACCATTGCCACTGCTCAACTGACAGAAAGCAACACAACTGCCTCGGCAACAACCACAGCGGACCAGAGCGATACAGCATCCACTCAAGATCAGGTGAGTCATGGTAGCGAGGTTGCAGCCCAGGCTGGTACAGCAGCTAATAGTGATAACGCCGGAAGTGGATCAGTAGCAGATGGTGATAATAGCACAACGGGACAAATGATGGCTGGTGAGGTTTCGCGGGATAGTGCAGTTGATGACTTTTATGCTGCCTATGGAGAGGTAGATAGTATACCCAGTCGAACCCAGCAGCTGTCACAAGGGCTTGAATTTGCTGGAGCCAGTCGTGGTAGTGCGGAACAAGAAGTGCAGAAGGAGCAAGCTCTGTCACAAATCCGTGAGTTTATGCTTGGTGCAGAAAGTCAGATTGCCGATGCAGTGGCTTTTGTGCGTGATGATGTGCCATCTCGACTAGGTGCTATGGCCGAGTTTGCCAAATCAGACATTGCTTTTTCAATGGAAGAACAAAAAGCATCCATTTCTACCCGGATTGGTCATGCTAGGGCACTGGCAACGACGCAAGCAATAGACGCACGTGCACAAATTGCTGCAGCCTACGAAACTCACGTTAGCACAGTCAACACACAAACAGATGCAGCATTGGAAGCACTGAATAAGGCTTATACCACATCAACCCAGGCGCTAAGCAAACGTGAAGAAACTGTACTGGGTGAAATTAATAGCAAGTACTTAACAGGCCGAGAAGACCACGACAAAAAAGGTAAAGAAAAAGCAGGTAAAGCCATTGGGATTGGGCAAGAGTGGGTAGGAGAATATGAAAAATGTAAAGTGAATGATAAGGGCGTTAAATATGGCGACGACGGTTTTTGGGATGGCTGTCTGAGTGTTCGTCGCGCCAAAGCCCAGCAGGATGCTGCGTGTAAAACTGCCAGTGCCACTGCCAAGGGGATGATCGAACTGGCTCAACAAACCGGTTTTAATCTTCGTGAACAACGCACTCAGCATCGCTGTGCAGCAGTGGCAGGCGCAGGACATGCACAAAAAACTCTTGATATGGCCATCGAGCAACTCAGTGAAGTGATAGAAAAGGGAAGAGGCGATACTCTCGCAAGCTTGGCACACATAAGGGAGATGAATTTGGCAGCAGTAGATGGTGCATTGACGGCAACGCTTGGTCGTCTTGATCAACAGGAATATACCCAGCGTCAGGCTGTCAATGATTCCGGCTATATTCAACAAGTGGCGGTTGAACAACTGGCTCATCAAACGGCAGCCAGTCTGGCTCGCAGTGTAAGCTCAGCGATGTTGTCGTTAGAAATGACATTAGGACAATTGCGTGATCAACTGACTCAGGGAGATGTACCAGACGCTCAAATCTTGGCAACGGCATTAGCATCGGCAGAAATGGGTCTTGGTGGTGGTGTTGGTACCTTGTTGGAAAAAATGGAAGAGGGCGCCAGTAATGCCGAGAATCAGTTATTGGATGCCGGCTTTAATGCGGTTGATGCTCTGCAACAAATTACCAATGCTAATGATAGCCAATCGGCAGAGGTTGAGCAGGGCTTTAGCAGTAAAATGACCACACTGATCAATGCAGCCAATACGACCATGGCGACACTGGCGGATAAGCATGTTAAAAAAGCCCAGGAATCGGTGCAAAAGGGCACTGACAGTATGCAAAAGTTGGTCGCCGGCTACCAAAAATCCACCGAAGCGATTTATAAACAGGCGGATAAAGCCATAAAAGATTCTCTCGATAAGCTGGGTAAAGACTTAGATAAAAAACTGGAAGAACTGCCTGCCAGAATTGCTAGCGAAGCCTGGAAAGCAGCCGCTAAAGAACAACCCGCCTGGAAAGGTGTGGTGGCTATTGTACTCATTATTCTGGTGATTATTGCCTCTATTGTCATCAGTGTTGTGACGCTAGGCGCTGGTGCACCTTTCCTTGCCGTCGTGCTGGTAGGTGCGGTTGTTGGCGCGATTACTGCGGGTCTGATTCAGGTCATTAATAACTGGGCGGCGGGTGAAGACCTCAGTAAAGGTGTGGGTACTGCCATGCTAATGGGGGCTATTGGTGGTGCTCTGGGAGGTGCTATTGGTGCAGGTGCTAATGGTATTGCACAAGCCGCAGTACAAGGTGCTGTGCGTGCTGGTGCCAGTCGTGCAACACAGATTGCATTGAATATCGGCATTAATTTTGCAGGGGATATGCTGTCAGAAGGCTTAACACAAGGAGTAGGGTATGTTGCCTTTGGCCAGAAATTTAACTGGCAGGGCTTTGTGATGGCTGGCGGTATGTCAGTAGCCTCTACCGCTCGGGGAGGTCTTCCTGGTGGTAGTCAACCTGGAGGTAATCCTCGTGCTAACGTTCCCGATGTTGATGTACCGATGCCGAGAGGTCACCCGGTTGTTAAAGACAGCTTGATTGATCTGGGTATTGGTATGGGACTGGCTGGTTCAGTAGAATTTTTAAGCTATCTCCAAACAGGTAAATACGATGCCAATCGTTTTTTCTCTTCAGCGGCTTCGGGAGCTGCGGGTGCTAAGGCCGCGTCCCGTGGGCGGGCACAAGCAGATCACCCCTCAGTGCCAAGAGCACAAACTGATGCACCGTCTACGCCTGCAACCACGAGGCCCCAGGTAGATAGCCCTGCTGTGACAACGCCCAAGCCTCAAACGGATACTGCTGCACCACCAACCACACCTAAGTTACGAACCGATGCTCCTGACGCGCCCATAGCATCTGGGCCGAAGACGAATACACCCGATGTTCCTACAACACGTTTGGGCAGACTCAAACAACGTGCTGGCAACCTGAGAGATGCGGCTTTCTCAAAAATGGAAATCTCGGATGATTCGAGAGCGAACCAAGGTACTCGAAAAATGATGGAGTCCGTTGAACATTGGTTTGCAGGCGGAGCAGGAGGCTTGATAGGTAATAAGCGTGTTGCTACGGATGGTGTGCCTGCCGTTAAACCGCGGGATGGGGGTGATACCAGCCCGATACGCCAACAAGATTCCGACCCCCCAGCGATTAAACCCCAGGATACTGATGATGTGCGTTCGCAAACGGATGCAAAAACGGGGGATAGTGCCGTGGATGCACCCATTAAACAACCACAAGCAGAAACCAATGCAAATACCTCTGTACGCAATCAGGTGGATGCCAATACGCCGATTAAAAATATGAGTGATGCAGAAATGGCAGCACTGACGAAGACCCAGGTTAAAGTTGGCGATGCTGATCATGATGTGAGTATGCGAAAACGCTCAGACAATGATATTGAGTGTGAAATTTGTAGTGTTGCCTGTGGGCCTGTCAAACAAAAAATCGGGGCGATTAAAAGTGTCGTAGAAAATGATGCAAGGCCGAAAGCACAGGAACTGAATACTGATCTTGACACACTATCAGCTAAAGTAGTCAGTATAGAAGCAAAAATTGAAGGACGTAAAATTGAAGGCAGTGAAGCCGGTGGAACGGATGGTGTATACCAAGCGGGTAAAGACGTTATTCGCATGGCAGGTGAGATTGCCGTCGAGTTTCAACAAGCCGGTCTTAAACACAAAGGTTTGGGAGAGGCCATCAACGATCCGCCAAGTATTCTTAAAGAGCTCTTTCCCCTGACCGGCGGTGCGACAAAAAATACCGATGGCAGTATTAACGCAGTGGATTTAACCGCCTTACCTAAAGCGGTTAACGATAAGCTACAAGTCAGGCCAAGTGATCCAGACAACCCAGATTCTCCCAAAGTATTGGATACAACCGTGATTACAGATCCTGAAAAATTTGCCAGTGCCGTTAGTCTGGTAAAAGGCCAGGAAGCTATTTATGTATTCCGTGGCCCAGATGGTATGATCCTCAAAGTCGGTAAAACCTCATCAGGAGGTATGACCAGTCGATTTACTATTTACAAAAATGCTGTTGAGCTTGCCAGACAAAATGGTGTCAGCATCAAAGATTTTCAATTAGAGGTGACGCCACTCAGTACTAAATACAAACAAGAGAGTGATTCGGTTGATGTAGAAAGTGTGTTGAGAAACAAGATGATGGAAGAAGGCCATATCATGCCCTGGGATAACACCTCTGTTGGTAATAGTGGTGGTCGGCTCAATAGACCTGGGCCAGGTGTGCCTGGTGAACGTATCCTTGGCCCACATATTAAACTACAGAACACCGATACTAATGAGCCAATACCGACAACCACTTCAAGAGTCAGAGAACCGTCTAGAGAAAGGTGGAGAGGCTTAGATATAGTACCCGTAGAAGGAGCCCCACCTATTAAGGTGTCGTGGGAAGGGCAGCCGGAATTTTCCCATAATTTAAAACCAGTGCCTGGTAATATGGAGGAGGTTCATCAGTACTTGAGTAACTTATTACACCGAATGAAAAGAGAAAAAGGAGGAAACAAAAATCCCACCTCGACAGAATTAGGCGCAAAATTGGGGTACAAGCCCGGTACCAATATGAGGGCGATTCTAAGTAAACAGACAGGTAAATCTTTAACTGAATTATTAGCGATGCCGGAAACAGCCGTACCAGTCAGAACAAAAATCGAAGGTCCGGATCCTGATACGGCTACAACAACAAAACCGCAAACACCAGAGGAGGTACCATCCTCTCAAGGTTTTAAAGGAACCCAACCATCGTCAGATGTGATACCAAGACAAGGGGATAATGACTGTGGACCTGCCTGCGCGGTCACAGCCTTAAAACAGCAAGAGGTCGATGCGTCACAACGTGATATAGCCGACGCAGCTATTAAGGTGAATGCATCGAACACAGATCCAAGTCGTATGGCGGATACCATGAGCCGCCAGATGCCTGCTGATTCACATACAAAATTTGTGGGTGGACGACTGCGTGTCGATGATGGTGCATTTCCCGACGGAGTATTCGCTTCACTGACCGCCAAAGATCATTACTGGATTATGCAGATCAAACCGGATGATAGTGGTAGCAGCCGTTATATCATTATTGATAAAATGGTGAATGATTCAGATGTACGCATCCTTGACCCGTCAACAGGTGTTGAAGCAACCATCACTAGGCAAGAATTAATGACATATTGGGAAAGGGCCGGGTACGGATTAGTTTTCCCCGCGAGTAAAAATAGTAAAGAAAGAGCCAATGGTAATAGTAGTGATGAATAATGAATAGTTTACTTACGTTTTTAGCTCAAAGATTACAAGATGAAGTGGGTGTGGTCGCCCATCTGGTTTCAGTAGACGGTGTTGAAAAAATCACTGGTGGTGGAAGCTATGATGATAGCACTGATATTCCCTTATATGCTCAAAAGTATGAAATATCTCTTGAAGCAGGCCGTTACTGTTTATTATTGCCTGTTGCCGATGGTTTTTTTGAAAAAGGTTGTCTTACAGAAGCGGATGTTATTGATCAAATAAGGCACCATTTTTCCCAACACTATCCCGAAGTGAGTATTATTCAAGAAAGTCCAATACGGTCTTTGGGACGATATATCCCAGAAGAAATACCGGTGGAGTTTTGGCATATGATCAATGAAGTAGAGGGCGATAGTGAACAATTAGGTATTTATCTTCAACACATGGATGAGAATAGCATGATTCGTTTTGCTTGGAACTATGAAGAAGCTGCTGTTCAGTTAAGACCTTTTTTTTACGAGATGAGTGATTATTCAGAAGATAGTATCTATGAATTGTGTCACTGGATTGTAGCACAGGGCCCTGGGCTGTATAGAGCTGTATGGAATGATATTGACGCATTAATGCAGGATGCCAATAGCCCTGTATCATCATCAAAGTTAGACCCAGGCTTACTGAGTGAGTGCATGATTATTTACAAAGAACGTTTTAAAAAGGATCTTCCTTACAAAAATACAGAAGAATTTTATGCTTGATACGCTTTCTTATTTGATTGAAAAAAACCAGACTGCTCGCAATATACATATCAGTAATAAAGATTTATCTCATGTTGATCTTCAGTACTTGCGTGGTGACTCTTTGGTATTTGATAACGTTAATCTTTCTCATGCATTACTCAACCACATCCAATGGCGTCATTGCCAATTACAACATGTTAACTTAAACAAGACTCTGCTAAAAAAAGCCACATTGCGTCTGTGTGAATGGAACAATGTTCAAGCGTCTTACAGCCATTTTACTCAGGCGAAATTTGAAAACTCATCTGCGCAAGCCTGTATTTTTGACGATGCTGACTTTTCTCATGCTTCGTTAATCGATAGCGATATGTCTCGCGCCAGTTTGCAACGAACCAATTTACAACATGCAACAGTGACAGAGCTTAACTTACGTGGGGCAGATTTACGTGGTGCCAATCTGACTCATGTTGATTTTGCTGAGGTAGACTTACGAGGTGCAGATTTACGTGGTACAACATTGGAATCAAGCCAATTTGAATATGCAGATATTCGGGGCGCTGTTTTTGACGAAAAGATTCAGTCAGGCGTCAATACATCTGAAGAGTCCCCCATTTTTTCAGCCCCCATGCAAGAACTTGCTAATAGCTTATCACCGTTAATAACCACCTTATTAAAAGAGGGAACCGACAAAGATCTGCTGTCAGAAAATACCGTGATAAAGTTAATGCAAGAAATTAAAGAACTCACACCTCTTAATGCAGAGACCCATAATACCCATGAAGGTGCCTCTCAACAATATCAGGAAATGATCAATAGTATTCTGACACATGTTGGAGAAACAGGTATTGAGCTTTTGCTCGATTCCCTACGTGACGACAAAGAAACACCATCGGATGCTGTAGCCAAAATATTACAAGGACTTTCCCAGGATTTGCGTCTGAGTAAACAGGCCACTACGGAAGATTTACTCAGCCAGTTAATTAAACGCTTGGATAGAACGGTCTAATATTCTTTGTAAGCAATGGGATGGACTCCTCCTCTCCCTGACAGTCTGGTCAAATATGACAGAGTTGAGGAAAGTGACATATTGGCAGACCATTTTGAACAAACGGGAAAGCGAATAGTGGCTGCGACAAGCCCTATACTGGTTTTGCACGATACCACGGAATTTTCTTATCACAGGAAAAAACCAGAGGATATAGGCTTTCTCAGCTGCCTTCCGATTACCAAAAAATCGGCTGAAGAGTTGGGCCGAGATTATAAGTCCTGTGGTATTTTACTGTATGCGAGTGTGGCAATAACAGCAGAAGGGTTACCATTGGAATTGACTGCCACCCAGTGTTGGACAAGGCAGGTTTTTAAAGAACCCAACTTAAGCGCTCTATTAACCCGACTAGAATACCCATTCATGAGAAGGAAAGTATCCAGTGGTTGAAGAACCTTGACGGTACTCACGACATCTCTGATAGCCCTTCTGATAGGCTAGTTCATCTTGGTGATCGTGAAAGTGATATTTATGAGTTTTTCTGCCGCTGTCATGAGTGAGATAGTTATTTTATTGTAAGAAGTGGTGTGAATCGTTTAGCCGATGAAACGATATTGAGGCCACACTGGTGATTAAAGTGAAATGGCTAACCGTCTATCCACCAGTAGACAAACAATTGCCGTATCCAAGTTTATCGATTGCGGTTATTTCAGTAATGGAATGAGACGAGTCAGAAGGAAGAGAGCGTATTCGGTGGACATTGTTAACGAATCTTCCGTTAAGGGAAAAGTTGATAGTGTTAAGGTAAGTAAGGCGCGGACTTCTGCTGGTATGCGCGCCATAACTCCCCGTTTCAGTAAAACCTTGTCAAGACCATGATTATATTCTATTATGGCACACATTTATGTATATTTCTGCGGCAGTCTTGTAGACTAGTCGTTAGGATAATGGCACTGTTAATCAGAAGACTTTTAATGATGAGCCTACATACACGACTAATTACCTTGCGTAAGAATAGGGGTCTAACGCAACAGCAAATGGCCGATATTATCGGTATTCATGCCAACAGCTTGAAGAAGTATGAAGCTGGACAAGCCCAACCCTCTATTGATGTACTCAAGAAGATTGCCCTAGAACTTCATATAAATACCGACTGCTTGCTATTTGGTGCACATGAACGTGGGCCTAGTGAGAATCTCGCCCTACAGCTCAAAGCTGTCACGCAGATGTCAGAAGACGAGCAGATGGTTATTCGGGAAGTATTAGGGAGTTTTATTATTAAGTATCAGCCCTTCACACAGTATCCTGAGTGCTTAATTGATTTACAGCAACCAACAATAAAACAAAATATTGAGGGTGATCATAATCAGGCAGTGATCATTAATGGTAATAATACTGGGGTTATTAACTTAAACGACAATAGTACTGGGCCAGATCAAGTTTGAACGACTACACGTAAATCTATGTGGGTAGCTTTGCTAGCATTCCGCTAACACTATTCATATCATCATCACTTCCTCAAACCTCTACATGATCACTGGTGGAAGTTTCAAGCCTCCGTTCTATCTGATGCTGTAGATGATTACAACAATATTCATGGCAAGTCAGCCATAAAGGGCTGACCAAGGGTGTGTGACAGCGATAAGTTATCCAACAACTTGCGGCCATACACCTCGCTAATAACCTCATTCTCATCGGCCACTGGAAACACAATGGAACCATTAAAATGCTCGCGCCTATTCTTTCGATACAAGCCTATGCGCTTTAACAATTCCCGCAGTTGTTTACCCGCTTTGCGGTTTTTTTGAGGTAAATGTAGGCCTAGCGTTCTATTCGCATAGCCCAGCTTAAAGTGGTTAATTAATTCAGGATCATCTAAGCCACGTTTAGCCAACTAATCGAGCGCTTTGGGGGATTGTTTGGTAGTAGTAATCAATGACCTGTTGCACCACAGCCGAAGCAGTTAAACAGATTCGATTTAGGGCTGATAATGCATGATGGGGTTTTATCATCATGGAACGGACAGCATGCTGCATCATCCTTACCTTGCTTCTTTGGCTGATAGCCTTGGTCCTTCTGCCAATGCCAGCAATGACACTTCTCGCTTTATTCTTTCAATGTGATCATCTGGTATGCGCGCCATAACTCCCCCACTTTAGTAAAACCTTGTCAATACCGTTATTATGTATTATTTTGATACATATTTATGTATATTTTTGCGGCAGTCTTATAGACTAGGAGTTAGGATAATGGCACCGTCAATCAGAAGACTTTTAATGATGAGCCTACATACACGACTAATTACCTTGCGTAAGAATAGGAGTCTAACCCAACAGCAAATGGCCGATACTATCGGTATTCATGTCAACAGCTTGAAGAAGTATGAAGCTGGACAAGCCCAACCCTCGATTGATGTACTCAAGAAGATTGCCCTAGAACTCCATGTAAGTACTGATTTCTTGCTATTTGATGAACATGAACGTGGACCTAGCGAGGATCTTGCCCTACAGTTCGAAGCCGTCACGCAGATGCCAGAAGACGAGCAGAGGGTTATTCGGGAAGTATTAGAGAGTTTGATTATTAAGTACCAATCCCGACGATGGGATTCTGGCAGGCAAGCAGCTAAAAGCTCATGATAGACGTTTTGCAATGCCCAAAGTGCAATAATAGCTATCGATCCTTCACACAGTGTCCTGAGTGTTTAATTGATTTAGAGCAACCAACAATAAAACAAAATATTGCGGGTGATTATAATCAGGCAGTGATCGTTAATGGTAATAATACTGGGGCTATTAACTTAAACGACAATAGTACTGAGCCAGATCAAACTACTTATATACAACGTAAATCTATTAAGCCATTACATGTAAAAAGCTGGCAGGTTGGTACATTTTCAACCCTATCTATAGTGGGTAGCTTTGCTAGTATTGCTAGTATCCCGCTAACACTATTCATATCATCACCGCTTTCTCAAACCTCTACATACATACTGATTTTCTCGATTATATTCGTGACATCAGTAATGCTATTTTTAGCGTGGAAGCAGCTAAAAAGAGACAAGTACATCAAGTTTAATATCTTGCCTTTTATGATAGAGCAAGACGCTCAGGGCAACTTATATAGAACAAAACTTAGTGGAACATGTGGCCTCTGTAATCACTCTATTAGGGTAGTAAGCTATGGCACACATACAAGAGCAGAATGCACACACTATCCACATGATCACTGGTGGAAGTTTCAAGCCTCCGTTCTATCTGATGTTGGAGATGATTACAACAATATTCATGGCAAGTCAGCCATAAAGCGCTGACCAAGGGTGTGCGACCACCCAAGGCTAGCTATCACAACAATCTGACTAAGAGGTTCTTATGAGTAACATGGATAATAATGGAGGTTTGTCTCTGCTACAAACACAAACCCTTAACGAGTAACTTTCGCAGCTTGAAGATAGACACCATAATTTGTTATCAGTTTTACCTCCATGTGATTCGAGCCTTGGTTGAGCCAGAGGAGTTAGAGGATAGTAAGGATTGGTATTTTGGCTTGTTTTTGAATCAACAGTGGCTACGGCAACAAGGAGAGAAGTTAATGACTGAACTGGTCGAGATTAAGCAATCACTCAATACATAAACGACAAAGGCGCGGACTTATTCAAGTTCTCGCCTTTAGTTTTAGCCTGTAAAGATAACAAAAAACAACAGAAGTAAACTCACCACTGCAACCACAATAGCTATAACGATTACATTAAAACCAGCCTTCCTTATAAACTGACCTTTTGTGGTTAAGTTTGATTTTGGCATAGCTAAAGGTCAAGCAATATTATCCATATAAAGCTGACGTTTCTCAGCCCCCTCTTTTATTTCAGGCTTAAGAAGTAAGGGAAGAATAAATATTACTGCAAAAAACAGGAAGGCACTAACACCTAAAAAAAATATTGACACCTCAGCAAACAGAGACAAAACAGATTAACCTATTCAAAATAAGACTTAGCTTGTTTACTAAAGAATAAATAACCAAAAAAGCAAACACCTAAAAAAACACTAAAGTAAAAACTTTGTAAAAACACATCAACATGCTCTCTAGTAGAGAACAGAACTAGGGGAGATAAACTAGAGATAAACCAGCTTAAAATATAAATAGCCCTAGAATATTTATACTTGATTATAAAAAGATATGAACTTAAAAAGGCTGGTAATACTAAGATTAAAACCCAGAGCAGCTCAGTTAAACTTTCTGCCGCCCCATATTTTAATTTAACTAACTGCCCAAAAACAACTTCGCCAGCTATGACATTAGACACGGCAAGTAATGGAGATAAAAAACCGACTATCACCATTAACTTTAAAATGAATGGCATACTTAAAAAATTATTAAGATATTGTTGTTTAATCACAACTACCACCAACCTATAGATTCTATACCAGCAGAAGCACCAAAAGAAATACCAAGGTTTTTGCCTGCTGCTGGGTTAAAACCTAAACCTGTTGATTGTGGATCTGACGAATAAGAGTCTCCCGTACCATCAAAAAAGCGACCTCCAGAAGCACCATAACCTATACCGTAAGAATTATAGCTTGCGCTCGCATTTGCAAATCCCCCTACAGCAGTGCCACTACTTCCCGCTTGGAGGTTTGGACAATCTTCAGCATAAGGGTTGGTTCTTCTTGCTCGCTCCTCTGGCCCATTATCAAGGAGATTGATATTTGCGCCACCACCAATACCTATACCTAATCTGCCGCCTGCAAAATATCTCCCTGTTTTCTCATTTCGGCTTAATGTAATGCCACCACCAATACCAGCATAAGCATCAAAACTAACAGACCACAATCCATTTAGATCAACATACTTTAAGGGGTTAGCTTGAGCGTAAATATACGTATTGGTTCCATCGAATAAACCCGTGGGGTCTGATTGTGTAAATCTATCCGTCAAAGGATCGTAATAACGATTCCAGTTGTAATGCAGCCCTGATTCTTTATCGAACACTTGCCCTGGGAATCTGAGGTTATTTTCAACAAGTTCAGTGGTGATTGTGGCTTTACCAAACGGGTCGTATTGCGCTTCCCAAACTGTATTTTGGTTTTCGTTGGTGAGTATCTGCGGCGTCCCCAAGTGATCATTGTGAATATAGTGAGTCTGTGTTGTGGTGTTCAGTGGAATCAGTTTAATCGCATCTGCACTTAATACCCCATAGGTGGTGTTTTTTAAGGTGATATCAACATTGCCTGTATTAAGCGTGTAAACCCCTAAGCTATTCCATTGCCCTCCTAGAATGCGTTGATCCACTTGTACAATCTGTTCGCCGTCTTGTGCCATAAATTGATAGTCCGCACTTGCTATTCGGTGAGCATGGGAGGTCCACCACGCTTGGATGTCGTATGTTTGAGTAGTAGGCAGGTTAACACTCCACGTAAAGCTGGATTGGCCCCAGGAGTACTGGGATTGGCCTTCATAAGGATTCGGCATACCGGAAATTTTCCAAGGACCACTGCCGGGAGCTTGGGTTCCGGTAAAGTCTTGATCATCCAAAATAATGGGGGTCCCGTGGGTACGCTGATCCGTTGTTTGTGTGGCAATGGGTTGATCATTGAGATAGATAATATGTTTTTGGGTATGATGATTGGGGCGAATTTCGCTAATGAGTTGCCCTTGAAGGTTGTAAATATAATGGGTGGTATCTTCAGGGGTTGCAGTTGTTGATAGAGGTGGATTGCCTGCCGGTGGTGTCAGTGTTTTTTGTATGCGTTGACCTAAGGCGTTATAGCGATAATTGGCCGTTAAGGTGCCATGATAATCTGTGATACTGACCGTAGAGGGTCGGTTGGCAGCATTGTAGTCCGTGGTAAGGGTTTTACCATCGACTAAGCTTTCAATGGTATTACCATTACTGTTCAGGATTAAGGTTTGGCTATCGATCGCTTGCAGATTCTTGGCAAGCACAAGCCGAATGGCATCCGCATTGGTGTCACCGATGCCTTTATTTTGCACATGTATCCATAAGGTGCCTTTCTCTAAAAAGTGGGTGCCTAAACTATTCCACTGTCCTCCGTCGATACGCTGGCTTTTGAGGATACGCTGTTCCCCTGCGGTGCTGGTAAAGCGATACTCCGCCGCATTGGTGCGTCCACTGTATGCTGTCCACCAGGCTTGTACTTCATACTCACCATAGTTGGGAACGTCTAGCTCCCAGGTAAATACCGAACCATCCCAGGAATACTGGGAATGTCCCGCATAGGGAGGGCGCATACTGGAAGTGCGCCAATCACCATCGGTGTGGCTGCTAGGGTCTTGATCATCGGCAATGATGGGTTGAATGGTGGGTGTGGTATCCACATCCTGTAGTTGATTGCTGGTAGTGCTGTAGTGGTAGTCTTCTGTGATGCTATTGTTGTCTTTGCTGAACTGAACTTGTGTGCGATTACCCACGGGATCATAGCTAAATTGTTGTTGACCATAATCGCCATCGGCTTGTTCTAAACGATCCAAAGGATCATAACCAAATAATTGATTGTGTGTGACTTGAGTGAGATTATCCTGTTGTTGGATATTACTATTGAGATCATAACCATAGCTGAGGTTAAGGATCGGTTGATCACCGATAGCAGCAATGTGTGTTAAGCGGTAATCCTGATCATGACTAATGGTAGTGGTAATACCATTGCCATAAGTGAAGGCATTGATACCGTCGAAAGGTAAGTAGCGAATATTGTTCACCAGAGTGTGTTGCGTTTCATGGGGTGCTTGTGAGTGAATCGCATGGACGCGCCCTAGATCATCATAATCATACGTTATTATCACTCCATTGGGATACGTCATCTGTGTAAGGTTATTGGCCGCATCGTATTGATAATGAGTCATGTAAGTGATGTGGTCGATCTCATTGGATTGTTGGGTCAGATTGCCTCGGTAATCGTATTGGTAGTGAATGGTGCTATCCCCATTGCGCACATGGGTTAAGCGGCCCACGCCGTAAATCTTTTGATCGGAAGAAGCTGCGGTTGTGGCATCATAGGTATACACCACAGTTTCTTCGGGATAGTTGTCATAGTCTACTTGAATTAAGCGATTGATGGCATCGTAGCTATAGCGTGTCACTATGCCTCGTGCATCGGTCATGCTGGTGCGGTTATTGGCATTATCATAGGTGTATGTGGTAATGCCAGTATCAGGGCTAGTTTGTTTAACCACATTATCAAAGGCATCGTATTCGTAAGTGGTGGTATGGCCGTTGGCATCGGTGACGGAAGTTAAACGATTCTGAGTATCATAACCCAATTGTGTGGTGCCACCATTGGCGTCTGTGGTTTGGCTTAAGCGATCAAGAGAGTCATAACGATGTTGGGTGGCAAAGTGTCTGGGGTTCGTGCTTTGCGTGGGATTGTTATTGACATCATAATCCCAGTGAGTGGTTTGTCCTTCAGCCCCCACGGTCTCCATTAAACGGCTGAGTTCATCATAGGCTTGGGTCATGGTGTATTTCAGAGTATGACTGCCGTCTTTAATCGTTTCGGCAATACGATTCCCCGCATTATCCAGCGTATAATCGATCTTTTCACCACGATTATTACGAATACCTATTAAGCGTTGGGAGGTATCGTAGTGATAGTTGAGTTGCACATGATTGGGGAAGGTAATACGGGTGAGTTGGCCGACATTGTCATAACTATAGGTCGTGACACTATTGAGTGGAGAGTTGATATCGCTGACAGTAGGGTCTAGAACCGTTGAACTCAATAGCCAGCCGCGTACATGATAGGTTAAGCGAGTTTCTATACCATTGGCATCAGTGATTAATTGGGGTTGGCCACGCTTATTAAAATCGCTTAATAGAATTTGATGATCGACAGCATTCGTCATGGAGTCGCGATAGCCATCCATATTATACGTATAGGTAGTGATATCAGAGACATCGGTTCTTGGGCCATCAATCGTTAGTATTTGTCCATGATTGTTATAGGTATACGACACTCTTTGCTGTGCATCGACGGTACTGGATAAACCGAGTGCTATTACGAAAGCAGTGTTTAAGGTATATCTTTGAGTAGAGAATTTAATCGCGGTCAGTAAGTTCATCGTGGATTCACCTCCGTGGCCGTTAAGCGTCTGTTGGTATCGTAAGTCAGCACCGTCTCACGTTCGGGTTCTGTGATTTTGGTACGTAAGTTAAAGGTAGGGTGCCATTCAGTTGTAATGGTTCTAGCTTGGGGAGTACCGCTGGCTTCTGTGCGTGAGGTTTCTAAACCGCGAGCATTATGAACATAAGTGGTGAGATTGCCTTTCCAATTCGTTTTACTGGCCATAAAACCATTGCTGTCATAAGTGTAGGCTTGATTGGCGGAGGCACAGTTGTCGGACGCATGGCCTTCGACTCGGGTCATTTTATATTCGCCGTTAAATTGGGTGAAGTGGTAGGTATTTTGTTTGCCTAGGCTATTAGTGACTGTGCGGGTGCCGTCTGCGTGGTATTCGATTTCAGTGCGCTCGATACCTGAACCTAAACCACCCACTTCACTACTAATAGCTCGGCCTTGATCGTCATAAGAAACCGAGGATATACTATTTCCATTTTCATCAAGAATCTCCGTAATATAGAGAGGAAATTCCGCATTTCCATAAACATAGGATTTGGTAGAGCCATCAGCATAAGCCACACTTTTTAAGCGAGAAACGGTATTAACATTATCATAGCTATAGTTAATGTTTGATCCATCTGGCAAGGTCACTTGTGTCAGGTTGTCGCCCGTTAAATTCAACGTTAGTTGCTCATTATGGCGAGTAATGGTGATCGTATTGTTATTGGTATAACTGATGGTATGTATGATGTTACTTGGGTGCCAGATTGATACCAATTGTCCGTTACTGTTGTATGTTTCTACTGTATTATCCGCCAAGCGCAAAGAATATTTGTTAGCAGCGAATGAAAGACGCTCTTTACGCTGAAAAGGAGCTGTAAATGTGCCCGTACTTTCTTCCGTAAAATTAATTACCTGACCATCATGGCGATAAGCTTGTACCAATCCATCATGAATATCCAGATATTGGAGATACGAAAACCACCAATATTGATGAGTAGAATTCGAATTGTAGGCTTTTGATAGGATTAAGGGTGAAGCGCCTGAGCCGGAATATTGCAATTCGGAAAAGAATTTATTACCCGTTGAGATATTGATAGGATGACAGGTGTTATTACTACTATAACCATTGTTGGAAGGGGATTCCTCTGGTTCGTAGACCATACTGACACTGGCGCTACATCCACCGACAGAACCCCTAGCATTAAAAATATTCACCCCAGGTTGTAATGTCACAGAAACCCCTCGACTGCCAAAAAAAGACGTCGCTGTTGAAAAGGAACCAGAAAAGCTGAGTACTGTTGTGCCATTCAACGTGGCGGTGACTGAGCCTTGATCGCCTTCTTCTGTCGTGGCACTACCTTGTCCAAATACCACTGCTTCTGGTGTTTTAAAGATAGTGCCATTAGCAGGAAAAATAATACCTAATGAGCATGCCTGCGTTTGAAAGGGTAAAAGTACAGCCATTGACAATGAGCAGAAGAAAAACAGTGTTTTATCATTGAAAGATAACATGAAGCCTTTTCCCTATTATTTTTATAAAGTTTTCAAACAAGAAATAGTTTTTAATTGAAGGCATACTAATTGACAGATAGTAAAAGTCAACTCTTTAATCATTACCAGCGTTGACTATGCTTATTGAAATCATAAGCCTACACAAACTACCAACTATTATGATAAGTATTAAGGCCAAAAGTTTGTAGGATAATACAGAATGATTTGTGAGATATTGCTTATAAGTCCACTATAGATATGTGTCGGTTCTTTACTTTCCAGCTTTATGGGCGAGTATAACGGTTTTTTTATTGTTATTTTTTTCTAATTTATAGTTGTGCCGATAAGGTTTAATGTAATGACATTGAGCCCGTTCTCCTTCTTCAAATATCAGCCAGCCGTCCAGGTCTTTTTGTAATTCATCCAGTGAGCCATACATTTTACGACGTAATATTGGCTGATAAAACTCTTGCCGTATGGTTTTATAGAAACGCTTGCAGATACCATTAAATAGGTGGGTAAAAAAAATACTGGGTGGGTTTTTTTGTTTATGATCCGTCATTGATTTTCTGCTAATGTGGGCCGCTATTTTGTAACTTTTTGAAATTAAAAGATATTTTGGTTTAAAAAAAGTTGGCACTTCTGTTGCCTATTAAAGATTAACATTAATGGCGTTTTGTTAATGTTAATGAACTAACTTTAAAATATTAAAAAATAAGGGTGGTAGTGTGTCTCAAGAATATTGCAGTGACCAGTCTATTTATGTGGCTCATTTGATTGAGGAGTATCTACGATCGCATCCTGAAGCTATGGACAGTTTTGATGGTATTTCAAAGTGGTGGATCACGCGGCAGAAACTACATGAGTCTGTCGATTCGGTAAATAGTGCGTTACATATTCTAATCAACAAAGGCATCGTTGAGAAGATTGAAGACGAATATTATCGATATACAAAGCGCTAGTGTTGATTAATCTACATTTAGCTGTCTCAATACTTTAAAAGAGGAAATAAGTTTTGGAAAGTTTACAGAAAAAACTATCCAGGGTCCGCCCACCTCGCGTACATATTACCTATGACGTTGAGATAGGGGATGCTATCATTCAAAGAGAATTACCACTCATTGTGGGGATTCTCTCTGATCTTTCGGGTAATCCAAAAGAGCCTTTACCCCCCTTTAAAGAGCGTAGTTTTGTCGAGATTGATAGAGATAATTTTGACGAAGTGTTAGATGGCTTTACGCCGCGGTTAACCTTAAAAGTCAAAGATGTTCTATCGGAAGTGGGGGGAGAAGAAGGTGGTGGCGGAAAAACATTAAATATCGAATTACTCTTCGAAACGATTAACGACTTCTCACCACTGCGCCTTGTTGAACGTATTCCTGAGACAAATGATCTTTATATATCAAGAAACTATCACAGAGATTTTCTTGCCAAATTAGATGGGAATGACACATTAGACGATTTGTTAAGTTCATTGTTGGAAGATGATGCACTTAAATCCGAGGTGACAGGAGCCTATGATGGTGCTGAAGACATGTCGGCTGTGACACCTACAGATTTTATCAAGCGCTTATTAACTGAAGGACAAATGGCTTTAGACGAGTCTCAGAAAGCGTATGCTCTGACGCTGATTGGCCAGTTTGCCAAAGATATTCTGGGGGAAGGTTCATCGGATGCCTCTGGTGATGCAGCAGACCGTATGAATGATCGTATTTCACAAATTGATAATCTGCTGACTCGTCAAATTAACATGGTGTTACATGACCCAGATTTTCAAAAACTTGAAGCGTCATGGCGTGGTTTAAACTTTTTGGTCATGAATACAGAAACCAGTACTCGTTTAAAATTGCGTGTCATGAATGTTTCTCAAAAGGAGTTGTTAAAAGACTTACAAAAAGCATCCGAGTTCGACCAAAGCACGTTATTTAAAAAGGTATACGAGGAGGAGTTTGGTACCTATGGTGGTGACCCATACAGCCTGTTAATTGGTGATTACGAATTTGGTCGTCATCCGGAGGATATTGAACTATTGGAGAAGATTTCGGGTGTAGCGGCAGCAGCTCATGCGCCGTTTATTTCCTCTGCTTATGCTAAGTTGTTTGACTTAAAAGATTATTTCAGTCTGTCACAACCACGGGATCTATCCAAAATTTTTGAAAGTGCAGAATTAATCAAATGGCGCAGTTTCCGTGCAAGTGAAGATTCACGCTATGTCAGCCTGACACTCCCAAAAGTATTGTTACGTCTGCCCTTTGGTCCAGAAACCGTTGTTGTTGATGGCTTTGACTTTAAAGAGGAGGTAGATGGCACCAATGCATCGCGTTATCTATGGGGTAACCCAGCCTTTATTTTAGGCCAACGTATTACCAACGCCTTTGCTAAGTATGGTTGGTTAGCGGCCATTCGTGGTGTTGAAGGGGGTGGTTTGGTTGAAGGTTTGCCTGCGCATACCTTTAAAACAGCCGCTGGTGATATCAAGTTAACCTGCCCGACACAAGTGGCTATCACCGACCGTCGTGAGAAAGAACTGAATGACCTTGGTTTTATGGCTATCCTCCATTGTAAAGGGAGTGATAAAGCGGCCTTCTTTGGTGGCCAAACCACTAACCAACCGAAAGTCTATAATACCGATGAAGCGAATGCGAATGCTCGCACTTCAGCGATGTTGCCTTATGTGCTGAATGCTTCTCGTTTTGCCCACTATATTAAGGTCATTATGAGGGATAAAGTAGGGTCCTTCCTTACCAAAGATAATGTGGCGGAATATCTCAATACGTGGATTGCCAGTTATGTGCTGATTGATGATGGTGCAGCCAATGAGATCAAAGCGCGTTACCCATTAAGGGAAGCAAAAATCAACGTCACTGATGTACCAGGTAAGCCCGGTTCTTACAAAGCGGTTGTTTTTCTCAAGCCACATTTCCAGCTTGAAGAGTTGACCACATCAATACGCCTGGTAGCCGATATTCCAGGGTAAACACTTTTTATCCCAAAAATATTTGGAGAGAATTATGGATCTAATATTACTTGAGCTCGGTGATGCTGTGCTCACTTCAGCCAAAGGTAACGACGCTGGTGCCGGTGGTTCCTTAATCGATGGTGAGTCAGCCGTTGATAACTGGGTAGGGATTACTGATAACCCTGGACAACTTGGTTTTGATGCAACGAAATGTGTTGAATTGGTTTCTATTAATCAGGGTGTTCAACAACAGGTGACTACAGACGTGAGTAATAGTGCCCGTACTTCTGGTCGCCCGGTCGTGTCTGATTTTACTTGTGTTAAATATGTTGATGTCAGCTCCCCTAAACTGTATGAATACTGTTTACGCGCTAAATTACTGGATGCTGAAAGTGCGCCTTGCCGTATTCACGTATTACGCAACTCCGGTGACCGTCTTAACTTACTGATGCAATTTGAGCTTACTCAAGTTCTTATCAGTGAAATTCAATTTCAATCTCACCCAAATGATATGGCGACTGAACAGTTTAAGTTGAATTTTACCGAAATCTCCTGGGTACATTGTTTGCAGGGACCAGGGCTTCAAAACAAAGGGCATGTGGCAACTGGCTGGAGCATTGCCAGAAACCGTCCTATTGCTCCTGGAGGCTATACACTTTAATTGTTTTTATTGGTTTTTATCATGGTTGCCAAAACATTACTGGAAAAGTTAGACACTTCTTGTGCTCACCTGTCATTGCAGGAATCAGTTTGTCATCAGGTACAGCGTATTATTTCAACGCGTATGTATTTGGGTTTAAAACCCGTTTTTGATTCCTGGGTGACAGGTTTCGGTGTTCCAGAAATTGTTGAGGAATATGCCAACGCTGGCAATGATCATGATGAGTATCGGGAGATACTGAGACAAAAGATTCTGGAGTTTGAACCTAGACTGACTGATGTCAAAGTGAAGTCACTCAATAGTTATACTGATAGAGCTAACTGTCAACTGGTGTTGCAATTGGCAGAGTGCGAAATAGAAGAGCAGTTTTTTTTCTAGTCTCTTTTTCGTCACTGAGAAAAAGAGGAAAAATATAATTTGTGCGTTTATAAAGTGTACTTTCATATGATGTTTATGTGTGGTTTAGATAATGGCTGAACAAATTGAATATTTCCAACGTGAGTTAAATGCTATACGTGCTGCGGTCAATGAATTTAGTGGTGCCTACCCTGCTGCTGCATCAGAGCTAAGGCTGAGTGCTGGTCACTCCGCTGATCCACATGTTGAACAGTTACTTCAGTCATTTGTTTGGTTAACTAGTCAATTGCGTTGTGATTTGGAACAGCAACGGCAGGAAATCCCGAATCACTTACTATTAAGTTTATATCCGCATTTATTGAGTTCCATTCCTTGTATGACAGTCATGCAAGGCAATATCTTAGCGGATGGAGCCAATTTCGTGAATGGGTACACCCTGGAGAAAGGTCGTTTATTTTCTACTTGGAGTGTGCAAAGACGAGGGGTTGATGGTAATGAAAAACGCTCGGTAGAATGTCGCATGCAGTGTTGCTATGACACCCCTATGTGGCCATTAGCCATTGATGATATAGCGGTAAAGCCTAAAAATGTCTTTGAGTTTTTAGATCAATGTTCTGATGTTAATTCAGTGATATCTATTAGCTTGTCCAGTTTTGGCACAGACCCCATTTATGAATATCCACTGTCAAAAGTGCGGTTTTTCATCGCTGACCCTCAGTTACGTCCCAATTTACATCAACTACTGTCGAATAACCTATGTGGTGTTGCTATTCGTGATGGGGATACGGTTATTGAGTTACCCAACGGGGCGATAGAGTGGTTGGGTTTTGACGAGGCACATAATATCTTACCTCAGTCTTTAGGTACTCATAGTGCCTATCGTTTATTATTAGAATATTTTTATTTTCCGGAAAAGTTTTATTTTTTCGATGTGTGTGGCTTGGACGTTAACAGTATCACAGACAGGTTTGAACTCTTATTGATATTGAATGATAGTAGCAAGACTGTCAGCTTACAGAAAAATAGTTTAACAACGAATAGCTTTCCCGCTATTAATTTATTCCCGGCAACCTTTAAACCAGTTCAATTAGACCATAGCCGTTATGAATATCGGGTTATTGCTGACGAATCTCAATATGGCCAGAGTGAAGTGCATAGTTTAACACACGTGCGTTTGATGTCTTCTGATGGCAAAGTCCGCCACGCTGAACCTTGGTTAGGTGGTGCGTCAGCAACAGCAACCAAGTTTGACAATCATTTTGAAACTGTTGACTCCTGTGACCTTGGCTATATAGTCCGATTGGTTCCACCTATTACTTCAGGTAATAGTGGTTGTGACACAATGATCTCCCTATATGATTCTGCCTTGTCTCCAGCACAGCCTGTAGACCAAACGTTAAGTACCAAGGGTTTGTGCAGTAATCGTAATTTACCGGAGTCTTTGCGCGTTGGGAATAGTTTAAAGTTACTGGGTGCCGGAGCTATGGTGGATGCTGATATTGTTTCTAGACCCACTTTATTTAAAGGCGCCAAGCTTAATGGTGAATCAACAGTAAAGTTATTATCCCAATTACACCTTAATCAATTATCGATTGTCAGTGCTGAATCTGAAGCTATATCGTTAACGCGTTTAAAACAATTATTAAGCTTATACTGTGACCCCATGACTGCTTCACATCAACGACAGATAGAAGGCATTATTGAAGTCGGAGCTAAGCCGTCAGTTCGTCGTATGGGAGCAGACGCTTGGCGTGGCCACTATCGTGGCACAGCCGTGACTCTTACAATAGAGGAGTCTTTTTTTGATGGTGCCAATGCTTTGTTACTTGGTGAGGTACTCAGTCATTTCTTTGGCCTGTACACCACGTTAAATCATTTCGTGCAATTACAGTTTGTCAGTTATCAACGAGAAGGAGTATGGAAGCAATGGCCTCCACGTATTGGCGAACAGATTATACTATAGAAACGCTTCTCAGTGAGCGAGAAGTTGGTTGGGAGTTTTTACAATTAGTTAAGTTAATATTGTTGATTGCTAATCGAGATGGGCCAGCAGATGATAACTCTGTGCTTGATTTATTAGTTAAAAACATTAAATTTCGTGCTTCACTCGCTGCAGATTTTCCTCCTGGGGAAATACGTGAAGTCAAACGCCAAGGTATAGATAAACCGGTTAGTATTACACTAGTCAACAATGTCCTAACAGCGATTAATGGTCCTTTACCTGAACCATTTATTGCATGGGTAAGGCGTTTAAGTCATAGCGGTGATCATGCTATGGCTGACTTTCTGGATTTGTTTAACAATCGTCTAATGGCTTTGCGTTATTTAATATGCAGGGTCACCCGTCCCAATTTAATTGATGCAGCCGCTGATAATACTGAAACTGGGGCTATGTTTTACTCGTTAAGTGGTGCAGTGTTTAATAGAAAAGTACAAGATGTCGACCTGCGGCTTGCAGGTATATTAGCCAATAATCGCATGTCCTTTCCTGTTGTTAAACAAATGCTACGATTTTGCATGAGCTTACCCTTGAAAAAAATGAATTCTTATCAAGGGGGGTGGCTCGTCGTTGATGAGCAGGACCATTCTACATTAGGAAATAGTTATGTATGTCGCTTGGGCCAAACGGCTACATTAGGAAAGAAAGTATGGGATCAGCAACAGTCGATTGAAATGGTGATTGGTCCACTATCATGGTTGCAAGTCAAGTCGTTAGTCCCTGGTGGTAATGCTCATAGTCACTTCGTTGAATTATTAAAACGAATGACTGATTGCCGTTGTGATTGTAAAATTATTTTATTATTACCTCAAAATCAGGCTCCGTCAGTTAAACTGAGAGTGGAAAATAATACAATCAGTGCGGTGACAATAAAAGATACTGATAACTCTACGCTAAAAAAAGGCGTGCCATTGAGTCGTCAGGCTTCAGAGATATTAGCATTGGGACTTACAACAACCTTAGTTACCGCAACTAAGAGAGTAGTACCGGATAAGCTGGTTCAAGTTTGCTTTACTATTGAAACATCAAATTCTGAAAAGCAGTTCGCTGCTTAGCATTAGCCATGATAAAAAATACTATGAAAGACAGAAAATATAACATTCTATACTCTTTAATAGTCTATCTTTGTTTGGTACAGATGGTTAGTTGCTCTAGTGCTACAAGTGTATTGAGAGCCACTGGCTTGACCAGCAATAGCAAAAACAGTTTAAAAAGTATTGCTTTGGAATCCCTGGCGAATAGTAACTTCGATACCCCTGTTGCTGTGGATATTGTATTTATTCACAATGGCAACATTACTCCCATACTGTCAGCACTTAGTGGGCCCGAATGGTTTAATAAAAAACAAGAATTAATGAAACGCTACGATAATCAAATTGACCTCATCAGCCTTGAAGTTGTGCCTTTATCACTTGTTGAATCAATGGTATTGCCTAAAAAACACAAACAAGCAATGAATATCATTATGTTTACTAACTATCAAAGTAGTAATGGACAATATATGGCAGAGATCGGCCATTTTAAGCAACTAAAAATTCGCCTGTTACGAGATAGCTATCAACTTGTCGAGCAAGGTGGATAATATGTCATCGTCAAAAGTAGCATCGATTAACCGTGTGCAGTCTTCTGCGATTAATGAAGATCTGACTAGCTGCCGCTTGCCAAGAGCGATATGTTGGCACGAGGGTATGTTACTTTCACCGCATCATTTTCAGCAAAATCATCAATACTGGGAAAGACAACTCAGTCGTTTGATCGCCACCTTATCACCTAATTTTTGGGGAGTTGGTGAACTGGTATTTAATCAGGCAGCCTTATTGGAAGGGGAGGTTGATATTCAGCGCTTGGTGGCTATTTTGCCTGATGGGTTTGTTGTTGATTACGATAGTCAGAATGATGAACCTCTCAAGGTAACATTAGAGGAAGTGGGGGCTGAACCCGTCACAGTACAGCTTACTATCCCGATTCAAGTTCCCGGTAGTGCTAGTGAAAGATCAGAAATACAGCGTTACTCCAGTCGGGATGGCCAGCCCAATATTGACGAGAATACGGGTGATAATGAAATGATTCTGCCGCGTCTGGTGCCCAAGCTATCTCTACAGGTCACTGATCGGGTGGGCAATCGCTATGTTGGTTTACCTCTTTTTCGCATCGTCAAACCTGAAGGTGGTAGTCTCCAGCTTGATCCTGAATATTGTCCACCATTGTTATCTATTGGTGCAGATAAATTCCGTTCTGGTACTGAGGAGGTGCCTGGTCCTAAACCCATTCAGCATCGGGCTCGAACCTTGGCATTATTCATAAGACAAAAAGCGATGCAATTAGCAGGTGTTGCAGAAAATGGAGACGGTGTGGGCACCAATATCAGTCAGCGCCATCACCGTTGGATTAGAGCGATGGTTCAGGAACTCGTGGCTTTTGAATTAATTGCGGAGGCTTCCTATAGTTTGCCCAGAAAACTGTATGAAGCACTGGTGCGTATGGCAGGGCCGATCAGTGAATTGGCACCTAATAGTATTCCGCCACATTTCCCAGCGTATTGTCATGATGATAATTTGCCCTATTTCAATAAAGTCATGAAATATATTCAAGACCAAGTTGATCGAGTGAATTTGAATTACAGCACTCTAAGTTTCGATAATGAAAGAGAAGGTGTTTTTACCTTGATGTTCGATAAAGCTTGGGAAGGTCGGGATATTATCATTGAATTACGCCCATCCGCTAATGATAGCCGAGAGGGTGTAGAAAAGTGGATTAAAGTTTATCGTATTGCCAGTATTAACTTACATAAAGATTTATCTGAACGACGCCTATTGGGAGCTAAAGCAGAGTGTATTGAACGCGAAGAAAAATCAGGCATTGTTCCTTCTCCAGGTAATGCTTTGTTTCGTATTGCAGCGGACAAACGGTTTATTTCTGTTGGGGTGAAACTGGTTATTGTTGCAACGAATAGCAAGGTGAAAGATCATATTCCACACAGTATATTGATCCATATACCGCATGAATAATGGCTTTAAATTATAAAAGGCTTTTGCAGCAGCATTATTGGATAAAAAATAATGAATAACATAATCAGTAACATTAATCCAGAGCCGACAGAGGCTGCTGATCCTCTTCAAGTATTGAATAATTTTTACCGACAAATTGTATTAGTAAAACAGTCACTAGAGCAACATGACTTGGAAGATCAAGTTGCACAGCATCTTAAAATTAATCGCCCGCCGACAGGAGAGGAAGCGGCTGAAGTTATTAGCTCTCGTTTACAACGTTGGATTGAAAAAAAGCGTAGTATTTCAAGGAAGGTACTCACAGAAAAAGACTATGAGCGGATTGACGAAACCTTATATATTGCAGCGGTTCTGGCCGATGAATTATTCATTCTTGAAATAGACTGGCCAGGTAGACGTTATTGGTATTCAGTATTATTGGAAGAGAGAATACTCCAAAGCTGCTATGCGGGTGAACAGTTTTATACGGGTATTACTAAATTGTTAAGTAAACGAGTACTCGATGAACAACAACGTAGCCTATTAGCAGTTTACTTTTTAGCACTACGTTTAGGATTCTCTGGCCGCTATAGAAATAATCCACAACGCTTACATTACGTTCGGCAACAGCTCTTTAAACGTATTAATCATGGAGTTAGTGATAAACAGAGTGTTGTATGCGTTCAACCTTATCATTATCAATTTGCTTCACTACAAGAGCAACGTTTAGCTCCATTGACTCGGTGGAAAAGGACTATAGCGCAGATTTCATTGGTTTATATACTAGTGACTTGGTTAGTCTGGGAAGGCTTAACGGGGGTATGGATTGCTGCATAGACAAAAACACTAACCAAAATAAATAATGGGGTGGGTCTATGTTATGGGCTTTCCCTATCGAATATAACCATCATTAGATATCAATGAGGGCTCGTAGCGCAATGGCCGAATCTACGGAAAATCAACAACTACAGCAGCAATTTACGGATCTTGTTAATGGTCTGCAAACGATGCAAGTACAAGTTGTAGATAGAGTAGAACCTCTGATTGAAAATACTCGGCCCATATGGAGTGATCCTTTATGGCAATTTCTGGGTTTGATATTGCTCACCGTTATTGCTTTATTAATTATTTTTTGGCTATTAAGAGTATTGATAAATGCATTTATTACGTTTGTAGAAGGGAGTAATCATTTATTGGCAACAGTCATTCAATCTATTTTTAAAATAATGCGAGCTCGGTTTAAAAAGACAGAAAGCGAATCACCAGAAATAGGGACATCCAAAGCCTCATTTTGGTTTAATAATACGCGGATTAAACAGGCTTTTGATGCTGTTCGCTACTTAAGCACTCGTCGAGATTGGCGTTATCGAAATTCTTGGTACTTGTTATCAGGAACCGGACAATCCGCTAAAGACTGCTGGATTAAAAGTATTCGTCAAGGTCGAAGAACACAATTAATGGCTCGGGAAAAACAACTGATTGCTGAGGGAAGCGGTTGGTATTTTTTTGATCATGGCTTAGTCATTGACGTTGAAGATGATGATCATTTTTCCCGCGTTGTTGATCTTATTACTGCTTATAGGCCAGAGCGTCCATTAGATGGTGTTATTTTAACTATTTCAGCTAAAACTTTACTCAATGCTCAAAGCGATAGCACGACATTTCGTAAACATGGTCAAGATCTTTATCAAAAGATGTGGGCCATTCAAAAGACGACAGGTTTTGTGTTACCTGTCTATTTAATGCTTACCGAATGTGAAGTGGTATCTGGCTTTGAAGCGTTTTGGTCATCCTGGAGTGAAGAGCCTTCTGATGATATGTTTGGTTGGTCAAATCCTACAAGAATTGATACAGCGTTTTCTATTGATTGGGTCGAGGATGCTTTTACATCAGTGATTGGTGCTATACGTAAAGCACAATTACACATTGCAGCGAGCGGTGACGATATTGCAGATATTGATCGCTTTATGTTGTTTGATTTTGAATTACAAAGGTTACAGTCGCCATTAACTGAAGTCATAGAACATGCTTTTGCTCGGAGTAGTTTCCAGGAGGCATTACCACTGAGAGGAATTTGGTTCAGTGGCAAAATTAATGGTCAGGTAGCGCTAAGTGGAGATTTTTTAGCTAAAAAAATCTGGCCTGAGACTCACTTGGCTTATCCAATGGAGCAGCGTTACTTTTCATCGAATAAAACCTTAAGACACTTCCAATATTTTTCTTTGGTTGCTGTCCTTCTATTAGTGATAGGGTTGGGTATTGATACTTATCGTTTAAATGCTTACACCAATAATGCGCAGAAGGCTTGGGATGGTATGTTCGTGAATAAAAATATTTCACGGTTTTGTAGCGGTGAAGGATTAGCAACTTGGTGGTTATTAAACAATTTAACCAAACTGGCAGATCAGCCTAAAACATTAACAATACCAGCCTCATGGTGGGGAGGGCAAATTCCTGCTATTCGTAGCGCAGCAGCGGATATAGTATATCCATCTATGATATTTTCTGCTTATGAATGCCGTTTGAAAATTCGTGCCAAGCAGCTAAATGAATTAAGCCGCCAGGATATTAATGAACGTGCAGACCTAACAGTATTAAGTGATCGGCTCAGTGAATATATTCAGCAACTGGCTGAATATCAAAAGGCTCAAACGCGTTTTATTCGCTTAGCGGGTCCACTACCTGATAGTAAAGGGGTTGCCGAAGATCTTAAGCATTTAACCGACTATCTTTATGATGGCACTATTCCATCATCCGTTGACTTTAATACCCCCATATTAGTGGGCGGTGTTATGGATGCCCATTATGATATTGAATGGAATCCTAATGATTTGGTAGATGCTACTGAGCAAGCGAATCATCTGATTGCCCTCAGCCATACTGTTCGTGGAAAAATGAGGGATAAAGCGTTAATACCTCCACTTGATGGTATTCGAAAAGCATTTTTTGTGTCGCCATTAACAAAAAGTGATGCGGATGCCGAAAGTATTTCTTTATCATCTACCGCACAAATGTTGGAATCTATAGATGTTTTTCAGAATTGGTTACGTTATATCTCACAGGAATGGTTACACTCAACTCCCAGTACTAGTCAATGTGGCCGTTTTGAGAAAAAGTTGCAATCATTGCAGCTACCTTAAATCGTGCAGGATATCCTAAAGCATCATTACAATCTTCTGTTTCTATTTTTGATACAGTGACTTGTGATATGGTGATTCGTCATAATTTAGAAAATTTACATGTTGCGCCTTTTGGGCAGTTATTTACCAAAGATAATAATGATAAGTTTATTATTTCTGCACAGTTAAATTTTTGTGTAAAGCAGTTTAATGCACTAGAGTCTTTAAATTTACTGTCCTATGCGACCACGCAAGACAAACCAGGCTTGTTAAAAGACAAAGGGGTTAATGCTGGTGGGAAAATAATTGCTTGGGACCCAGCACCGCTCAATGAAGCTATTGATATTATGTTGGGGTTTCAACAATTTCGACAGAGATGGTGGCAACAACATGGTAGTCGTACAGAGCCATTTTATGCAACGGCATTACGTGCTCGTTTACGACAGGTTATTGATCAGTTGATTCACCAATCTCAAATACGTGAGTACACTCAAAAACCTGACCAACTATTAATATCTAAAGATGAAGAGTCGTATTTGAGTTCGAGTATTGTCAGTTTTGAACGTGTTGAGGGGATGATAAGACAACTTCAGACACTTTTTATACAAGAGGGTGATAGCGGCAATGCCACATTACTGAAGAACCAAACCAACGGTTACGTTTATGAACAATTACAGATATTAACCGATCTGGTCAATAAAAATCGTCTATATTCCCCATTATTGGGAAATAATTGGCATAGTCATACATTAGCGGGATCGTTATTTTCCTATAATGATCCCAAGGCTTTAGCCAGCTATCTAGAGAACCAACGGCAACGCTTAAGTTTTATGGCACAAAATTACGCTAAACCATTGGTGAGCTACCTAATTGATACCAGTACTATTGCTAAAACCAGTAATAATGCCAGATTATGGTATGACACATTACTGGAATTACGTCAGTATGATCGCCAGCAGCCTGGAAACAATGTCACTCAATTACAACAATACATTGGTGAACAACTGGCGCAGCAAACCTGGGAAAGTTGCGATGCCACACTGGCAACCCCTCAAGTATTCAGTAGTGGAGGGTTATTTTCTCAACGACATTATCAAATCGATCAAACTGTACGTAAGCAGTGTAAAAATTATGCCAATAATACGGTGCTTCGACAATATTTTGCCTTGGTTGAACGTTTTAATAATGATATTAAAGGACAGTTCCCTTTCGCTAAATATAATGATAAGCAACGTATTGATATTAAGCCGAAAGTGCTGGACGACTTTATTACGGATTACCAAAAAAATTGGGGGAAAGCTGAGAATGGTAAATCGCTGTTATCTTCACTGGAAAACTATCTTGCGCAGAATCCTCAGGCTGATTCAGATAACTGGATAAATTTTGTGAAAAAAATAGATCAATTTGCTAATTTTTACCAACAGGTTTTAGGTAAAGCTGGCAATATTGATATTACCTTGGACGTTGAATTTAATGCTCGTTTAACATCCTCTCAAGGACAGGACCAAATTATCGAGTGGCAGCTAAATAGCGGAGCAGATTCCGCTATATTCCCTAATGGTAATCGACGGGTGCAATGGCAACCCGGTGACGCTCTCTCTCTGTCGTTGCGTTGGGCTAAAGGTTCCAAGTTTATACCACTGAATGGTTATCAATCTCCACAGCACGTTGAGCCCGATTCTTCTGTTGCCCGCTTTGATACAAAAGGACAATGGTCCCTATTCGAATGGCTACAACAGTATGGTTTACAGTCTATTAGCACATCAAGAAAAAATTGGCTTGGATTCAGTGTGCCAGTGGGTATTAAAACACCTTCTACTGAAACAGAGGAGCCACAAACTCCAGCTTATATCAGTCGTATCAATATTGCTGTCAGTGCAATTATTGCGGATGCAAATGGTCGTGAAAAACACTTAGCGGTTCCATCATTGTTACCATTTTTTGCACCGGGTTTGCCTGATGGTGATACTTAACAAAGGACGAACTTTATGCGCCTGCCATCTATTGAAGTCTCTGAATTAATGGTCAATCACGAAGGCCTTAGTCATTACATACAACATTATTTTGGTCGACCACTGGAAGATATATTGGCACCCATTGGCGATAGTGAGGTCGGGGATTCTGTACGTCATAATGGTGTGTATTTTCAAATCAAAGAAGCTCGTAAAGAAGATGATGCGACGTTGCCTCAGGGGGTTTGGACCCATGAATTAAAAACCGCTGATTGGGATCAGGTAGAAAACATTGCTATCGAAGCCCTATGTTATAAAAGCAAGGATTTACAACTGGGCGTCTGGTTGATGGAGTCCAATATTAATCGTTATGGTATTGCTGGCATTGCGCCTGCTGCCGTATTAATCAGAGCCCTTTGTGAAACGTATTGGTACAATATGCATCCTCAGATGCTGGATGGAGATATTGAATTTCGTACTAATCCTATCAATTGGATTAATGAAAAACTTTCTCTACGTTTAAGGCTGGTGCCTCTTACTTCCACATTACTCGATGGTAATGAATATAGCTGGGATGACTGGGAAAATGCTCAACGTTTTGAAAAACTCAAAATGCAAAATCAAGGACAGATTGAATGGGAAGGTGTTAACAGTGAAATGTTCAAACAGCGATTGGCTGCGACCTCAAAAGAATTTTTATTTCAACTCTGTGAGCAGATAGAAGATGCTACTACCGCAATCAGTGCTCTTATTCAATGGTTAGATAGGCAATGTGGTAATAACAGTCCCAGCTTGGGCGAAATAACGGGGTTGTTAAATAATATACGGACCATGTTTGAAAGTGAACTTTCTCGACGTGGTGTTTATCTTGCTGCACAGAATGCTAATGGGAGTGATGATAGTAAGGCTTCTCAAGATAATGGTAGCGGACAAGGTGGCCATGGCGGTGATGATGGTCCTATTGGTAACGGTGTGATTCGTAGTCGCGCAGATGCCTTTGCCTGTTTATTGGAAGCAGCTGAGTTTCTTATGCGTGATGACCCCCATAGTCCGGTCCCTTATATGGTTCATACTGCCTGTCGTTGGGGAGAGAAGACGGCCCCAGATTTGTACCAGGAATTATTTTTACAAAAGGGTGGGCAATTGAATATTTTTGAAGTCATGGGCTTAGCCTTGAATGAAAAAGGTTCTGAATAATAGCAATATTAATAAGAGGAGACTACATTATGTCTGATGAACGTACACAAAGACGAGCACAAAAAATTATTAATTCTATCCCCAGTATTAAATCACGTATTGGTAGTAATGAAGTGAGAAGCTCACCACAAAGATCCGGACATGCTTTTACTGAATACGGTGGTGAAGGTAATCCCATTACTATCAATAGTACCTGGGCTGAGGGTGTCACGGATAAGCGCCTGCAGGCTACCTTATATCATGAAAGCATGCATGTACAGCAACATGAAGATGGTATGACAGGGCAATCATTATCACCGTTGCGAGAATTTCATGCGCACAACCGAGAGTTGCGTCATGCCATGAAACACAACCTGTATTCCCATGAAGATATGGTGGGTAAGCTAAAAAAAATTAATAAGTATGCCGGGAAGGTAAAAACTGCTTTTCCACATCTGTCGGATAATGTTGAACGACAACTTGGTCGTATTCGTAAAGGTAAGAAACCGGCTAAACATTCGGTGAGTTATTGGACGAAAAGAGTAGACCCTTAAAAAGAAAAAGGTATAGCGTAATGTCAGTAGTGTTGGAGTCTACACATGATAAAAATTTTAATGTCAGTGATGGTCAAAGCTTGCAACTGGAACAATTGCAGGAAGTGATCACACTGATCAACACAGTAAGCATTGCTAAATCCCAACGTTTTCAGTATATGGTCTGGTTGAGGGAAATATCGATAATATTGGATTGTAAAAAAGTCGGTACTCCTTTATATTCGAAGATTATTCATTCTATGTTGACAATTGCCAAATTACTTTGTGATTGGCCTTTGATTATTTTTATTCAGAAAAATCTGATTAAGACTCATCAAAAAAAGAGTTTGCTGGAAAAATTTTTTGATGCTTTGCTTCTCGGAGAAGCCTACTTCCAATTGGGCCTATTTAACTTATCAATGCAGGTATTGGAAAGCCAGTTACTCTATGACCCTAAAAATACAAAACTTTATCATTGTAGACATGCCGTCATGGAAAAATTACAAAAACCTCGTATTAGTGAACAGGGGAGGGGAGGCAATAATGAAATTTATCTAACGCCCTTGCAAGCATATCATTTAGAAAGTTTTTCTTGGCAGTATAGTCAATCTGTTATGGAGCTATGTAATTTATGCGACTTTAGGTGTGATGATGAGTGGTTGGGATGGTTTGATGACATGCAACAGGAAATGAGCCGCACTTTATTTGCAGTTGTTCATAGAGAGTGGGGAATTATTGGCTGTGTTAGTCTGCAAGTTTTTGACGGAATTGGTTTTTTCTACTATTGGCTTGGTGAAGATTTTCAGGCTTGTGGTTTTGGGCCTAAAGCAGTTAATCTATTATTGGATTACGGATATTGTACAATGGAAATGAACTGTTGTTACGCTAAAGTTTACCAACATAATATTCCATCTCATAAAGCGATTAAAAAACTAGGATTTGAGATGTTACCCTTTTCAGCACTGCCTCCCTATGAAAATGAAGTGTTCTATTATCTAGGAAATAAGCGAACCAATAGTGTTTTGTTTATGGAGTTAAGACGTTTATTGAGGTATATGGATTCGGCATTGGACATTTTGCCCAATCAGTGTTTTAACAAAAACAAACCAGCCTAGTCTCTGTAAACCATAGTGCCCCTATTTTTGGAAGCATATCATTAGTATCGCGCAACATTTTCAAACTTAAGAGGTAACAACGTCATCAGTCATTTGATATAGGACACGTTTCTCGCTGACGGAACAGATTCTTTTTGCTTCTCATAGTCCATAGGTGACAAATACTCATTATCCCAATAATCTCCTTTACGGCAAAAGCCAAGGTATGTAAGTTAATAAGCAAATCACATTTTTATCAGATAGCGGGGATACCGTTAGGGATTTGCAGTATATTATGTACCGCGGATGCCGAGCATGTGTGAGATTGGTTTAATGTAACGACGCGGTTGATCGTGCTAAGCGTTATTTATGGCATCGTAATGTTAAATGGGATGTACCACATGGTCGATAGTGGGTTCTCAAGGTTTTCTCTATGTGTTTAAAAGATTAAGAAAGTGTAATGAAAATCAAGTGCTTCTGTCACAAATGGTTAAAACGTTCAGAAAAAGCATTTTCTAGACGTCTTTACTATTTATGGTCACAATAATTCATAAGATTGTCGTGCAATGGGTTTTTGATGGAGAAAAATATGTTTCAGTAGAGTTATAGTAAACCTTGTATTGCAGTAGCTTACGCTCTAGCATTATTTTTTGTTCCGTTAGTACTCAAACCCTTAGCAGGAGGATATATGTCACTTGAATTAGTTGTTATTTCTGCAAATATTTTACAAGGTTCTATACCCGTATTATCTTTAGTTGCTCATTTTCCTCAGTGGAAAAAATTGGTTTCCAATAAGTCCAGTAATGATATATCGTTACGGTCATGGACAATATGGACTATATCCGCACTCATTAGTATTTTTTATGCTGTTGTTCAGTATTATGTTACAGGAAGTGGTATTACACTGGTTTTTTCTAATATAAGTGTTTTGGCGTGTGTGCTTATTACTATCTATTTGGTACTGCTATATCGATAGTATACTAAAACCATCTAATCATTTTAAGTGTGGTATTTTTTTCCTCGACTCATAGGTATACTAGATTAATCAATTCTTTTTCATCCTGCTATTTATCTGGGACAAATTTTAAATAATATTGTTGACGTGACTCGATGTGTTGATAAAGACACCCAATGTCTGGGTCAATGGTTGACCTTAACCCCATCGAATATCAATGGGCGCAAGCTAAAGCCATTAGAAAACGCCAGCGATGCGACGATATCGATAGGCTGTTTTTTGAATATCTAGATTGTGTTAACGGATAGTCGTTTAGCTATATCTGTGCATTCTCAATAGAATGAGTTTTCCGCATCCCCTCTATCAGTGCCGCAGAAATGGCCAAAATACTACCGATGATTTCATGAAGTTGTAAATAGGCTTGGGTAATCACAATGACTGATAATGCGGCGACTACCAATTCCATCACAATAATCATGGATGAACGCCCTACATCCAAGCGGGCCACACTCCACATAGTGCCAAAGGTCAGCGGTAATAACCAGAAAATACCATAGACAATGGCGAGGGGTATCGCATTATTTGGGAATGTTTCTTGAGACGGCATTAATAGGATAAAACAGCCGGTTAAGATAGTGCTGCCAATTAGCGTAATACCAACTTTACTGATAATGGGTGTTTGGTTGGAAAATCGATAAGCAATATTGTTGAGTGCCAAGCTAAATCCTGCGCTTAGTGATAATAGGTCAACCCAGCTAAAGGTTAAGGATAATGTCCAGACTTCTAAAATGCTAAAAGCGCCTAGAATACATAATATCAGGGCGAGTAAGCGTTTTTTGTCGATACGCTCTTTTAGCAATATGCTACCGCCCAAAACACTCCATACCGGTAACATGTAAAACAAAATCATGACCCGAATAACATCACCTTGGGATATGGCTGACTGAAAGGCAACGTTAGCAAAACCACCAAAAATAAAGATGGCAATAATAACAGGCCATATCGGCAACCAGAGTTTTCGTTGCTTGATTATCCACGGTAATAAGCTTAGGGAAATCGCCAATGATGTAACAAAAACCAAATGCGCGCCAGATAAGCCCATATTGGCTATATACTGAGCGGGGATCCATGTTAAGCCCCAACCCGAAGAACTTAGCATTAATAAAATAACCACTAAGCGAGAATTCATGTTGGGCCTTTATATTATTTGGAAGCAAAGGGTGTAGTGTATAATAAAAATAGTGTTAATAAAGCATCGTATGAGGAGGGTCGTTTGTTGATTCCAAATAAACGACGAGCTATGCAGAGTGATATTTTTTTAGGGGTCACAGAGGGAGAGGTGGAGATAACGCTAACAAGCCTTAGGGGGCATTCTCAATTATCTCCTCAAGCAATGACATGTGCCATTGATAAAGAGTTAATTCACTATAACGTAGCTAGTATAAAAATGATTTGGACCTCTGTAAAATAACCGATCTCATTATATATGCTGGTATAGTCTCAACCCTTTGGGTGAGTCTGGAAAATGAACAAACGACCTATTAGGAGCTTTACCATGAAGTTATCCCAATTACTGAAAGCGATTATAGTCGGTATTTATCTGCTCAGTGTTTCCGTTTTACTTCAAGCACAGGATACCTTCATTGCGGCCACTGCGATTGTTGAACATCCGGCGTTAGATGCAGTGCGTGATGGTATACAAGAGTTTTTATACGAAAATGGTTATAGTGAAAAAAACTTAAAGTATACTTATGAAAGTGCGCAAGGCCAACCAGCCATAGCAGCACAAATTGCCCGTAAGTTGGTCGGTGAAAAGCCGGACGTGATTGTGGCGATTGCGACACCTTCAGCACAGGCGGCAGCTAGTGCGGCACGAGGAACTGATATTCCGGTTATCTTTTCTGCAGTGACAGATCCTGTCGATGCAAAAATTGTGTCTAATATAATAAAGCCAGAGGGTAATGTCACGGGTTTATCGGATCGAGTTAATGTTGCTCAGCATTTAATATTGATTAAGGAAATTTTGCCTGACCTCAAACGTTTAGGTGTTCCCTATAATCCTGGTGAGGCTAATGCAGTATCCAGTATTAAAGTATTGAAGGTAGCAGCAAAAGCAATGGGTATTGAGATTGTTGAGGCTTCAGCGCCAAAATCGTCAGATGTATTACTGGCTAGTAAGCAATTAGCGAATAAGGTAGACGCTATTTATTGTATTACAGATAATACGATCATTACGGCATTGGAATCGGTGGTCAAGGTAGGTATTGATTCTCAGGTTCCTGTTTTTGCTGCGGATACGGACTCAGTACAACGGGGTGCGATTGCCGCAATAGGTTTTGATTATCATACGTTGGGTCGACAAACGGGTGGGATGATTCTGCGTGTATTAAAAGGTGAGCCCATTAGCTCAATACCTGTTCAGGTCGGTCAGGGCACCAGCTTGTTTGTGAATCCTAATATGGCAGCCAAAATGGGTGTGACCGTGCCAGAAACGATACTGAAACGGGCAACAAAAATTGTTGAATAACCAACGAAAGAATCAATAATGGAAAATTACTTCAACGAATAATATTGTAGGAGTCTATGTCGTTATTTGCCTTTATGGGGACTTTGGAAATTGGTCTTATTTATGGGCTAATTGCTATTGGGGTGTATTTGACTTTTCGGGTATTAGACTTTCCTGACCTGACTGTCGATGGCAGCTTTACCTTGGGGGCTGCAGTCACAGCGGCTGCTATTGTATCAGGTATTCCGGCTGTTTTTGCGACCATGATGGGAGTGTTGGCTGGAACCTTATCAGGACTGGTGACCGCCTGGCTCAATTTACGTTTTAATATCTTACACTTGTTGGCTAGCATTTTGACGATGACGGCACTTTACACGGTTAATTTGCGTGTTATGGGGAAACCCAATATTGCACTTATTTCAGAACCTACCATATTTTCACCCTTTGAAAAATTAGGCATGGGCATACCTAATATATATGTCAATGTGTTAATAATAGGGCTTATCGTTTTCATTGTGGGCTTATTGGTTATTGGCTTTTTAAATTCTCAATATGGTTTAGCGATGAGAGCCGTTGGTTCTAATAAACGTATGGCACAAGCTAATGGTATTGTGGTTCATGAGAAAGTGTATGTTGGTTTGGCCATGTCAAACGCTTTAGTCGCTTTGGGTGGTGCACTGTTTGCTCAAACGAATGGTTTTGCTGATTCCACTATGGGGGTAGGTACTATTGTGATCGGTTTAGCAGCGGTGATTATTGGGCAAACGTTAATTCCTTCTCGTGCGATGATAGTGATTATTTTGAGCTGCATTATGGGGTCTATTTTATACCGCATTGCGGTTTCTTTAGCGCTGAATGCGAGTTTTATTGGCTTAAATACCTCAGATCTCAATTTGATTACTGCCGTTCTGGTTGCTTTAGCACTAGTTTTCCCGCAAGTGAATAAAGAATATAAAGCCAAAAAAGCAGCTTGGAAAAAGGTATGATTCGTTGTAAAAACTTACATGTAACTTTTAATACAGGTCTACCTACTGAAAAGTGCGCATTAAAAGGCATTGATTTGGAGATTGCAGAATCGCAATTCGTGACTGTGATTGGTTCAAATGGTGCGGGTAAGTCAACGTTACTCAATAGCATTGCAGGTGATGTGAATATTACCCAGGGCCAACTGTTTTTTGCGCATAAAGAAGTGACACATTGGTCAGCAGCTATTCGTACTAAGGATGTTGCTCGGGTTTTTCAAGATCCATTAATGGGCACTTGTAGTGATTTAACCGTAGAAGAAAATATGAGTCTTGCTTATGGCCGAGGCAAGCGAGGTAACTTATCCCCAGCTTTAAACGCATCATTACGAAAAGTATTTCAGGAACAACTGAGTCGTTTAAATTTAGGGCTGGAGGATCGCTTGCAAAGCGAAATGGGACTTTTGTCGGGTGGGCAACGACAATCTGTTTCACTACTGATGTCTGCATTACAACCTAGTAAAATCCTTTTGTTAGATGAACATACAGCGGCACTGGACCCAAAGACCGCTGTGTTGATTATGGATATTACCGCCCAAATTATTGAAGAGAAAAAGTTGACGGTGATGATGGTCACTCATTCTATGCGACAAGCCCTGGATTTTGGTAGTCGGACTTTGATGTTGCACGAAGGTGAAATTATTTTCGATATACAAAATGAAGAACGTTCGCAGTATGATGTCAGTGATTTATTGAAATTGTTTGCCAAAGCCAAAAATGATGGTGAAACATTAGCAGATGATAAGCTATTGTTGGATAGCTAGGTCCTGTTGATAAAATAAACAACACAGTCAGGCGATAACACCACTGTTTTTATGATCAATGAATGTCTGCATGAATTCGAAATTGCAATGAGGTAGCCGCTAAGTGGAGTCGTTCAGGAAGGCAGATTTTCGTACTTGGTTGCACTGAATTATCTGCTATTGTCAGTCCGCTTGAATCAAATATCCTTACCATTGATAGTTTACCATTATGGGTTGAGACTGTTGTGGTTAAGTCAACATTGTTGACTTAACCCAGCTAACGTTTGGTTTGCATTATTTAACAATAATAAACCTTTGGTATGGTGGTAAAAGTGATTGCATGGTATCTTGGGTTGTTGTTGAAGAATGCGACTTTCTATAAAGTCGCGTCCCTTATTCTTATAAATAGATTAGCTTCAGGCCCAGTTTCTCAGCTTCGTTGATACCATGGGAGCCTGTTATTACTGCTGTATTGGCCTTTGCGGGATTTAAATAGGTTTCAGTAACGCGATAGAGGTCTTCCGCAGTGACTTCGATAATGCGTTGACGGAACAGAGCCCTAATAGCATTGGTTCTGCCAGCTAGTTGCGCATGAAAGTGCTGCTTGGCCTTTCCTGCAGGGGAACTCGGTTTGTCTATAGAACCAATAACTCCCAGAATCGATTCTTCAATGGCTTCAGTATCCAATTTTCGTTGCAATAACCAGTCAATAGATTGGTCAAAATCGGTCAAGGTTTTGCCAAGACGTGGATCACGATAAGAATAAAAACAAAAGCTAGCAGAGTGACTATCCTGACTGGCGCCCCCACCATAAGCTCCTCCTTGTTCACGGATGGCTCTATGGAGAAAGCCATTACGTAATACACCACCTAATACGGCTAATGGCGCAGCATCTGGGTGGTTCATGGTGACAGTAGGGTATGCTTTAGCACAGAAGTGTACTTGTGAGTTGCCTATCCAGGCCTGTTCGGTACGTTCTGATGTAGGCGGAGATAAAGTCAGTGCTCCATTGGTTGTTGATGATTGTAGTAAAGGCTGACAAATGGTTTCAAATTGTTGCAGTTGTTCAGAGAGAGACTTTTCGTCAGTGATTAGCAGTAACTGCTTTTCTGTTGGTTGTAATTGGTGATGGATAGATTCCAAAGAGGATTGTAGCGGTTGAAAATCACCGTCCTGTAGCTGCTGATATAATTGTTTAATCGATTGGATACTACCCAACCCTATGAGTTGGTGAATAGTTGCTGTGAGAGGGTTAAGGCTAGCAGAGGCTGCTTGCATAGCGAGGTTGTGCCCATTGTTGGTCAGACTCTGTTCTCTACTGGCTTTAGTTTGGGCAATTAATTCCTGAATACGATGATAATCAGTAAAGTGAGCGTGTTGTAAAGTATCGCACATGAGTTGGCTCATAGTGGGCTGGTTATGGCTCAATGCCTTAGCGGTAAGTGTGATATGTGCATGGTGTTTGTCAGTGTGGTCAATATGGCTACGTAGGGAGTAATAGGCGTGAATATTGCCGACAACTTCAGCCTGCCTTTGTTGAACACTTAAGTAATCTTGATGACCAATGCCCACCTCTGTTAAATAGAGAGTGTAGTAGGGTAAAGTGCTCAGTTGCTCAGCGTTGAGCTCAGGAATTGGGCAAATAATTTGCTGGTAACTTAAGCCATTTGTTCCCGCTGGATAGTAATGTAATCGGTGTTGATTGAGTTGCTTAACCTCACCGATGGGATTGGGTGTGTCTTTTGGAATATCTTCCAAGCTGACTTTGGGCAGTATATCCAGGTTTTCTTCCTGTTGTTGGCGTTGATCAAGGGCAGTCGCTTGGTCAATGATATGTTGTTTTTCTGTATCACTCATGTTTTCTTTGAGTGTGGCTAAATGTAATGTTTCAGCAGCTTGTTGCCGTTGCTGTAGTTGATCATCAGGTTTCAGCGTTAAAGTGACTCGATGAGGATTGTCTAGTAATAGCTGTTTTACCAATGTAGGAATATAGTTTCTGTCCTGAATACTAGCGCGTAATTTTTCTAGCGCAGGCTCTAAATCCATAAAGCTGAAAATATCACCGCGGTGAGTGGCTGGTGATAAGGCATTCAAAATAAGTTGTAAGCCATAGGGGTAACCATCACCACCTATTTCCCGTTGCTGTAATTCTAATTGGTGTAGTGAGGCTTCAATGTGTGATTGTGGTAGGCCATTTTCCACAATGCCTTCTAACATCTTGATGACACTTTCTTCAAACGCATCGGCACTATTTACATGACAGCCTTCCAGGCCGCAAAAGAACGACATTTCATATTGTGAATCATCGATACCATTTAATGATGAAGGTGATGAACCTAAATCAGATGTCTCCAATAAGTGTTGCATAGGTGAGGCACTATTATTATACATTATGTTGGATAATAAATGTGTTTCCAAATGACGGGTTAAATTAATATTTTTATCCAGTAACCAAGCCATGACAATATATGATTTTTTAGAAAAATCATCGTCTTCATTCGGTGTATAAGCGTAACCTTCTTCTACACGGAGTGGTGAGAAATAACGTTTCTCAGGATAGACTTGAATGCTTTTATCGAGCTTGTTAAAACGATTCAAGGCTAGGGTTTCAAATTTCTTTTGATGGTCTTGTGCAGGAATATCGCCAAAGGTCATAAAAATAGCATTGCTGGGATGGTAGTGGGTATGATAAAACTGCTGCAGTTGCTCGTAGCTTAAATCGGTGATAGCAGTGGGTTCACCACCACTATTATGATGATAGGTACTGGTAGGAAAAAGATACTTATTCATTATCTGCCATAACTGTGAAGAGACAGAACTCATCGCTCCTTTCATCTCGTTATAGACCACTCCTTTATATATCAATGGGCTATTGCTATTTCCAGGCTCAGTAAAGTCAAGCCGATGGCCTTCCTGTGCAAAATCCATGGGGTCCAGACGCGAGAAAAAAACAGCATCTAAGTAAACATCTAATAAATTATCAAAGTCTTTACGGTTTTGACTGGCGAAAGGATAGGCGGTCCAATCTGAACTGGTAAATGCATTCATGAATGTATTTAATGAACGGCGTATCATCATAAAAAAAGGATCGCGTACAGGGTATTTTTCGCTGCCACATAAAGCCGTATGTTCCAGAATATGGGCAACACCTGTTGAATTTTCAGGCACAGTTCGTAAAGCAACTAAAAAAACGTTTTCACTATTGTTGGTGCCTAGATGAATATGCTGTGCACCTGTTACCTTGTGGCGATATTCGCTCATAGTAATATCTAGAGACCCGATAGTTTGGCTGCGGAGCCACTCAAAACTTGAGTGCGCATCCTGAGAAGAAGAGGGAGACTGCATAATAATTCCTAATGGTAGTTTTTGAAATCTATTAACACGAAATGAAGTAATGTCTGCTGGTTTTATTTTAGCGTACACTGATTGTATTGTTACTGATTTTGAAGAATAAATTCTTTAAAATACAATATTAAATATTTGTCTTTATTTCAATTATGTCTGAACCTAAGGTAACGATTGAGTAAAGAGGATGCTTGTTGAAGGTGATCAGTGAGGTGAATATGGTGTTGTTTATGAGTTTCTGGCGTTTATTAGATTGTCAGGGTAAAAGTTCAATTAAATCAGTATATTAAATTAGGGTTTTTCATGCTGTTTGACACACTTAAATCGGCTTGTTTTTATGGTAAGCTACTGGTTATTCATAGATTAAAGTCGGTGTTAACCTCAATGGATACCAAGCCCCAAATATGTATTCAATCCTGTGCAGTATTATGTTTGCTGTTATTTGCTACTATGGCCTTAGCTCAGACTGAGACTCAAGCAGACAATGCTTATCATTGTACTTTGGTACCGCTTGAAGCAGTGGATGAGGCTACTTTAACTAAAGCTGAGCGTATTGCACAGATGGAAGACTCTCTGCGCGACTCTATAGATCAATATGATAGTTGTGTGGAGCAAGTCATCAGTCATCATGTTACGGTGAGGACTGGTGTAGGGCAGCGTGAGGAGCGTGAAGAAGGACAAATAGGTGGAGATCCTGAACCGGGGGGAAGCCTTGAAGAAAGTAACGCCAGTGATCAAAATAAAATCGATAACCAGCATACCGATACCCATTCCAATGGCACTAAAAATCAGGAGATTGGTCCCAAAGATAATGATGCCGCTATCTGTAAAATACTAAAAGAAGAGTTACGAATAGAAAAAGACGCTAAAAAACAACAAGAATTAAAAGAAATTTCTAAGAGTTATCGCTGTCGTAGCTAGAATCCTAAAAATACCCATTAAGGAGCCCAAAGTGTTCATGTTTTTGACCAAAAAGTCAGCTTATGGCTGGGTGGACAATATCAAACGAATCAGTCTCATTGTGTGTACTAGTCTGTTAGGGTTTACTGGATGTAAAACGCTGGATACTATTGCTGTAGGGGATGTAGGAGGAATACCTCAGGTGGGGCCTCAAACTGGTCCACAACGTGACTCAGGTCTTTATTCTGAGCCAAAGAAAAAACACTATCCCTATCTTTCGGAGGTTTACTTGGATGTCGTTATTCCCGTATTTGATCCTGGTTTACCGCTAAATGAATGGGGAGACATAGACTATAAAAGTGTCGAAAAACAGGGTATTTGGCCTCAGTTACGACGTTCCGAAGCTAACCGCTTTGCTGTAGAAACCAGAAGAGCAGTTGAAAAACTGAACGCCTTTGGTGCTGTGAGTGTTGTTCCATCGGCATTCGTTAGTGGTGATGTGTATATCTTGGGGCATATTATGGAGTCCGATAGTGAGACTATTAGACTGGCAGTGGCGATTGTTGACAGTCAGGGTAAATCTTGGGGTAAAAAGGAATTTACACATCAGGTGGCTGAAGGGTTTTTCCGAGATAGGGCCAATGTAGATAAAGATCCTTATGAGCCCATTTTTAATCGTATTGCTGATTATATTTATCAACGCTTAGCCCATAAATCTGAAACAGAAAAGAAAACGATTAAGACCATTACAGACCTGCGTTACGCACAGTTATATTCTCCAGAAGTCTTTGGCCAGCATATAAAAGTGCAAAAAAACTGGGCAGGTAATACTGAGTACCAACTGGTGAGTTTGCCTAGTGAAAATGCTGCGATGGTGCAGCGTATAAAACCACTAAAAGTACAAGATCAGTTATTTATCGATCGTTTGCAGCCCCACTACGAAGGGTTTAATGCAAGGTCCGATGAGAGCTACCGTACCTGGCAAAAAGAAACCTTGCCTGAAGTGGTTTCTATTAAAAAAAACTGGGGAGAGAGAAACTTGAGAGCGGGTGCTGGTATTGCCTTAGCGACGTTGGCTGTCTTGCTTAGCAAAAATTCTAACTCTAAAGCCGGGGATATTGGTACAACCGTTGGTTTGTTAGCGAGTGGTTTCTTTATCAATAGTGCCCTGAATAAAAACGCAGAACTAAAGATTCATAAACAATCTATTGATGAATTAGGTGAATCTCTGGATATTGAGTTGAGTCCCCAGCTGATGGTTCATAATGACCACACTGTTGAATTAACAGGAACCGCTAATGAACAATATCAGCAGTGGAAAAATCATTTAAAAGCCATTTATGAGCTTGAAAAAACACCCAATAAGCAGCTATAGGGTGAAAAATTGCTAGACCAACAGATAGAATGGGCAAAGACGTTACGATATGTTCGGTTGCGTAATAGAGCGGTGGTTGTCGCTATATTATTGGTGGTCATATTTCTCGTCTATAGGGAATTTGATGCTATTGTTTCTACAACTGTTGTTTCTTCCAAGTTAGAGCTGCAACCTATTAATAGCGAAGCAGAGCGTAAACAATTCCAGCAAATGCTAGTCATGTTTGAACAAGAAAGTACTCCATTATTAAAACGTGCAGACTTTCTTCGCTGGAATAAAGGGGAAGCTGATGTTGTTAATGCTGTCAAAAAAGAAGCGCTGGCGTTGTTTGCTTCAGGTGCTTATACCCAAGCGATAGCTACTCTTGATAAAGCGAGACATCAGGTCGCCCGTTTGGATAAAGAATGGCAGCTTGCTTATGATAAAAAGCTGGTTTTAGCGCAAATAGCTTATGATAAAGAAGATATTAAATCCTCAACCTTCTATTTAAATCAGGCCCTAGCAATAAAGCCAGAAGACGCAGGAGCAATATTATTGCAACAACAATTAGCGGCATATCCTCGCATTGCTGAGTGGTTACAACAGTTAAAGGTGGCGAAGGCTGGAAATAATTTGCATGAACAGGCTAACATTTTGAATGATATTGTTACCGCGGATAAAACGCGAGTGATGTTGGCTGATGAACTTAAAAATATCAAAAAACAATTAAGTGATTCGGTATTTAGTCAATATATCGCCCAAGGCTTAGAGGCTGTTGATAATAAGCGTTTGGATGTTGCTGTTGCATCTTATAAAAAAGCGAAAACTATTTATTCTCAACGTACTGAATTAAAAGTTTTACAGAAAAAAATCACCCAAGCTAGGCAAGCTGAAAGGTTGGAGGCTACGCTAACTAAAATAGACCAGTCGATACAAGCGGGTGATTGGTCAACAGTGGCAACCATTGCACAATCGAGTAAGGATCCTGCTGTACAGGCTTACCGGGATGAAGCTAACGATATATTTAAGTTGCAGCAACAAGCGAATGATTATCTTTCAAGCCCTGAAAAACTGTTGGACATCGGTGTGCGTCAAAAGGTAAAAAATTTTATTAAAGAAAATATTAAAACCACACTAAAAAGTCCTGTCTTTTCTGAACAGATAAATCGTTTGAGTGAACTGGTCGAAAAGGCTCAAGTTAAACAGGCACTGCATATTACGTCTGATGGTAAAACTGATATATGGGTACTGGGAGTCGGACATGTCGGTAAAATAACAGAGAAAGAGGTGGTTTTACTGCCAGGAGGGTATACTTTAGAAGGACGCTGTAAAGGTTACCATCATAAACAAATACAGGTTTCCTTGTCTGCAAGACAAACTGTTAGACTGGTGTGTGATGAACGAATTAGATAAGCGTATTGAGCAGGCGAGAGCAAAACGTTTTATTGTTACCATTGTATTGGGCGGGGTATTGCTCGTTGCTTTATTGAATTATATTTTTTGGTTGTTTCCAGTTAAAGGCTATTCGATTGATGTTATGCCAGCAGACGCCAAAGCCAGTCACTTTATTAAGATGAAACAAGGGGCAGGCTTTTACTTTCAGGGAGTCTTGTATACTTTGTCCGATAAATTGGCAATAGAAGTGGGCGCTAAAGATTTTGAATCCAAGATAGTCAATATAACGCCTACCACTAGGAGTACGCTGTATATTACTTTAGAGCCTAGTCCAGGAACGTTAATTGGTAATACAGAACCCAGTGATGTTAATACTGCATGGACTATTAATGGTGAGTTAGTTCATATTGGAGAAAATCTTGAGCATCGCATCCCTCCCGGTAATTACAACATTTCTATTAATAATACATTTTATCAACCTATTAATGATACGCTGATACTTGAACGTAACCAGACTGTTAATAAATCCTGGGCTTTGGAAACGGTAAAAGGGCATTTGACAATTAATACGACACCGGTTAACGGTGATGTCTATATTAATAAAGAATGGGTAGGAACTGCCCCTATTATTATTGAAAAACCATCAGGCAACTATGATATAAAAGTGGTCGCTGAAGGTTATGAAACGACTCATGAAGTGGTTGAAATTAATAATAAAACGACTTACCTGAAACGACAATATAAACTTGAACCCCAAAAAGGAACTCTATCATTGACGATTTCTCCGGAAGGTGGCGAGTTAATTGTTGGTGGTGTTGCCGTAGGTGAATCAAGAGGGAGTACTTTTAATATACCTGTTGTAGCCAATACAACACATAGCATACATTATAGTAAACCTGGTTATTTTGATTTCTCTGATACCGCTACCGTCACTCCAGGAGAGAATAAAGCGCTAGCAATTACGCTTAAAAAAGAAATCGGAATGGTGAATATTAACACTTTTCCTGCTGCGGCGATACTAATAGATGGGAAACCTGAAGGGCAGGGTACTTTAATAAAAAAGTTGCCCGCAGTGAAGCATAAATTGGAGTTTGTATTACCCGGTTATCGTAGTCAAGTTCGATATGTGATACCCAGTAGCAAAAGCGCTAAGACTATTAAAGTCAATATGCTCACTGAGTTTGAGGCGCGTCGAAAAGAGGGAAAACCTTTATTTGTATCTACTCTAGGTATTGTTATGCAACAGGTTAAACCTACTCAGTTTACTATGGGGTCACCAGCCAATGAAAAAGGCCGTAAACGTAATGAGTTCCAAATTAAGGTAGGTTTTTCTCGTAAAATATGGGTGAGTCGCCATGAAATTACAGAAGCGCAATATGCAGTTTTTGATGCTTCAAAACCGAACAGTAAGCTGCCAGTGACTGATATTTCCTGGAGTGATGCAGTTAGCTATTGTAATTGGTTAAGTGAAAAGGAAGGTTTGCCTGTCTTTTATCAAATGAAGGGAAGTCGGATCATTGGTTTTAATGTGAAATCCAAAGGGTATCGTTTGCTGACAGAAGCAGAGTGGGAATGGTTAGCGAAAAAGTCGAAACGTTCTTTGTCAACGGTATATCCTTGGGGTAATCATGAAAGGATTCCTAAGAACACGGGCAATTTTGCTGATAAAAGTATGAAAGGTAGTGTGACCTTTTATTTAAAACAGTATGAGGATGGTTTTACAAGAAAAGCACCCGTTGGTAGTTTTAAAGCAGATCGTTTGGGGCTTTATGATTTAGCAGGGAATGTCAGTGAGTGGGTGCATGACCGGTACACGAATACACCTCCGAGTGTGTCTGGTATAGCAGTAGATTATATGGGAGCAACACGGGGTGTTGAACATATTGTTAAAGGAGCGAGTTATCAAAGTGGACGATTAGCTGAACTTCGTAGTGCTTATAAAGAAAGCAGTAAGAGTGGTACGCCAACGATTGGTTTTCGTATCGCTCGTTATCATTAGGGCGGGGGAAAACTCCGATTTGGGAGAGGTAATAATGAAGAAACATCGGTTTTTAAAGATAATGTTGATTGCTTTGGTGTTAATTACCGGGTCAGCAGTGGCGATAACAATTAGCTTGGATTCTCCGGCTCGTTTTCCTGTTGATATTTAATGGTCAACCGCTAAGCAGCCCCTACCTCTTGGTGCCAGTGAAATATAGGTAAAATAATGAAAAATCATAATAGTGATGGGATGAACCCTCACTGGGTAGTGTCTAGTGTTGTACTTATTGTTTGCTTTACAGTAATACATTTACTTTTCGAAGGCGTTATTCGTCCTAATGCTGAAACTGTATTGGCAAATTCAGGCACCGTATCTACATTGAATGTCTTTGTTATTCTAAAAGACCTTGAACAACAGTTATGTATTTCTGCTGCAGCTTACTGCCTATTTTTAATGGGATATAAACTGATTGCTCTTGTGGGAGAGGAAGATTTTTATACGCGAGATTTTTTGCAGGGTAGTCATAGTGATAATGGTTTCGATATTGATACTGCCCTGAATACCTTAGAAAGTAGTAAATATAAAGATAACTCTGCCATAGCGACTTGGATTAATTGTCTTAGGCGTTATAAAAATACTCACAATGTTCAGCATGCTTCTGATGCTATTGTTGCCAGTGTGGAAACTTTGGCTATGCAATTAGAATCTGGTAACAATATGATTCGTTATATTATCTGGGCGATTCCCTCTATTGGTTTTGTGGGAACAGTTAGGGGCATTGGTCAGGCTTTGGCGCAGGCTGACGAGGCATTAGCGGGTAATATTACTGGTATGACATCTAGTTTGGGAGTCGCTTTTAATTCTACGTTTGTGGCTTTATTGCTGAGTTTGTTACTGATGTTTTTGTTGCATATTTTACAAAGCCGTCAGGATCAGATGGTGATTAATACGCAACGTGGCTGCGAAAAAAATTTACTGACGCACTTGCATCAATAGTAAACTCATGCTTAAACGACGCTCCTTTGACGGTTTTAACTTGGCGTTCTTAGATGTGATGGCTTGTGGGCTGGGTGCCATTATTCTTATTCTTATGTTGGTAAAATTTAATGCAACAACTCAGATTCCTAGTAATGAAGTTGAGCGATTGCAACAGGAGTTAAACGCCTTACAAGAAAACTCTGCATTATTGCAGGCAAATCTTGATAAGGTCGACAAAAATATTTCTACAGAAACAGCATCGGTACAAAAACTTGAAGAACGTATCTGGCAATTAAAAATACAACAGGATGTAAGCCAGCGTGAGCTTAGAGATAAAAAAGCGATGTTATCGGATGTTGAAAGATCGGTTGCATCGGTAGCCCCCAGGCAAGTCGATGATAATGTTACCTTGCAGGGAGCAGGAGAGGAAAATTATTTGTTGGGCTTAAAAGTAGAAGGAAAGTATATCGGTATATTGATTGATACCAGTGCTTCTATGACTGATGAAAAACTGAGAGATATTATTAGGCGGAAAATCAGTAGTGATGCCGAAAGGAAGTCAGCCCCTAAATGGAGACGAGCAAAAAGGGTGGTTAAATGGTTATTGGCTAGAGTGCCTCCACCATCCAAAGTGACGGTGGTAAGTTTTAATGATAGCGCTCGTCAAATAGGTCCTGGAGATATTGTTCTGGCTAGCAATAGTGTCAGTATGAAACAGCTATCGGCGGATCTTGACACACTTATTCCCCGTAATGGAACAAACTTACAAGTTGCCCTGAATGCAGTGAAAACATTGAGCCCCAGGATGACACATTTGTATGTGGTGACCGATGGCTTGCCAACGCTAGGGGAACGCTCAACAAGTTTACGGTCACTGGCTCATTGTGGTTCGTTGTTTGGTCAATCAAAAACGATTACGGGTGATTGTCGGCTACGTTTATTTAACTATACCTTAAAACAATCTGGTATTAGTGGTGTTCAGGTCAATACGGTGCTTCTTCCTTTGGAAGGAGAACCACATGCTCCCCAGGCTTACTGGGATTGGTCATCATCGACAGGGGGCTTAATGATTAGCCCAGCGAGTTCATGGCCATGAAGCGACAACGTGCCCCTTTAGAGGTTTTTAATATTGCCTTTTTGGACATTATTAGTTGTGCCTTTGGTGCAATCATCCTGCTGGTGCTGTTGGCAAAGCATGGTACTGAAGGTGATTTTTTAGACCTGTCTAAAATTAGTGAACTCATTCAAGCGGTGGCTCAGGCTGAACAACGAGTCGACCAGCAAATGGTATCATTGAGCGATAAACAAAAACAATGGCAGCAGCTACAAGCATCAGCAATGAGTAATACTCAACAGAAAGAGGCTCTTGAGAGTGATATTGCTGCAGCAAAAAATCAGCTCCAACAATTAACTTCGACGACAGAAGGCTTAAGACACATCGTTAAATCTCGTCAACGAGCGGCGCTTCAGCAAGGTATTGCAACTGAAAGAGATGAAGAAGTAGGGGGTATTCCTGTTGATAGTGAATACGTTATATTTATTGTTGATACCTCCGGAAGTATGCGGCGAATCTGGAACAAAGTGCTAAAAACCATGAGCGATATTCTGGATAATCATCCTAAGGTTAAAGGCATTCAGGTGATGAGTGATATGGGCGACTATCTGGTATCCTCATCAAGAGGCAAGTGGAGAAAAGACACCCCTGGAAGTCGAAAAGCTATTTTATCAGCTATGCAACAATGGAATGGGCGCAGCAATAGTAGCCCTGTGGAAGGTTTGACAGTCGCTTTAAAAACCTATGCCAGAAAAACCAAAAGCTTGTCGATTTATATTTTGGGTGATGAATATTCGGGAGGGTCTTACGACCCGGTTATCAATACACTCAATAAGCTTAACTCCGACTCTAAAACAGGGAGACGGTTCGCGCGGGTACATGCCATCGGGTTTTTGTCTGGACAACCTACTATCAAGTACTCCACCTTGATGCGAGAAGTAACCCAACAAAACCGAGGGTCCTTTTTAGCTCTGCCTTAGGGACTGTTCATCGTTGGAGCGGATTATGTATTTTTGTTTCTATGGTAAATGAGGTTTTTATGTTGAAAGACTCTATAGTGAATATTATTGCAGTGGTTTGGTTTTTATTGGTATGGATAGGCTATGCTTACTTTGCAAAATATAAATCCAAATGTGGTTGTACATTGTCTTCAGTCATGAATCGTCAGCGTTTAGACTGGATGAAACGAATGCTTGAACGTGATACTAGGGTAACAGATTCGGTATTGGTTGCGAATCTAGAGCGTAATTGCTCATTTTTAGCCTCAACGTCTATATTTGTACTGGCTGGTTTGTTGACGACCTTGGGAATTGTTAATGATCTTGAGGCTACTTTAAAGGCATTACCATTCTATATTATTGCTGATGAACACGATTCCTGGATACATCTGAAAATATTATTGTTGATACTGATTTATGTATATGCTTTTTTTACTCTGTCCTGGTCTATGAGACAGTATGTTTTTGGGTCTTTGATGATTGGTTCGGCTCCAGAACCAGACGATGCGAATAGAAATCCATTTTTAAAACAACAGCATGCTTATGTGAGTTCTAAAGTGATCGACATGGCGGGTCATACCTACAATTATGGCTTACGGGCTTATTCTTTCTCTTTAGCTGCGTTATCCTGGTTTTTTTCACCCTGGTATTTTATAGTAGCTTCAACTTTGGTTGCCTTTGTTTTATATTTGCGGGAATTCCACTCACGGCCTTATAAAGTACTTAGAGACTATCAGGCTCATTGTGATGCAGAGGTTGAGAAACATGAGGCCCATAATAAGTCCTGATTAATTGTAGTTTTTGCTTTTTACTTAACTGTTTTATAAGGCTTTCCCGTTTGCTGGCACTGCTGCGGGAATGTTCTGGTTCTTGATAGCATAGTGCGACAGGTGATCTTCCTCGAAAAAATTTTGCTCCAGTTTTATGACAGTGCTTAAGCCAACGTGCAGGCATATTATTAGTGATGCCAGTATATAAACGTTGGTCGCTGGCTAGTAGAATGTAGACTGACCAGTTTTTATTATTTTTCTTTGACATTGCTGTCTATTTATTCAGAGACTTTAATAGGATATCTTTGGCTTCATTGATTTGTGAGGCTAAAAAATCACTTCCACCACGGTCAGGGTGATTCTTTTGAATCAATTCTTTGTGGCGTTGCACAATAGCCATCTTATTGGGAAGTGTATCAAATCCAAAAATTTTTAGTGCTTGATCTAAATCCATAGTATCAGCTTGAGTACAAGCGTGTTGCTTATAGGTTCTGGTTTGGGAAAATGTTTGGAGGAAAGGAAGTGTTCGTATGACGAAAGTCAGTAACCATTTTACCAGTGGTAAAATACCTGCAATTGCAGCCGTAATCCAGTGGACTTTACCGGTGATAACCAAAACAATGGCGCAAATCAGAAAACCATAGAGTGCATATTGAATGGTGGTGGCCAAGCGTTTTTCTGTAGACTTACGGCGTATTCGTTGTATGACGATAAAGGCAATAATAATGACTACGATAATGGCAAGTTGGAGCATAAAATCAACCAATAAATTGTCGGTAAAACCGTGCCTATACTAATCAATTTTATCGTTTTTAGCTACCCATCCACCAGATGTATCTAAGTAAAACGAATCGAGCTCGGTAGTATGAGCAGGTAATCATTGACTGAATAAGTCTCTTTTAGGACGAGTGAAAGCTTTGTTGGATTTGATGTTGAAAAATATGGGCGTAACCATAGAGTTTATGAACCATGATTTCGTTCTTACTTGCAATCAATCTGCTACAGTGTATGATTTTTGTGAATTCGAGCTGACATTTTGCTAATGATTTCATGATGGTATAATTGATTTATTCCCATTTTATGACTTGATCTTTCCCTGTTATCCTAGCATAACCTAGCCTTTTGACGTGTGATAAAACATTTATGGATTACTCTCTTGCATATATGATGACTTTGGTTATGACGGGTTTTGTGGCTGGTATTATTAATATATTGGCAGGAGGAGGATCGCATTTAACATTGCCTGCACTGATGTTGACGGGTATGCCGGCAGATGTTGCCAATGCAACTAATCGAGTCGGTGTGTTTTTACACTGTCTCGTTGGTATTGGTGGTTATAATAAGTACGATAAGATTCATTCTGACGACATCGTGCCAGCATTGATTCCCACCCTGATCGGTGGTGTGATTGGAGCTATACTTGCGTCGGTATTGCCCGCCACCTTACTCAAGCCTTTGTTGCTAGCTACGATGCTGGGTGTTGCGTTACTTATTCTGATTTTTCCCTCAATGATAGAACCACCAGAGGGAACGCTAACCTACACAGTGAATGAGCGTCCTTTGGCATGGCTAATGCTGTTTATTACGGGTATTTATGGTGGTTTTGTACAAGCGGGCGTAGGTTTTTTACTCATTACTGTTCTCGCAGGAACCTTGCGCTATGATTTGGTCAGGACTAATGCACTTAAGTTAATTTGCACTTGTGGTTTTACCGCTCTGGCGTTAATCATTTTTGTGATTGATGGTTTGGTGAGTTGGATACCCGGATTAATTTTGGCAGTGGGTTCTATGATAGGTGCTGCTGTTGCTGTTAAAATTTCTCTTAATATTAGCCAACGAATAATGAAGTGGTTTGTATTCTTAATGACATTGGCCGCTAGCGCGACGGTGATGCTTTTTCATTGATTAATGGTAGATATACTGATATTGGATCTAAAGCTGAAGTCGTTGTTTAACGCCAATAATCCAGCCATGCATCCATTACTTTTTTAGCGTATTTATAACTACCGTAACTTCCATTGTATCGAGCTAAAGCATTAGTAATATGGCCTTTTTCCCGTTTTAAATAGTGTTTAAGAATGGTGCAGCCATATTGTAAATTGGTAGTGATATCAATAAGATTATCGTTAGGGCGTCCAATTTCTTTTTTCCAGAAAGGCATAACCTGCATCATTCCCTGAGCGCCTACGTAGGAAATAGCATAGGGGTCAAAAGCACTTTCAATTTGAATGATAGCCAATACCAATTCAGGTTCCAGTTGTGAGCGTTTGGCTTCTTTGTGAACAGCTCGCAGTATTCGTAAGCGTTCTGCAGGTTTTTTGATGTAAGGTTTTAATTTTTCAGACATGGCAACTAGCCACACTTCTGCATCAAAACGATCTTCAAAACTATTGCTTGAGGCAATAGTTGATTTAAGTAGTTGGCGAAGGGAGTTATCTACGTCTGGTCTATTGCTGGTAGCTGACGGAGTATTGGCTACAAGCGTGCTACTCAGGCTCATAAGCAGAGTGGTGGTTAAACACTGTTTAATGATTACCTTACTGATCATGTGATGAGTTCTCTGTAAGGTTTGGTACTAGGAAAAAAGCGTAGTGACAAAAGGGATGATGGTATCAATGGTGATATGTTGACTTTCTGTGTCTCGCCGACCTTTATATTCAATCGTCCCATTTTCCAATCCACGGTCACCAACTATCAAGCGATGGGGAATTCCCATCAATTCGGTATCTGCCAACATAACACCTAAACGTGCTTTAGCCTCATCCATATAAATAACATCGTAGCCTTGATGTTGAAATTCTTTATAAAGTGCTTCACATTGCTCGTTAACAGCTGCGGACTTATGTAAATTAATCGGAATGAGCGCAATCTGGAATGGGGCGATAGCGTCTGGCCAAATAATGCCATTATCATCGTAATTTTGCTCAATGGCTGCAGCGATGATTCGTGTTATTCCAATACCGTAACATCCCATAGCCATCGTTTTTGCCTTGCCATTTTCATCCAGTACGGTCGCATTCATAGCATCACTATATTTGGTCCCCAATTGAAAAATATGGCCGACCTCGATTCCACATTTAATTTCAAGAGTGCCGGAACCACAAGGGCTGGGGTCGCCAACCACTACATTACGAATATCGACCACTTCTCCTTCTGGTACATCCCGGCCCCAGTTAACGCCAGTCAGGTGATAATTATGCTTGTTGGCTCCACAGACGAAATCGCTAAGTACAGCAGCACTGCGATCTACATAGATGTTAATGGCTAAGCCCTTGGGACCCAATGAACCAATTTTGCAGTGTAATTCTTCTTCGATTCTCTCTTCTGGTGCAAAGCTTAAGGGGCTGGCAATACCCGCTAATTTTTCAGCTTTTAATGCATTGAGTTCATGATCGCCTCTGATGACTAAGGCAACCAGTGGTTGTTTTTGATCTTCGTCTTCAGCTTCTCCCAATACAATCAGTGTTTTTACGGTTTGTGTTGGGGAAATATTGAGAAAAGACGATAAGTGACTGATGGTATATTGACCTGGTGTCTCAATTTCAGCTAACGCTTGCGTTGCGGGTTGACGTCTATCGAGTGTTATCGCTTCGGCTAGTTCAACATTAGCGGCATAATCACTAGTATCGCTAAAAGCGATATCGTCTTCACCACTACTCGCTAATACGTGAAACTCATGAGAGCCTGAACCACCAATCGAGCCTGTATCAGCAAGCACCGAACGATAATCCAACTGAATCCGGTTAAAAATATTACAATATGTTTGATGCATGACATCATAGGTTTCTTGTAAGCAGTTATGGTCAATGTGAAATGAATAAGCGTCTTTCATGATAAACTCTCGTGAACGCATGATACCGAAGCGTGGGCGAATTTCATCACGGAATTTGGTTTGTATTTGATAAAAGTTAGCAGGTAGTTGCTTGTAGCTACTCATTTCATTACGAACTAAATCGGTAATCACCTCTTCATGTGTTGGTCCCAGACAAAATGGACGCTGATGGCGGTCTTCTATGCGCAGTAACTCCGGTCCATACTGTTGCCAGCGGCCAGATTCTTGCCATAATTCAGCGGGTTGAACGACGGGCATAAGAATCTCTTGAGCTCCCGATTGGTTCATTTCCTCTCGAACAATGTTTGCTACCTTATGCAATACTCTTAATCCAAGGGGTAACCAGGTATAAAGACCTGATGTTAATTGGCGGATTAAGCCCGCACGTAACATGAGTTGGTGACTGACAACTTCTGCATCAGCAGGAGTTTCTTTCAGAGTAGCGATTAAAAAATGGCTGGCGCGCATATTAAGGATAGTTCCAAAGTCAAAAAAGGGTATTTTAAGAGACTTCCACTATAAGGTACAGCCGTTTATACTTCATCCCCAGTCAGAGACTGATATAGACCTGTTAAGACCAGAATTGGCCAATTAGACAGTGATATGAGATGAGGAATATGTCGAGCGTGGTAATAGAACACAGCTCCCTCAACATGAAAAGAACTGTGTGTCGGTGTTTCGTAAAAATCTAAACAGCCATCTCTTTAAGCTTTTTTAATGGGCGAATTTTAACAGCAGTACTGGCAGGTTTTGCTGCAAATGTGGTCTCTTCACCTGTGAATGGATTAACCCCTTTACGCGCTTTACGAGCAGGCTTTTTCACAGTGACGATTTTCATCAGGCCAGGCAGAACAAATTCTCCACAGGCTCGTTTCTTGATGTGCCCTTCAATGATATCAGAGAGTTCATTCAGGACGGATTGTACTTCTTTTTTCGACAGTTCAGTATTGTCAGCAATCTGAGTGACTATTTGGGTTTTCGTGTAACGTTCGGAGATAGCTTTGATTTTTTTAGCTGGGGTTGCTGCAGCAACTTTTTTCTTTGCGGGTGCTTTTTTGACGGGCGTTTTTTTAGCGGCCATAGTAGCTTCCTTTTATTGTTAATTCTTTATGATGGGACAATGCCGTTAGGTAAGACGGATAATGTCGGATGCAATTTATAATGCATAAAACGTTATTGAGCAACTAAAAAGGCTATATTTTACGTTGTTTTTGCCATTTTAATGAGATAATTGTGTGTAGAGTCTAGATTCTTGGATATCTGGCTCCATTTGTTGATAACAGTTGTTGCTAAAAATAGCCTCTTGGTGGTTTATGGAGTTATATAGCTAGGTTATAATCTGCGCCCTTAAAAGTAAGTGATAAGGGTTGAGTCTATGCCTATTTATGAATATCAGTGTGGCAAATGCCAACATGGCTTGGAAGTGCTACAAAAAATATCAGATGCTCCTTTGGTTGATTGTCCAAAATGTCAGGAGCCTGCTATGGTAAAAAAAGTGTCAGCAGCAGGTTTTCGTCTATCGGGTAGTGGTTGGTATGAAACAGACTTTAAATCAGCAAACAAAAAAAATATTGCAGATAGTACTTCAAATACAACAAGCACAAGCGATAATGATTAATTGATAACCGATTATTACCTATATAATATTGGCTATAGATGACTAACTTTACATAGTCTAGTAGATAGTAGACAGACTTAATTTTACAAACAACAGGAACAGACTATGCGCAGTGAATACTGTGGTGCGCTTAACACCAAATATATCGATCAAACTGTCACACTGTGCGGATGGGTTCACCGCCGGCGTGATCATGGAGGAGTTATCTTTATTGACCTTCGGGATCGTGATGGTATTGTGCAAGTCGTTTTTGATTCTGATAGTGAAGAAAATTTTGCCTTGGCTGATAAGGTTCGTAGTGAGTATGTGTTACAGGTGACCGGTAAAGTACGTGCCCGCGATGCTGCAACCGTCAATGCCAATATGCTGACAGGGGAGATTGAGGTATATGGTACAGATTTAACGATTTTAAATAGTTCTGAAATTCCTCCATTCCCGTTGAATGAGCATGGTACGGTGGGTGAAGATGTCCGTTTGAAGTATCGTTACCTAGATCTACGTCGCCAAGAGATGCAGAATAACCTGCGTATTCGTTCAAAGGTCACGACGGCAATCCGTAATTACTTGGACGACAATGGTTTTCTGGATATTGAAACGCCTATTTTGACTCGTGCGACACCTGAAGGCGCTCGTGATTACCTAGTTCCTTCAAGAACTCATGAAAACAAATTCTTTGCTTTGCCACAATCACCGCAGTTATTTAAACAGTTACTAATGGTGTCCGGCTTTGATCGTTACTATCAGATTGCTAAATGTTTCCGTGATGAAGATTTGCGTGCAGATCGCCAGCCAGAGTTTACTCAAATTGATATTGAAACTTCATTTATGAGCAAGGAAGAGATTATGTCAATCGCAGAGGGCATGGTTAAGTCATTGTTTGTTCAACACATGGATGTTGCTCTGGATGAGTTTCCACGCATACCGTATGTCGAGGCGATAGCAAAGTATGGTTCAGACAAGCCGGATTTACGTATCCCCCTGGAGTTGGTTGACATTAAGGATTTATTGACTGATGTTGAATTTAAGGTATTTTCTGGTCCAGCTAATGATCCCAAAGGTCGCATTGCTGCACTTAAAATTGACGATGGAAACGAGAAGCTAACCAGAAAGCAAATTGACGATTACACCGCATTTGTCGGAATCTATGGTGCAAAGGGCCTAGCCTATATCAAGGTCAATGACACATCGGATCTGGAAGATGGATTACAGTCTCCCATTGTTAAATTCTTGCCTAACGAGGTTCGTGGTGCAATTCTGCAACGTGTTGGTGCTGAAAATGGAGATTTGATATTCTTTGGTGCCGATAAAGCAACCATTGTTTCTGAATCCTTAGGTGCTTTACGCTGTAAATTAGGTGAAGATCTTGATCTTTACACGTGTGAATGGGCCCCACTTTGGGTAGTTGACTTTCCGATGTTTGAAGAAGCCGAGAAGGGTTGGACCTCATTGCACCACCCATTTACGTCTCCTTCTTGTACTCCAGAAGAGTTAAATGCTAACCCCGGAAAAGCGTTATCTGTGGCTTACGATATGGTCTTAAATGGTACAGAACTGGGTGGTGGTTCTGTTCGTATACATGATCCTAAAATGCAACAAACCGTATTTGAAATCTTGAATATTGGTAAAGCAGAGCAGCGTGAGAAATTTGGTTTCTTACTCGATGCACTCCAGCATGGTGCTCCACCACATGGTGGTTTGGCCTTTGGGCTTGACCGCTTGATTATGCTAATGACGGATAGTGACTCCATCCGTGATGTGATCGCCTTTCCTAAAACACAGACCGCCGCTTGTGTGATGACTGATGCTCCTGGAGATGTTGATCTTAAGCAACTACGAGAGTTAAATATTAGGTTAAGAGGAAATAAACAAGACGGTTGATATCAAACGCCGAAGGCTCAATGCTTTAACCTCAAAAGTATGGAATTAACCGTTATTGTTACCAACGAAAGGTCGTTCGTAGGCGAATACATTTAATTAAATAGTTCTCTTTCATTATTTTAATTTCCCCAATGACCGCCTAATGCGAGAAATAGATTGACTCGCTGCTCTAATGCAAGACGTTGAACAGATAATTGACTACTGCTCGTTGATAGCACACGTTGTTGCATAGCTAGCAAATCAATCAGCGATATTTCACCTTCTTTATGCCGGAGTTGGGCGATACGGTATGCCTTTTCGGCCTCAGCAAGTGCAACACTCAATGCATTTTCACGTTGCACTAGGGTATTTGCAAGATCAAGATTGGTTTCTACTTCATTGAAAGCGCTGAGCGCTGTTTGAGCGTAGGTAGCCAATGCTTGTTTCTGCTCGGCAGTGGCGATCTCAACTTGTGCTTTCCTGACACCACCATCAAAAAGCGGCGCAAGAAGATTGCTGGCCAGTTGCCAGGTAACATTTGCAGGATCAGTGATATCAGACAACGCATTGGATGCACCACCGAGAGTGCTAGTCAAACTTAATTGCGGTAAACGTGCTGCTTTGGCCTGTGCGACTGCATTAAATGCAGCCGCAACGCGGCGTTCACTGGCTACAAGATCAGGTCGTCGCTCCAGAATATCTGAAGGTACGCCGAGAGGCGGCATCGGTGGTAAGGTGGGTAAGTTGGTTTTTACGGCAAGCTCACCTTTGGGGTAACGACCCAATAAAACTTCCAATGCTCGTAAAGCTTCTCTTTGCGATGCTTCACGTATTACTAATTGTTCGCGAGTTGATGCTAAGTCCGATTTTGTTAATGCAACGTCTTGCGCTGAGGCAAGACCATTTTTGTATTGCACATTAACGATACGAAACGTTTCTTCAAGTGAAGCCAGAATTTCTTTTAAAATGCTCACTTGCCGATAGGCTTCAATGGCAATGAAATAAGCCTTTGCCGTTGCAGCGGCAAGTGAGTGCTGCGCATATTGGTAGTCGGCTGCTGCGGCTTCAGCACTCGCTACGGCAGCTCGTTGTCCTGCACTGATACGTCTCCAAAGATCAACCTCCCAATTTAGCTGAATCGATAGTGCTTGATTGGAAATCTCGGGGATTGAGCTGCTGGCTGCCCCTGCACGGGAACTCGCAAACGCTAAATTTGCCTGCGGTTTTAATTGCGCTCCTGCCTGAACGGCCAGCGCATTGACACGCTCAACATTCGCTGATGCTGCCATCAGATCAGGATTGTTAGCCATAGCTTGCTTCACTAAGTCAACCAGTAATGTATCGTGAAACGAACTGAGCCAATCGATATCTTGTGCATTTTTTAACTGAGATTCGTCAACACTGGTCGCCCAAGATTGTGGTGTAAAGGTGGTATGGCCTGCTAGTTTTGCATTAATCGCTTCATCATCTTGGGTACGAGTACCGGCGCAACCTATTAATGCCAAAGCAATACAGGCACATAAAATATGAATAGAGACCGTTTTCTTCGTGTTATACATGGTTTCCTGCTCCTTCCACTTCAGTTGACTTTATTTTGAAAAATATCGCGTAGAGCACGGGAATAATTACCAAGGTCAATAAGGTCGCGAAGGTCAGTCCGAATACGAGTACCACGGACATCGATTTAAAGAACGCGTCAAAGAACAGTGGGATAACCCCTAACACGGTAGTCAATGCGCCCATCATGAAGGGTCTTACCCTGCTGACGGCGGCGTCGACAACAGCATCAAAACGTGGCTTTCCTTCACCAATTTCTAAATCGGTTTGATCTACCAATACAATGGCATTTTTAATGAGCAACCCGGAAAGCGATAGCAGGCCAAGTATGGCCATAAATTCCATTGGCGTTGCTGTTATCAGCAGCCCAATGACGACACCAATAATCGCCAAAGGCACAACGAGCCAGATTACCATGGGCTGCCTGACTGAACCAAACAAAATAAATACGATCAACACCATCGCTAAAAATCCCAGTGGGATAGTGGATGCGAGGTTTTCATTGGATTCTTTTGAATCACCGTATTCTCCTCCCCATTCCAATTGATAGGCTTCGGGTAATTCAATCGCTTCTATTTGTGGTCGAACACGAGCAAGAAGGTCGGCGGGTAATTCGTTAGGATAGGGATCACTTTGTGCTTTGATTTTCCAGATTCTATCCTCGCGGCGAACTAAGCCATCACGCCAAATGGTTCTAAAACCATCTGTGACTTGCCCAATTGGTACGGTACGACCCGTAACAGAACTTAGCACCTGAATATTGCGAATATTGTCAATATCTAAACGCTCTTGTTCAGGTGCGCGTGAGATAATAGGAATCAACTCATCGTTCTCGCGATAAGTGCCTACCGTGCGCCCAGAGAAATTTGTTTGCAGCGCGAGGGCAAGGTCTTCTCGCGATACGCCAGCACGCTGTCCAGCGCTCTTGGCATAAACGGGTTCAATAACACTAATAGGCTGACGCCAGTTATCTTTAATCGACAACGCACCACCATCCGCCACCATAATAGCTTGCGCTTGATTCGCTAAATCATGGAGAACGTTAGGATCAGGGCCGGTAAATTCTGCTTCGATCTTGGAGCCACCGCCGGGGCCTAAGACAAAACGCCACACTTTGCCCTGTGCTTGGGGAAAGGTATTTTCGATATATGCCTGAATTTCCGGCATCATCGCGTCGATTATTGTATAGTCATCCGTGCGAACCAACAATTGGCCATAAGCAGCGTTTGTCGATTCGGGAGCGTAGACCAGCATAAAGCGCGGTGCGCCCGCACCAATGGAGGTTTGTACTGCATTCACACCCTCTAATCCGGCGACAAAGTCTTCGAGCTGTTCAATGTCATGTTCTGTCTTTGAAATATCCGTACCTTGTGGCAACCAATAATCAACAACAAATAAGGAGGTTGTGGATGCTGGAAAAAAGCCGGGCTTAACAAATTGAAAGCCCCATACTGAAACGACAAAAATACCGGCAACACTGGCGACAACAGCGAAACGTTGATGTAGTGCGAAACGCAAAAAACCTTTGTATTTTTGCATCAAGCCGCTCTCTGGCTTTTCGTTAGTAGAGGATGATTGCTGGGCCTCTTTAAACAACCAGAAACAAAAAAGCGGTGTCAGTGTGACGGCAAACACCCAACTGAACAATAAGGAGATTAAAATCACCCAAAATAAATGACCGGTGTATTCAGCAGTAGAACCGGGCGCAAAGCCAATTGGGGCAAAGGCAATAATACCGACTAACGTACCGCCTAATAATGACCAGATAGTGCGTTTAACGATGCGATTGGCAATATCCAATTTTTTAATACCATTTTGTACGCCGACAAGAATACCTTCTGTCACCACTATCGCATTATCGACCATCATTCCCAATGCAATAATTAATGCTCCTAATGAGATACGATGCATCGGTATATCAACGATCTGCATAGTGGCTAGTGTTGCAAAAATCGTCATCAATAAAATAGCGCCAATAACAATGGCGGATTTTAATCCCATGAAAGTGAATAGGGTCACAATGACGATAACCAAAGCAGCGATCACATTGACAACAAAATTTTGTACCGATACATCAACAATCTTGCCCTGATGATAAAATTCATGGAGTTCAATACCCAATGGACGCAGGCCTTCGCTATCGGAAATCTTCTTATCCACTGCTTGGCCGATCTTGACAATATTACTGCCTAAAACACCGGAAATACCCACAGCAATGGCGGGTTCACCGTTAAAGCGATACAGTTTTTCAGCGAGCTCCTGATAGCCTCGCCATACACGGGCAATATCTTTGAGGAACACCACCTTGCCTTCGTTATCTGCTGATATAAGCAGGTTCTGAATGGCTTCAACTGAATCAATAGAGCCCGTGGGATCAATCACCACGCGTTGGTTGCCGATTTTTACATCGCCTGAAGAGACAACGGCATTTTGTTGAGAGAGAATGTGATAAATATTGGATACAGAAAGCCCGAGAGTGGCTATATCTTGTCGGGAAATTTCAACAAAAATCGCTTCTTTGCGTAAACCTTCCAAGGTAACGCGTGCAACGCCCTCTACCTGCAATAATGAACTTTGTAGCGATTTGGCGTAGCGCTTTAACTCTGCAGGGGAGTATCCGTTCCCCGTAATAAAATACAGCAGACCAAACACATCGCCAAAATCATCAGCTACATAAGGTGTTCCGGCTCCCGGTGGTAGTGCGAGTGCTGCGTCATTCACTTTATTACGCAGTCTACTCCAAATTAGCTGAAGATCGGCTTTAGTGGGTGAGGCTTCATATTTTATTTCGACCGTAATTTCCGATTTTCCCGTGGTTGATACGGATTCAATGGTATCGACTTCAGCCATTTGTTGAATGGCCTTTTCCAAAGGTTCAGTAATTTCCAGAGCGACTTCATGGGGGCTTGCACCGGGATAGCTGGTGATAACCAAGGCTTGACGAATGGTAAATTCAGGGTCTTCAAAACGTGCCATATTTTGGTAAGCAGACCATCCACCCACAATCGTTAATAGTATAACGATGACACTGAGTACGTTATTTTTAATGGTAAATTCGGCGATATTCATTGGTCAGCGCCCCCCTACGTTTTTTTGAAGGGATCGAATAAGGTGAGTGATTGCGTGTCTTTCATCATTTCCACTCTCTTATTTTCATGCCCTCAGATAAATAGGCTGCGCCAGCACCAACAATCGTATCGTTTTCATCAAGACCAGCTGTTACCACCACCGTATTACCAACGCCTTCTTCAAGAGTGACACTCCGTTTGGATACGGTCATCGCTGCCTGATCAACGGCCCAAACATAGTTGTTGTGCCCATCACTAGTCACCGCATCAAGCGGAACAGCAATTCGCATGCCTTTTGTTTGGCTTTCAATACGTAACTCAATGGTGGCATTCATACCGGGCAAGGTGAGTAAATTCTCTGGAGAGCGAAATGCGAAGGTGATCGCATAGGTTTGTGATGCCGTATCCGCAATTAACGAGGCTTCTTTAAACTCAGCCTTGATCAGTTGATTCGGTGCTGAATCCAAGATAACAAAGGCTTGGCGATCATTACTGTCCGATTCGTCTTTAGGGATATTGGCTAAAAAGCTAGCAGGCAAGTCAATGGTGGCTTCAAGTGAATCAGCACTCATGAAATGAACGACAGCTTGTCCTGGTGAGATAGTTTGTAACTTTTTGACGAGCTTTTGAGCGACTACGCCGTTAAAAGGTGCGCGTAATACAGAATCCGCAAGGGCTTTTTCAGCTTGATCAAGCTGAGCTTTGGTGACATCAAATTGCGTTTTTCGTTGTTCAAGCACATTGCCCGCAATAGCATCTTCTTTCGCTAAGCGAACCGCACGTTGGTATTCTGCTTCAGCACTTTGGAACTGTGCTTTGGCGGAATCTACCGCTGACTTGAAATTGCGCTGATCCAGTTTGGCAATCAAGTCACCCCGTTTGAGCCGCTGAGATTCCTTGATGGGCAACTCTTGCAGCATTCCTCCTACCTGAAAGCCGAGTTCAGAAAGCCGGTTTGCGCCGATGACTGCCGGGAATTGGCTGACTTGGGTGGTTTCAGCTTCACTAACATTGATTAATTTGACAGGGCGCACTGCGGGGGTGCTAGTGCTTGTTTCTTTCGCACTATCACAGGCGCCTAGGCAGAGTGTGGTGAGTATGGTGCAACACAGGCTAAAACGGCTTTTCGCTAACATCTGAATGCTTCCCCTAAATTGTATAAAGATTGTGTTAAAACGTGATTGACCACTCCTTCATAGAACACAATACCATCCGATTTTGAATATTTCGTTATATGTATTTTTGCAAATGTCTTATGATACTTTAAAAACAAAACGATAGTGGTAGCTTTTTACGAGAATGATCATTATTGATTTTGCAAAGCAGCACGACTCGATAGACGTGTATGGACTGTTCCTACTGGGTGCACCTATACGCTTACATATTGTCTATGTGAATAGAATTTTCCTGACATAAATATACTGAAAATGCTTTAATTTAATGGACTACAATACATACACATAGAATATATATGTCAGGATATAGAGAAGTGTCGATATCTCAAAAAGTCCTTTTAAGGATAAATCGCATGAAAAGGGTAGTCCCCTTCTCAATCACAGGGTTTTACCCCTTGGGAAGCCCTACACTGCCAAAAAGCTCAAATAGAGCACAGCACCAGAAGGAATGCGGCTAAGCGGCTTATTAGCGATACCTCCTGACGCTGTTAGTAACGCTCACCTCAAAACAGCGTTTGAATGTTTATCCATGTCTCAAAGTGAAGCTAAAGCTACCCTGGAGAAGCTAAAAGCATCCCCAGTGTTTGGCCATGTATGGCAAAATAGACTACAGCAATTACAACAAGCAATTTAATGCACATTTTAGAGTATTATCAAAGCCTTAGTAAAAGGGGTGAACTCGCCCAGTTGCTTACATTAGCCGCTCAGAATTGCAAGGCGGTATTCAGCTGATACCAAACAACCCTTTACTGAATGAAATAGAAAAAGATCACTATTCTGCCGTCAATGGCGGGATGTTTTATAGTAAAATTGATAGCTTTGATACAGTCATAAAAAGGCTTATAGTTATTGAGGCAAAAATTAATAAAACAAATAAACCATGCAAATCTATCAAAAAGAATCATTACTTTTAATGTTTATACTTTTAGCTATTATTTCATCCATTTTATACTCTCTAACAATACGGTTTTTTGAAGAAAATTATGACAACTGCGTTAATTATTTATCAATCAATAAAAATGAACAGCTACCACTCGCATTAAAAAGTAAAAAATGGTTGGAATACTACAGAAAATTTAATATAAACGAAGAAACAATCAGAGAACCTGGCCATGCTAAAATATTCAAGCATACAAAAAATACTGAAAAGGCAATAATACTTTTGCATGGACTAACGGATTCAACCTTCTCTCTCACAGATTTAAGTGAACACTTTTATTCTTTAGGATACGACGTTTATTTACCCTTGTTAAGCCATCACGGAGTAAAAAACATGGAGAGTATGAAAGGCGTTACCTTAGAATCTTGGATAGATAACGTTAACTATGCGGTAGATGAAATTTCAGAATCTTATAAAACAATATCAATGGGTGGCCTATCAATGGGTGCTCTCCTTTCTTTTTATATCTCTCAAAAAGATGTAAGAATCAATGGTGATGTTTTTTTATTCTCAGTGCCTTTTGAACTAAAGCCCCAATACCCTGGAATAATTGGAAAAATACAAGAGCTTTATGTTTTTAATGTGGATGAAAGAAATAGTAAAGCATTAACTGATGGCACCAATCCTTATGCTTATGCAAGGATGGATAGGTACGGCTTAAGAGAATTGGTCAGGCTGATGAAAAAAGTAGAAAAAAATCTATCAAAAGAAAAAGGTGGAAAATACCAATTTAAAAATAATATTCTAGCCTTTCACTCAGAACATGATAAAAGTGCCTATATCCAACCTGTCAAAAGACTGAACTGTCATGCTGAAAAAGGCTCATTTAAAGCCATGATAATTCCAGAAAAAAATAAAGTGGCACATGGAAGTATTGTCATGAATAAAACGATATATCGCGCCAATGGTAATAGCGAGGAACATATCATTAAAAAGAAAAACCCCTTTTTCAGTGAAATAGCAAAAACAATTAGCGAATTTACGAATAAAAAAATTAATTAATCAAAGATAAAACTATACCCCAAAGCAAAGGCAAGTTCATCGGCATAATCATTGGCTTGCTCCTTTAGCTTGTGTAAATAATAAATGAAGCCATCGGCAATGCGTTCTATATTTGATGCTGAATGTTCTAAAAAATAGCAAAGCAAATATAAAAATTGTGTTTTCCGGGAAAACCGTTTGATTTTACTGCGAGTAAATGAGCATCGACGCAATATGCTGTTGATTTTTGGGAGAAAGTATAAGAGATTTAACAATCTCGCCAACTCTGCTAAGATTCTTGATGGGTTTCTCCTCTCTTTGTGATGGTGTTTTGACAAGCATAGTGTGGACTAATCTAACTATGTCAGAGAGAGGAGGAGTCTATGCCATTGCTTATGGTTAATCACAGGGGTGTGATGTATGTCGGTTTTGTCTGTAATAAAAACAAGTTAACCACAAATAAGAGGCGAATTTGTGCTCACACAAATGTTAATTGGAAGCGCAGTCATCTTTATGACCATTGTTATTCAGGTGTTGTTTATCAGTGTTGTTATCCAAGTGTTGACAAAATGTGGAGCTTGGCTGGTCAAGCCGCCGTTTATTGTTAAGACCACCGTTGCGTTGGTGGCCGTCGTACTGTGGCTTATTGTTGGCATTAGCCTTAGTGCATGGTTATGGGCGGGAGTCTTTATGGTCGTCGGCACTTTTCAAAACCTTGAGCCCGCCTTGTATTTTTCTATTGTTACATTTACAACGCTGGGGTATGGAGATATTACCTTAGGTTCTCAGTGGCGCATCTTAGGCAGCTTTACCGCTGTAGACGTCCTGATTATCTTTGGCTTGAATACCGCATTTTTAGTTGAGTTCACGGGCCGATTACGCTCAGTCCAGGAAAAAAATGTCTATCTAAATGTGTCAGACAACGAGTGAGGTAGTGAAATGAACCAATTTGTGGCAGATAATTTTTTAACGTTTACACTCAGTATATTAGTTTTTTTCATCGGTGTGCATATCAATAGACGCGTTGAATTCTTGCGAAAATATAATATCCCAGAACCCGTAACCGGCGGATTAATGGCTGCCTTATTTACGTTGGTTATCTACATGGCTATCGATACCGAAATTGTTTATCAGTTAGATACTCGGGATATGTTACTTGTCTACTTTTTTACCGGGATTGGTTTGAATGCCAAGTTTTCTGATTTGACCGCAGGCGGTAAGCCTTTACTGATTATGCTAGGACTGACACTCAGTTATATCGTCATTCAAAATATCGTGGGAGTCACAGGCGTAACGTTGGTAGGTGCGCCCACAGCGGTAGGCGTTTTAGCAGGTTCAACATCATTGATCGGTGGTCACGGTACAACGATTGCTTGGGCACCTGAAGTCGTTGCTCTCGGCATCAATAATGCCTTGGAGATTGGTGTTGCTTGTGCGACCATCGGACTTATTCTTGCCAGCTTGATTGGTGGTCCAATTGCACACATCTTGATAAACCGTTTCCAACTCAAGGGTAAGCCAGGTGAGGACCCTATAGTGGGCATTCCATTTGAAAAAGAAGAGACCGGCACAATAGATCATATGAATCTTATGGCCGTGTTTTTAACGCTCCATATCACCATTATTATTGGTTGGTTTGTTAACCAGGCAACGACGGAGATGGGGTTAAAATTACCACTGTTTGTTACCTGCCTGCTAACCGGTATTGTGCTATCAAATACGATTCCTTCCTTTTTCCCAAATGTTCGCTGGCCTGCGAGAACAAAAGCATTAGCCGTTGTATCCGATTTTTCATTGGGACTATTCTTAGCCATGTCGCTGATGAGTATGCAGCTATGGACGATTGCCGGCTTAGCTGGCCCACTGATGGTGATTTTACTGATGCAAACGTTGGTGGCGATTTTATTTATATTGTTTATCCTGTTTCCTTTGATGGGGCGGAATTATCAAGCGGCTGTACTGAGTTCTGGCTTCGGTGGTTTTGCTTTAGGTGCTACACCGACAGCCATTGCAAATATGACGGCGGTAACTAAATCGCACGGGCCAGCGCCTCTGGCATTTATTATTTTGCCGTTAGTTGCAGCGTTTTTTGTGGATATTACGAATTCGTTCATAATCAGATTCGCATTAACATTCTAATAAAAGTAAAGCATTATTGAACGACATGTAAGACCTTTATAACAATCCTATCGATCATGTTTACACTGATCAGTAATGAAGAGTAAATAATTACTGATTTACATAGGGTTTCTTTTTATGGGAGGGTGTATATCTTGTTAAGCGTTTCTGTTAACGGACTTATTGCAGACCTTTAACGGTTTGTTGATTAACGACAGCGTTGTTTAACAAAATGGTGAATTTTTTCTTGTTACCTTCATACTGTTCTAATTTTGTTAATAGGTATTCCCAATCTTTGGCAAACCAGATATAGGTAACCTTATCTTTGTTGCTCCGTATGACTTTTACTTTTATCGCTGTAAGTTTACCTGCTTTTGTATCGATAATTTCCTCATCAAGTATTTCAAAGTGATAATCTTTGATGTAGCCCTTGCTGATAACTTTGTAACCCAGTGTCTTATTGTTGCTGACATCCAATTGTAATTGCAATTGATAACTGAGTTTGTCAAAGGTGTTTTTGAGCAAGCTGATATTGCTGGTATTGCCTTTTTCTAAATAAGCAGCAGTCGCATTGTTATGATCAAAGAGAATGGATTGCTGTTTATTTTTTCCTAATATGCTTTGTGAATAACTGTAGCGATAAGGCTGGATATGATTGTCTTGCCATTGAAATACTGCTGTTTCATTAATTTCTGCTGCCCAGGAAGAGGCTTGAAAATGAAGTGTAAATTGTTTATCGGTTAATGGTTTGAGCTCGCGAGTTGCTTTAATGGCAAAGCCTTTAATAGTTGCGTCATATTCGACTTTGAATAATGGCAATGACTTGCCGTAGCTAGCCATGCTGATCGCTAATAAGCAGATGATTCTGGAGGTTATTTGAATCAATTGAGTCTGCATGGATATACTCACCTTATTTTAAAGCTGTTTGATTTGATAGCCACAATCAGGTAGTACCGAATGATTGAGTAGTACCTGATTACCTCTGAGTTCTAGTTGTTGCCGCGCGAACCATTTAACGGCCATGGGATAAATAATGTGCTCTTGTAATTGTACACGCTTTGCAAGGCTGGTGGCATTATCGTCTTTTAATACAGGAACGATGGCTTGAATAACAGTGGGTCCACCATCCAGCTTCTCGGTGACAAAGTGAACACTGGCTCCATGATAATCGTCGCCTGCATCCAGTACGCGTTGGTGGGTATGGAGACCCTGATACTTGGGTAGCAGGGAAGGGTGTATGTTTAACATACGTCCTTGATAATGTCGAGTAAAGTCGCTAGTTAGGATTCGCATAAAACCAGCAAGTACCACTAAGTCAGGTTGATATTGGTCAATAGTGCTGGAGAGTTCGGTGTCAAATGCTTCGCGGTCGGTAAAGTCCTGATGATTAATGGTATATTGAGGGATACCCGCTTTTACTGCGCGTCTTAAACCTGCCGCCTCAGGTATATTGCTAATAACGCTGACGATGTGAATTGGCAAATGCCCCTGTTCCTGTCCATCAATTAATGCTTGAAGGTTGGAGCCATTACCCGAAATCAATACGACCACCTTACAGTGGGAAGAAGCGGAGGTATTATTCATGTTTACCCTTTAACACAACCGATTTAGAGGTGGTGGATGTTTCAATATAACCCATAAGCCAAGCTTCTTCTGCACATTGTGCTAGTATCTTAAGTGCTTGTTGTTGTTTGTCAGCAGCGACGCAGATCACCATGCCTACACCACAGTTTAGTGTACGGTACATTTCAGTTGTTTCAACATTGCCCATTTTTTGTAGCCACTGAAATATAGCAGGCATTTTCCAGCTATTGGTATCAATAATGGCGCACACATTTTCGGGTAACACACGAGCTAGGTTCTCTAATAGACCACCACCTGTAATATGGGATAGTGCGTGTACGGGTACCTGCTTTATGAGGTTTAATAAGGCTTTGACATAAATACGGGTAGGGGCCATGAGTGCATCTCTCAATGGTTGTCCATTGATGTCCTGATTAAGATCACTATTATTGACTTCCAAAATCTTACGAATCAAGGAGTAACCATTAGCGTGTGGTCCGCTGGAGGCCAGCCCGATTAATACATCTCCAGTTTGTACCTTGCTACTATCAATGATTTCCTCTTTTTCAACAACGCCGACGCAAAAGCCTGCAAGGTCATAATCTTCACCCTCATACATTCCAGGCATTTCTGCGGTTTCTCCTCCTACTAAGGCACAGCCAGATTGCAAGCAGCCATCACCGATGCTCTTAACAACATCGGCAGCAACATCGACGTTGAGTTTGCCTGTAGCGTAATAATCCAGGAAAAATAACGGCTCAGCACCAGCAACGATTAGGTCGTTAACGCACATGGCGACCAGATCAACGCCTATGGTGTCATGCTGAGCGAGCTCTATGGCTAGGCGGAGTTTGGTACCCACGCCATCAGTACCTGACACCAGAACAGGTTTTTTATAACCTTCGGGTATTTCGCACAAAGCTCCAAATCCACCTAGCCCAGCCATCACTTCAGGGCGGCGAGTTTTTTTAGCAATCCCTTTAATGCGTTCAACAAGTGCGTTACCGGCATCAATATCAACGCCTGCGTCTTTATAATTGATGGATGAGATATTCGTTGGGGTGTGGTCGTTCATCGAACTGTAAGCCTATGAAATTTTAAAGTAACGGGAAAGAGTGTCATTCTATCAGTTTGCAGTGTATGAATGACAGTGGATTTTTTACGCGATTCTGTCAAACTAACAGGTAGAATGAACTGGAGATATTGAATGCTATTGCCTGTACGCTTTTTGCCCTCAAGCTTGATTAATGGCTTGTTTTTACTGGTTGTATGGATACTGATTTATATTGTATGGGTACCAGAAGTGCAAGCAAGCAGACGGGTAGATATTTATTCGGTGAGTCAATTGGTGCTTGATCAGTCTAAGGCTATTCGTCAACAGGCTGCGGCTACTGCTTTAAGTTCAGTCATTATTAGAGTTGCTGGTAATACACAAGTATTGAATAACCCCCAGATAAAACAAGCGTTGGGTCAGGCAAGTAGTTATTTGTTGCAATATAGTTATGAATCTACTAGTCAGACTATCACTTTGGCTGGCGATGTTAGACCAGCGCGACGCTTGTTGATGCAATTTTCAGCGGCAAAGATACAGGACTTATTTAAAACAGTACAACTTGCTATTTGGCCTGATATTCGTCCCGAAGTGTTGTTGTGGGTAGTTGCAGATAAACAGGGACGTACCTTGTTGGATGGTCAGGCAGAAGAGGTTATGCTGTTTAAAGAGGCAGCAGTAGAACGTGGTTTACCATTATCTATACCATTGTTAGACCTGACAGATCGCCAGGAATTGTCCGTCAGACGTTTGTGGGCTTTGGATGAGTCGACTATCCGCAATGCCTCCAGTCGATATGACTCTGAGGCTGTGTTAGCAGGAAGGGTGATTGAAAACGCATCGGGGTTATGGCGAGCCAGCTTTATTTTTTTGCACAATGATCAACACTTATATTTCAATGCTTCTGGCATTAATCAACAACAGGTGTCGCGAAAAATTATTGGTAGGGTTGCGGATTACTTGTCCAGCTTTGATGCGATGGTTGTCAGTAAGGATGGTACAACTCCTTTAATGACCATGACAGTTGATAATATTTCTACTTTTGCTTCTTACATGAAGCTATTAACATACTTAGAAGCTTTACCTGCTGTTGCTAGTGTAGCCGTTCGGCGCGTGGATGGTGAATCCATTATGCTTGATTTGGGTTATCATGGCACCTTAAAAAAATTACTGTACACGTTAGATGCTTCGAATGTTCTTGAGTCAGTTAATACGCAGGTTTTGGTTGAGGGAACTTCTGTCATCTATCGTTGGCGTTAAGACGTTTTTAATGTATAAACAATTACCTTTATCGATTACCCTGCAGGTAGATGCTACGTTTGACAATTATTTTACATCCGATGGTAATGTCTTACCTGTAGAAGCCTTACAGTACTTTTGTCAGCATCCGCAGGAGCCTTTTTTCTATTTGTCAGGCCCTTCTGGTAGTGGTGTCACTCATTTATTACAAGCGGTACAACATCAGCTTTCTCAATTCAATGTTCAGTATTGGCCATTAAAGGAGTTAATGACCCATCCTGCTGAAGATATGTTTCTTGAGCTTGATTCTCTCGATATGGTTATTCTTGATGATCTGGAATTGATGGCAGGGAAGACTGAGTGGGAATTGGTGCTGTTTCATCTTTATAATCGCTTGCGAGATAGTGGCAAGCAATTGCTGATTGGGGCACACTTCACACCCAAAGAGCTGGAGGTAAATCTATCTGATCTGAAGTCACGTTTGCAATGGGGTATCAGTTACCGGCTACAATCATTAAACGATAATGATAAAAAGCGAGCATTAATTTTTCGCGCTGACGCTTTGGGCTTACGTTTAAATGATGATGTAACACAATTTATTTTAAATCATTGTTGTCGTGATATTCGTCAGCTTATGTTTTTGTTGGATATTATGGATAAAGCTTCCCTAGCTGAAAAACGGCAGTTGACGATACCGTTTGTGAAGCGGGTATTGGGTCTATAGTTAATGAGTTCTAGGGCCTGTTACCTTATACTAGCTTTACTCAGTATAAGTTGGAGTGATTACTATAACCTATCAAATTAACCAGTGTTATAGAAAGTTTTCTTCTATTCTAACCGTCAATCGTCCTTAACCAAGGGTATTTGCCCTCCATTTTATCACTCCTTGGTGAGTCCTATGTTAGAATACAACCCTTTAAATGCCTAGTGTCTATACCGTACAGACTAGGCACAATAATATTAGAATGATCAAATAGAGGTCGAGCATGCTGCAAACTATGAGAAATAAAATTAAAGGACTAGTCGCTATCTTCTTAATAGGCTTGCTCGTTATACCACTTGCGTTACTTGGAATTGAGAACCTTTTTTATAAAAACCCTTACGCTCCAGACGACGTAGCGGAGGTTAATGGGCAAAAAATTACTGAGCGGGAAGTGCAGTTGGCACTGCAGAGTGAGCGTCAGCGTTTACAGACTCAGTTTGGTACTAATGTCCCCACCCAGTTATTATCTGATGAGAGCCTGCGAGGTCCTGTACTTGACCGTTTGATCCATCGTGCCCTAATTGCTGATGTGGCAGAAAAAGGCAACATGACGCTATTGGATAAAGAGATTGACGAAATCATCGTGAAGCTCCCTGATTTTCAAGTAGAGGGCAAGTTTGATAGCGACCGTTTTGTGAACCTTATTCGTAGCATAGGATATTCGCCAGCGACATTTCGTGCAATGATGCGAAAGGATATGGTGGTTAATCAAATGAAAAATGCATTGCTAATGACCGATTTTGTGACCGATCAGGAAATTGAACGAGCAGTCGTATTGTCTCGCCAGACCCGAGATTTTGAATGGATAACATTAGCTTTAGGCGACTTACCCGAAAGTATGTTAGTCAGTGATGATGAGGTCAATGAGTACTATGAGAGTAATAAACAGGATTACTTAAGCGAAGAGCAAGTGGCTATTGAGTACCTTGAGTTACGTGTTGATCAACTGGAGAAAGACGTTACCGTCAGTGATGATGAAGTTCGTGCTCAATATGAGCAAGAGTTGGACAGTCTGTCTAAACCCACGGAAAGAGAAGTTGCGCACATTATGATTGAGGGTAATGATGATGCCGCTCAGGCAAAAATGTTAGAAGTCCAGGAAAAATTAGCTGCTGGGGAAGATTTTGCCACGCTGGCAGCAAAATATTCGGATGACTTTGGTAGCCGTGATAATGGTGGTCATTTAGGTGTGAGTACTGGGGATGTATTCCCCGCTGAATTTGAGCAAGCCTTGCTGGATTTAAAGGAAGGTGATGTATCAGAACCTATTGTTGTAGATGATGCTACACACTTTATTAAGTTGTTAACACTTAACGCATATGAAACCCCTTCATTTGAAAAGGAGAGGCTCAGGATTACTGCTGAGCTGAAACGTATTAAAGCCGAAGAAAAATTCGTTAGTGATATAGAAATATTAAAGGATTTGGCCTATAACGCGGAAAATCTGGAAGAAGTGGGAATTGAATTGAATCTACCCGTTAACAAAACTGCACTCTTTTCCCGTTCTGGCGCTAAAGATGTCATATTACAAGACAGCAGGGTTCTTGAAGCCGCTTTTAGTGATCGTGTTGTTAAGGACGGTTTTAGTAGTGAGGTATTAGAACTTTCAACTGATAACAGTGCTATGGTCATTAAAATGATTGAACACAAACCTGTGCGTACTCTGACATTAGAAGAAAAGAAAAAAGATATTACTGGAGAACTAAAACTGGAGAAAGCCAAAGCTAGACTGACAGAGCAGGCTGTATCGATTCGTGAGTCTCTGGATAATGGGACATCGTTAAGCGCCTTAAGCGAAGAAAAGGGCTTGAGCTTGTCCACACAAGTGGCTGCTAAACGTCATGCAGCGGGTGTTCCGCAGGAGTTATTAAACCACCTGTTTGCTATGCCGCATCCTGACGATGATCAGGGGCGTATTGACGAGTTGTCATTGGATAATGGTGACTATGTGATTGTTAACCTGACTAAAGTTACTAGTGGTGATATTGAAAATCTCACTGATGACGAGCGCAAAAGCCTAAAAACCAATCTAGCAAGTAGTCTTGCAGGTGATGAGTACCAAGCTTGGCAGAGTATGTTGAGAGAAGAGGCTAATGTTGAGGTCTATAATACAGAGACTTCAGCGTTGTAAATAGTGCACTTTAGCACTTAGCATAACCTGTTTATATTTGTTTTTTTCATCTTAAGGTGCCTATAGGCACCTTAAGGTATCTTTCTGCGACCTTTCTTACTCCTTGATGATATAGCCATTTTTCTGTCGCTATCTACTGTTTATTTTTGTAATTTATTGAAAAATATAAAGTATTTCTTTTGGCACTGCCTTTGCAATATTAGACTTATCATGATTGAAGTGCCAATAAATAACACTTCATAGACCAGTTTTAATGTGAGGCTAATGAATGTCAGAGTCTTTACCTCAAATAGTTTTACCCGTTAATTCATCGTTGAGTACGATTTTCTTTGCCTCCGATGGTGATGAATTGTTGGATGCTTCGAAGCACTCACTACAGAGCTTGGATGTTAGTGAAAACTTGAACCAACAGCATCTTAGATCTGCCTTTGAAACCTTTAATGAGCTATCAACAAGACTGGCTGAATCCTATCAGTTTTTAGAGGCTAAAGTGGATGATCTTACGCAAGAACTCTCTTATGTTAATGAGCAAAAAGATCAAGAGTTACAACAAAAGAAGCAATTAGCCAACCGCTTGGAAAATTTGGTGAACTTTCTTCCTGGAGGCGTTATCGTTTTGGACCATAGGGGCTTGATTGTTGATACAAATCCAACGGCTGAGGAGATGTTGGAAGCAAATTTAAAAGGTAAATTATGGCGTAGTGTTATTGGACGCTGTTTTTCGCCTAAAGATGATGACGGTCATGAGGTATCCAATCATCAAGGCAAGCGAATAAGTATTGCTACACGTTCTTTAGGTAAAGATGGTCAGATTATTCTTTTGACGGACCAAACTGAAACCAGAAGGTTGCAGGCTGAGCTCAGTCGTCATGATAGATTGACAGCGCTTGGGAAAATGGTTTCTACACTAGCTCATCAGGTTAGGACTCCTTTATCTTCAGCCATGCTCTATGGCAATCACCTACTTAATGAGTCGCTCACTGAAACACAACAACATGAATTTACGCAGAAGTTGGTTAATCGTCTGCAGGAGATGGAGCGACAGGTGAGTGATATGTTGTTATTTGTGAAAGGAAGGATTCCCTTAAATGATGTGACGACAATTGCAGGGCTACAGCAGTTGTTAGTAGAGTCTATGGAGATGCCACTACAACAGTGTTGGGTGAATTGTTGTTGGCATGTGTCTGATGGTGAAAGAGAAATACAGTGTAATTGTGATGCTCTTGTTGGTGCAATTCTTAATCTGGTCAATAATAGTTTGCAATCAATGCGTGAGGGTGGTGAGCTAAGCATAACACTTAAACAACAAAATCATATGCTTTACATCAGTGTGCAGGATGAAGGTGTGGGTATGACAGATAAACAGAAACAGGACGCTCATGAATTATTCTACACCACTAAGTCACAAGGTACTGGTATAGGCTTATCTGTGGTCAATACCGTGGCTAAATCACATGGAGGTACGTTCTTATTAGAGTCTAATCATCCAAGAGGGCTCCGTGCAATCTTAGAGTTACCTATTATCCGACAATATTAAAAAACCATACGATAGTATAGTGAGTTGTTTATGTCTCTCTCGTTAACAGAAAAAGCAGTGGAAGGGGAGCAACAGGTGAAGCATAAAGTCCTTGTTGCAGAAGACGACTATGGTTTAAGGGAAGCTTTAGAAGATACCCTGTCGTTGGCAAATTATGACGTAGTGACTGCTAAAAATGCTGAGCAGGCCATTGAATTACTCAGTCAGCAGGAAGATATTCAAATGGTCATTTCAGATATTAATATGGGGGAAATGAGTGGTCATGACCTATTATTACGTATGACGAGGGCTTATTCACATATCCCTGTTTTATTGATGACGGCTTATGGAAGTATCCGTGATTCTGTTGGCGCTATTCGTAATGGAGCTGTGGATTATCTGGTGAAACCTTTTGAGCCGAAAGAATTAGTCGATATTGTTAGTCGCCAGTTGGGGCATAATACAGGACCCGGTGATGAGGCTCCTGCTGTAGAAGACCAGAATAGTAAACAATTGTTACAGCTTGCTCGACGAGTGGCTATATCTGATTCTACGGTATTAATTAGTGGTGAGTCTGGTACAGGGAAAGAGGTGTTAGCACGTTATATCCATCAGCAATCTGCAAGAGCTAAAAAACCCTTTATTGCTATAAATTGTGCTGCGATTCCTGAAAATATGCTAGAAGCCATGTTATTTGGTTATGAAAAAGGGGCTTATACCGGGGCCTATAATAGTGCACCTGGAAAGTTTGAGCAGGCGAATGGTGGAACCTTATTATTGGATGAAATTTCTGAAATGGATATTGGTTTACAAGCAAAATTATTACGTGTATTACAGGAGCAAGAAGTTGAAAGACTAGGGGGGAGGAAAACCATTCCACTGGATGTTAGGGTCATTGCTACCTCTAACCGAAATATGAGTCAACAGGTATCAGAAGGCAGGTTTCGTGAGGATTTATTTTATCGTTTAAGTGTGTTGCCGTTAATATGGAAGCCATTACGACAAAGGGTTGATGATATTTTACCTTTGGCACAAAAATTATTGCGCAAGCACATGAGTAAACAAAAACGCAGTCATTTGGTCTTTAGTCAAGAGGCCGAAAAAGCATTAATGGCATATGAATGGCCCGGCAATGTTCGTGAATTGGATAACGTGATTCAGCGAGCTTTAATTTTGCAAACAGGTAGTACTATCTATGAAGAAGATTTGGGTCTAGAGACTTTTTCTACATCACCTAGTGAAAAAATAATTATCTCAGAGGAAAAAAATTCTGGATTTAGAAATCATTTGCGAAAGGTAATACCGAGTTCAACGTCAAACTCTGTAGGACCCTCACGTCCTTTTACTGATGAAGGTAAAGAAATATCTCAACAACTCGGTGATAACTTACAAAAAAGAGAGTTTGAAATTATTGTAGAGACATTGCGTGAAGAGCAGGGTAGTAGAAAAAATACGGCCAAGCGTTTGGGAATTAGTCCAAGAACGTTGCGTTATAAACTAGCTAAAATGAGGGAGGCGGGGTTAGTGGCCGATAACAAATTGAGAGAACTTTAAGGTGCTATCCATTGTTCATAAAAGATAGTTAAGAAATAATTTTTTAATATAAAAAAAATGTCTATAAACCAAACCTATATCATAAAACTTTTACGTTTAAGGTCTTACACATTATTAAAATCAGGATTACATTATTACTTAAAGCCATAGTAAATAATTAATGTTTTTGGCATTTAAGTAGTACTTGAAAAGTAATACAGATGAACATTTTAAATTGATACATATAGGTAGGAGGTATCTATGAGTGATTCTACTTCTTCTGTTGATCCTTTTTTTGATGATGTTGATGAAAGCATTGTAGATGACATGGACGCAGTCCCTAGTGATGAAACACCAAAGCACCCATTAAACTTAAGACGTCGTTTGGAAAATCGATTAGCCGAGCGGTATCTCGAAAAAGATGTCCGTGAATTCGATTTTGATCTGTAGACTATGTGTTTATTATTAGTGTATCGATAGGGCTGGATGTGCCCGCCTGCGAGTTTCCTATCATGTACGTGTAGATTTCGGTCATTCTAATATCCACATGGCCGAGTAGCTCTTGTACCGTTCGAATATCACTTCCCTCCAAGAGGAGATTAGAGGCGAACGCATGCCTGAACGTGTGCGTGGTAACGCGTTTAGCAATACCGCTAAGGATAACTGCTTTGCGTAATTGTTTTGCATAAGCCGTGCTGTAAATATGTTGCCGACAAATTATAGCCATTGTAGGGATGCTAACAGAAAGAGATATTGCCACGATAAATCCCGTAAGCTGTGCCCATATTTTCGTTGCAGTATCACATGGCGGTACATGGAAACCAATGCACACAATGCTTGCTTTTGTGTAGCGCTACTCACGTCCCGTAGGGAAAGTTAATCTGCCTAGGGGGGCTTATGAGTAACGAGTCATCCACACGTCTTTTCACCGAGGTATTCAACATAACTCATTATAATGTAAGGAAAAATTGCTAGGGGCGAGTATATAGAAGACCACTGGGGGGCTCGTTAAACAAAATGGCTGTCTTTTCCCGAGTGCCATTGACCGCAAGGCCAGCATAAGTGCTTGATTTTTAGTCGCATTTGACGTAATTTAACACTTTTTGGGCTGTGGGTAGGTGTTCTTACGAGAAATTCAGCCTAATACACGGTTATGAATACAACAATAAAAAAGGAGTGAGCTAAATTGAAATCCATTAAAAAATTTTCCATACATAAAACTGCACTTACATTCGCATGTGTGATGGCTTTAAGTTCGTTAATATTCATTATTCCTATGAGCTTAGCCTTTTTAAATATGCCTATGGTAGATGCACATGGGAACTCAGTAAGTTCGGTAATGCCGGTGGGAGTCATGTTTGCACTACCATTTCTCTACCTGATTATGGGGTATGTTATGACCGCTATAGGAGCTTGGATATATAATATTGTTTCCAAATACACGGGTGGCATACAGTTTGAAATGTCTGAAGAAAGTCATTCATAACAAGGCATTTAAAGCGCCTTTGGCTGGGGCGGCGAAAAGCGCCGCTCCTTAACGTAGCATTATACCGTTAAGGTACCAATATGATCCTTGTATATGGAATCAAAGAAAGATTAAACCCAATCAAAGCGAAGTTATCTGATGCAATTCACAACTGTATGCAGAAGGTTTTAGGTATGCCAGAAGATAAAAGAGCTCACCGTTTTGTGCCATTGGAAAAAGAAGATTTTTACTACCCTGGTGGCAGAAGTGATGCTTATACTGTCATCGAAATAAATATAATGGCAGGCCGTAAACCAGAGACTCAGAAAGTTCTCATCAAAGCGCTTTTTCAAGAGTTAGAAACTCAACTTTCATTATCTCCAATGGATATAGAGATCACAATTAAGGAACAAGCTCCTTATCAATGGGGTTTTAGAGGTATCACAGGTGATGAAGCCAATGACCTTAAGTATAAAGTCAACGTATAAATCGTTCCGCTGAGTTCTTCTGTATGCAGCTAAAGCTGTGCTTTTTATGGCGGTGTTATGTTTTCTGGGAAACTGAGCGTAATGTTAAATGTTCAGAGAAGAGAAGGCGTGTTTTGCCGACTTGTACAGTGATAAAGGTCGAAGGGCAAAGCCGATCCGTTTGATATGTGGTCTACTGATATAGCTAACGCAACATAATGTGTCATAACACGATGTATGGCATATCCTCTTAAATTCCGTGAAAAAGTATTTACCACAAAAAAGCAATTCAAACTAACGTTTGAAGAAGCCAGTGAGCGATTTGATGTTCCAATAAAGATCTTATTTCGATAGCAGAAAAAAATAGAACCTTGTTACACTCGCAATAAACCTTCTACCAAGCTAGATATGGATAAACTAAAGAAGGATGCTGAGTTGGCCCCTGATAATTATCAGGGGGAAGGAGCTGAACGACTGGGCGTATGGACTAAAAAATTAAGTATTAGCCATAAAAAAACACTCGCCCCCCCCCCCCAAAAAAAAAGCGGATAAAAAGGCATGTGAAGCCTTTCAAAAAAAATAAGTGATGATGATATGCTTGGCTGACCCAATCATTAGTACTTTGTGTTAGCCAACAAATTAGTTGTGGTTATATAACCCTATTGAGAAAAAGTGGGTTCAGGCAACAGTCATTCTAAAACGAGGGAAATACGATGTTGATACCTTATTTTCCGATCATATGTCTTATGACACATTATATTGCGTTAGTTATCTATACTTAAGCGAATGCCATTGCTGGAACCATCCCCTCCATCATTATCATAGGGTGTTGACAGACCTACTTTTCTTTAATTTAACGAGATAGCAGTGATTGAATTAAAAAACCTGAAGTGTCTGGCATCCAATCAATGCTTTTTGGCACCCTTCTTGCCCTTATCTACAGTAACTCTTTAAAAGTCAAAAAAACAACAGGTTGTGTTTTGAATATTGAGGTTAAAACAAATGGATAAAGCACTCTATATCGCAATTGCATATTCCACTCCAAGATGAACACCTTCTCCAATTGAAAATGATCACCCCCTGCGATTAAACGTGATCAGTCTCTGCGATTAAAAATGATCACTTTTATGCCCTTATCGCAGAAGGTGATC
>MDLC01000001.1 GCA_001723645.1 Candidatus Endobugula sertula | reverse complement strand
GATATTGAAAATTTGCTGCCCTGGAAACCAGCAGAAAACTCAACTGACTAGAACCCTGTTGTTCGATTCGCGCTTACGGTCTTTTTGCGAAATGCGCCGAGACCATAAGCTAGATAAGTTATGCTTAAGCGGCTCGGGTTTACCCAATCCGGAGGTTAGATCTTCCGAGTGAAGCATTTCTTTGAGTAGTTTGCATAACGCCTTGTGTAACCGCTTATCTTGCTAGCAAATCTTTTCATACTTTTCCCAGGTATGGCCTTCAAGCACCAGTGATTTCATTCAACTCATTATCCGTTGGTTTGTATCCCTTGCCCTGAGTATGCGTACCAAGCGAATCTGCAATTTGTTGCATCAAATCACTATTCTGCAAAATATAAAGGCTTTCCTGTTCTTGCTCCCAATCATCGGCACTTATCACGACGAAAGCCTCACCGGCTCTGCGCGTTACTTTAATTGGCTCATGCGTGCTAACTGCTTGTTCTACAAAACTTTTCAAATTGTCTCTAAATTGGTTTACACTAATTGTTTCCATTTTTCACCTACTTGTGTAAGGAAATGCCGTACAAGCATAGTTGAGTTCACCATAACAAGTCAAATCACTCGGACGCAGCAAAGCTGCGCCGATTTGAGCTAAATTCTTTTCAGCCCAAATGGTTTTACCATCCATCGGTGTGACACAAAAATACCTCGCTTTCCCTTATAACAACTCATGGAGTTCCATATCTAGATGGTAATCAGGTAGTTCATCAATTAATTGATCGGCTTCTTCAATCCCTAAAGTACCTTCTTGTATTTTTTTCAATAATTCATCCAATGAAGTGGGAAATATTGTTGATATAGATGGTTGATGCTGCTTTTCATCATTCGAAATAATTTGTTTTCTTAAAAACTCTGCCAACTCAATAATATTTGGGTAATCATATACTTTCGTCGCAGTCATAGATAATCCATAGTGACTATTGATTTTTCGTATCCAGGTCACTCCATTTATCGAGTCCAACCCTAAATCTGTAAAAGGTTTTGACTCATCCAACATACCAGGCTCTATATCCAATTCCAATTCAAGGCTTTCCCTAAGCATTGTCTGTATTTGCAGTAGGCTAATTTCCTTATTCTCCGTTTCAGTTTTCCGTACTGGCAATAGCGATTCCTCAAGCCTGTCGGAATCTTCCAATTCCGGCTTCAATGCTATTATGCCAACATGCTCTCTACCTGATTGTTCTAAACTATTCTTTAGTGCAAAGGCTTCTCCTGCAAAAAAACCAGTCTCTTCTACATGAAAACCAAATTTTTTGCATTCACGATGCAGTATTTCCGGGTCCATCGGGTTGATCAGAGTTGGGGCTCCTTCTATCTCTTTAGTATTAAAGTGAGAACCAACATTATCTATGTAGCCTGGCCATAAATCCCCTGCTGCTTTACGAGTTTCATAAACCCCTGCTTTGCTCGCCCAATAACCCATATAAGGGGTATCCGTCACAATAAATAATTTTCCTCCGGGTTTTAACCAGCCATACATTTTTTGTAATGCTTGCTGGAAATCCTGTGGGTTTAAAAAGTGTAGCACTCGGCTCGCATGGATCGCAGCAAAACGTTCTTTATCAAAATGAAGATCCAGCAACTTGCCTACTTGTGTCGATAAACGCGACTTCACTTCATCCCGAATACGGTCTGATAATATTTCCAGATGCTGTGCCTCCATATCTACGGCTAATACTTGAGCCCCTCGCTCCAACGCTGCAATCGTTGCAATTCCATAGGCACACCCCAAGTCCAATACTTCTCCACCACACATACCAGCATAGTTTGCAAATGCTTCTGAGTAGGAGCTTAAGCTTTCTGTCATGACACCCGTTCGATTTAATGTTGGAATCATACCTTCAACAGCTGTAGGCAGCGCTGATTTAAGATCCCTTAATATATCGTCTTGTTTAAGCACCTGTACATAAGATCGTCTTTGTTTACCACTGGATGTCTGAGTGTTCGCTCCGGACCAGGCCTCTGATTGAGTTGATAAAGAACAATGAAATGGCTTTTTTTCATGGGCATTAAGTTTTTTCCTTTCCATAAAATCAAGCGGCTCTAATCTAACTTGCTCTTTTCTCTCTTTAATAATGGTGTTGGTTTTTTCAACTACAGTCGATTGATTTTTATTATTATCATCAATCCAATATCGATTACAAGCAAATGGGTACGTTGGTAAATGTAACCGATAAGGTTTGGTTCGCATATGTTGATACAAGAAGTTCCAATCACAGTGAACCCCCTTAACCCAAAGTGACAAAAGCCTGGATAGTTTTTTTTGTCGCATCCATTGTTTAATCACTTCCTGCAAATCTTCATCCGAATTAAATAGAGCTGAGATTTCTTTTTTAGTCTTGATTTGATCCCGATAAAAGTCTTCAATATCATTTTCCTTATCAATAAATTTTTGTAGTTTCACTTCAATATCACTCAGGGAATTCACAACAAACCCCAGGCGTTCCTGCATAGCTTCACGTCCGACCTGTAATGTATAGGCTACATTTACCAAGTGAGTCATCTCATCCCCTGCCGAATAGGATGAGTCCATATTATTCACTATGGTACGAATAAATAGTAAAAGTGCCTCGGCCATCTTCAGTAACTGAGCGGAAGTATGCGCAGATAGCAGAATGGCCACTGGGTGAGCTGGTTTATTCCTGACCTCTGATTGTCGTGTCTGACTGACTTCTGGAATATACTCCTGTATTATTATATGTGCATTCGTCCCTCCCGCACCAAAAGAAGAGATCCCCGCGGTCCTAGGATATTCTTTGATTTTTCCATTAACATGAAGGTTTGGTCTTTCCCATTCATTAAGTGATTGCTGAACAACAAAAGGAGTTTGTTCAAAATTTATATTGGCATTCAGTCTTTCTGCATGTAGGCTTGCCACTGTTTTTTCATACTTCATCTGCAGAATAACTTTGCTCAGCCCAGCGATACCAGCAGCAGCTTCCAGATGACCAATATTAGATTTAACTGAACCCAATACACAAAAACCAACATCATCGGTATCTTGTTGAAAGGCTTGCGTTAAGCCTCTTACCTCTATTGGGTCACCCAACTCTGTACCTGTACCATGGGCTTCTATATAACTGACCATACGGGCATTAACCTGAGCTTTATCCAAAGCTTCACGAATAAGATCGCCTTGAGAATGTGGATTAGGCACAGTATAACCATTGGTTTTGCCACCATGATTAACACAACTCCCTCTAATAATGGCATATATACTATCCTGATCCTGAATGGCTCTAGACAAGGGTTTCAACAACACAGCGCCAACCCCCTCTCCCGGTACAAACCCATTACCACCATAACCAAAGCTTTTGCACAGGCCCTCTTTGGAAAGCATCCGTAAAGTACACAATCTAATATAGGTTGAAGGGTGCAAATAAAGATTCACTCCCCCCGCAATAGCCAGTTCACAACGTTGGCGATGCAGGTGCTCGCAGGCTTCATGTATTGCCGTCAAAGATGAGGAGCACATGGTATCAATAGACAGACTTGGGCCTTGTAAACCCAAAAAATAAGACACACGATTAGCCACTGAGCTAAAGGAAGTATAAGCGGAAAAGAGTTGATCCGATTGTGTCCCATAAAAATCAAAACCCGTCTTAGTAATACCCGCAAATACACCCACACGCTTGTTAAACTGCGAAGCAAGCTGAGCACGCGTATAACCGGCATCCTCCANAGCTTCCCACGCACTCTGTAAAAACAAACGCTCCTGTGGATCGATCGTCATCACCTCTCGCGGCGATAGGTTAAAAAAGAGAGGGTCAAAATCAGCAAATCCCTCTAAAAAACCGCCCCATTTACTGTAACTTTTCCCTTGCGCAATCGCTTCTTCAACATCTTCATGGAAAAAACCGTCTAGCGACCAACGGTCATCGGGAATTTCACGAATACAATCTTTTCCTGCCTTCAAGTTTTCCCAATACGCATCCAAACTATTCGCTTGCGGATAATGTCCACTCAGACCAATAATGGCTATAGGCTCGTCTGTCACTGGGTGTTCTCGGCACTTGATGTCTTTCTGTATAGGATGACCTTCTTTCTGTCTCTGGGTCATCGAATCACCCTCAGACTCTACGTCTGTTGATGAGGTAGAAGAGATGACATCCTCTCTTTGAGCTTGACCCGTTGCCGTTAACCCCGTCCACACCCTACATGCCTGGCGGTGCCGCTCAACCAAGTAAGCCACGACCGCGTCTATCGTTTGATATTCAAATAACAGTGTTTTAGGCAGCGCATCAAAAATAGCCGCCAACGCCTGATTCACCTGAATCACAATCAATGAATCGATGCCATAACGTTCCAACGGTGCTTGCGTATCCATTCTCTCCAGCGGCAGCTTAATCACCTCCGCCAACAAGCCCTTGAATTGACGCTGCACCTTTTGTCGTAAACGCTTATCATCAAGCTCGGATAATGGACGGCTATCCATCTCCACTGCCGTGGATTCGGGTAAGGTCGGTCGTCGCGGTTCTCTCATCCACACCGGGTCTCCTATCGTCACCATCAATTGCCCATGCCCTGTCTGTAGCGCCCGCCGCAAAGCCTCAACCCCTTGCTGGGTTTCCAACGCCACCATGACATCGTTCTGTTGCATCAATGCTTCGGTACTCGCCTCCAAACGCATACCTCCCTCTTTCCAATAGGGCCAGTTGATCGATACCGTCCGACCACGACGCGCTTGTCTTTCAACGAGACGATGGCGATACAGCGCAAATTCGTCCATAAAACTATTTGCCACCGCATAGTCCGATTGACCGACATTTCCCAACACGCTCGATATCGAGGAAAACAGGATAAAAAAATCGATATCCATATCCCGCGTCAACTCATCCAGATAGACCGCTCCCGAGACCTTCGGGTGCAAAACCGAGTCAAATTCCTCAACGCTTTTCTTTAAAATAAAGTTGTCCCTGGTGATGCCCGCACTATGTACGATCCCATCCAATTGCCCATAACTCGCCACAATGGTGTCCAGTAAATCCTTCAACTCATCCCGACTTCCCACATCCACCGAGTGATACTCTAGTCGCGCACATAAAGACGCTAGTTCGGTTAACTTTTCCCGCTGCGCTACCGTCAAATCCTCCAGATGACTGCGACCCGTTAGAATGAACACCACATCCGAAACATCCACAGCCATCGCATGGGCAATATGTAAGCCTATGCCCCCTACCCCTCCACTCATCAGATACACTCCACCCGGTTGCCATAAGACCTCTTGCCCGCAGGGCTCATGCCCCTCCACAGCCCACTGCTGAACCCAACGGTCACCCGATTCATAGCGAATGCGACGGATATCCGGGGTCATGGCGTTCTCCTCAATCATCGCTTGCAGAGCTTGCCTATGAAGACCCGGCTCCACTTCAATCACTTGCCCTTTCACCGCTGGGTTTTCCAAGTGTGCGGTTTTCAATAAACCCGATATACCCGCATAAACACGGTATTCCTCTTCATTTGGAATCAGCACTTGTATCAGGATCTGACTATTCGGTGACTCTTGTAATAAGTGTTTTAGCCACTCAAACACCGCTAACGCTATATCACCGTAACACTTTTCCACACCGGAAGACGATGACGACAAACGGATAAACTCAACGCCTTTTATCTCTGCCAACCATTCATCGGCAATATCCAAACCATACCATAAAACCCATCGATCACAGGCTATTGCCCCCTCTTTGGCGCCCGCTAATGTCTGTGGTTGCCAGTGGGGATAACTGAGAACTATCTCCGCATCAGGGGTCACTGAAGTCTCAGACACTGCCTCTGACGACAGCGGAATACTGGCGGTAACACCGGACTTCTCTACCCTCGGTGTCGGCCTATATTCTTCCCGAGCAAAAGGGTAGGTGGGTAAATGAAGACGGGGAGGATGACGCCCCTCATATAAGCGCCGCCAGTCAATCTCATAACCTTGGCAATAATAGTCCGCTAAGCCTAATAGGACTTCCTGATAATCGGAGGCAACCTCCTGAACGGTACTGCTCTTATCCAATAACAGGTCGATATAGCGTACCATTGCTATTTGCCCCTTAAAACCACGGGGCGCATGTCCTGTTAAACTATTTAACCGCTGCGCTTTATCCCGCAACTGACCCAAACTATAGATCGCATCTTCACGATCCTGCACCACCAACGCACTGCGATATTGAAAATGGTGGCGACCGGTTTGTAAGGTATAGGCCAACGCAGACATATCGACCTTAGCCAGCCTGTCCTCTTGCAGGGCATCTTGTAAACGGTGTATCCGGGCCTGTAATGCCGATTCGGTTTTCGCCGATAAAACGATCAAGTAATAGGGCAAGGGGTCCACCCCCCCTTCCGCCTCTCTTATAGAGTCTTCAACAATCACATGAGTATTGGTACCGCTGATACCAAAGGCACTCAAAGCCCCCATACGCGCTTTATTTCCCTGTTTAGGCCAGGGGCGGGTTTGTTTATTGACATAAAATGGGCTCGATGACCAGTGGATATAGTCGTTTTCTTCTTCACAATGCAGGCTCGCCGGAATCTGCTCATGCTCTAACGCTTGCACCAAACTGACCAAACTCACCAGACCCGAAGCGGCAAAGGTATGACCAAAATTCGTTTTTGTCGACGTCAGTGCACAGTAGTTTTGTTTATCGGTGTTATCCTTAAAAGCATCATACAGTGCATTGACTTCAATGGGATCACCCAGTTGGGTTCCGGTGCCATGCGCTACAATATAGTCAATGTGTTCAACATCCACTTGCGCCTGTTCATACACCTGTTTCAACAGCGCTGTTTGCGCTGTGCCACTGGGAGCGGTAATGCCATTAGTTTTTCCATCGTAGTTAAGGCCACTACCACGAATGCTGGCATAGACGGGATCACCGTCTGCAATGGCCTGAGAGAGGGGTTTAAGTACCACCGCGACGACCGCTTCTCCAGGGACCATACCATTGGCCCGCTTATCAAAGGTAAAGCATTTGCCATCCGGGGATAACATACCTGCGTGACTCAATGTCTGATAGGTTTCCAATGCAAAGCATAAATTAACACCAGCTACGATGGCAGTATCACATTCGTGCTGACGCAAGTTCACACAGGCTTGATGTAAAGCAACAAGAGCGGAGGAACAGGTAGTATCAATGGACATCACCGGACCACTGAGATTGAGAAAATACGCCAGCCGTGCAGCAAGCATAGCATTATGATTGGATGTAATATTACTGCCACTTGCTAAACCCTGATAATCACCCGTCTCCGCACCCACAAACATACCAATACTTTTGTTACTCATATCTTCTTGTCCATACCCGGCATCTTCCAGAGCATTCCATGACTCCTGTAACAACAAGCGTTGACGTGGGTCCATCATTTCCGCTTCCAAAGGCGAAATTTCAAAAAACAACGGGTCAAATTCATAGGCACCCGGAATGCAACCGCTCCACCAATGGCCTCCATTGACTTGAGTGAGGTACTCTTGATATTCAGGAAAACGTTCTATTGAAATTTCCTGAACCACATGGCGTTGTTCAGACAAAATATTCCACATTTCATGAATATTACGCGCCTCTGGGAAACGACCACTCATACCAATAATCGCGATAGGTTCATGGGCTGTTGTTACTGTATGCGTTATTGGCGAAGCCAATACTCGTGATGGCTTTTTATCCAACATAGTATCTTCACTACCCTCTTGCCTATATATGTTTTCTACTATCTCTGCATATTGCTCTGTAAAATAAGTTGATAGCTTTTCTAAAGTGGGATACTCAAAAAATAAAAGAGGAGTAACTTCAATCGTAAAGTGTTGGGTTAGGAAATGCGCAAACTCTTTTAAACGGATAGAATCAAATCCAAAATCAGCCAAATTTCTTTTGATATCCAACTGGTTTTTGGGAATTTTAAGTAATTGATTGATATAATTCTGCAAATCTTCTTCAATAAGTTGCTTTATATTGACCTCTTTTATAGAGGTCTGTATCGTATTATTGGACGAGTTAACTAATGGCGACGTTATTCCTAAAAAATCATATACCCGATCAGGTTTTCCTGCCAACAGCAAATGCTGATATTTTTTCTGACCAAGAAAATTCATAAACATATCAAAACCTTCTGTAGATTCCAATAATCGTTGTCCACTTGATGTCAAGGCCATCTTAGTATTGTCACCCTCCCCAAATCCCATAGCACCATCCTTCCATTGAGGCCAATTAATCACTATCGCTTTCCCAAGACAACCTGATTGATGTTGATAGTCCGTATAAGCCATCTGAAATCGGTTTGCAATTGCATAATCACAGGACCCAAAGTCTCCCAAAATTGCAGAAGATNAAGAAAAATAGCAAATAAAATCCATTTCAGTAATATTAAATACTTTATTGATTACCAGAGTTCCCTTAATTTTAGGCTCCAATACCTTTTCAAAATCAAAAAAATCTTTTTCAAAAATACTTTGATTGTGTTGAATTCCAGCCGCATGTATAACACCTCTAATTTTACCAAAACATTGATTAACCTTTTCTCGGCATCTTTTCATATCATTTATATTACACACATTAGCCTGGAGATATAGGGCTTTACTCCCTAAAGATAAAGAGTTAATTTTTTCACAACAATCTTGTATATCATTATTAATAGGAGAACGACCCACTAATACCAAATTTATTTCTTGCATGTTTGCAAGTTTACGAGCGAATAATAAACCAAGCTTGCCTGCCCCCCCAGTAATAAGGTAAGTTCCTTTATTCTTTAAAAGTACTCTTTCCGCTGTTAAGGAAATTTGTCGAATACGGCATACAAAAGATTTTTCTTTTTGATAAAAAATACTTCTAAAATCAACTGCATGCATCTCTTGCCAAAGTCTTTTCGACCAATTTTTTATGGTATCCTCATGTTCTGAGAATTCTCTAAAGACTGTAATCAGTGCTGCATCATTAATCACTAGTTTTAAGGATCTTTCAAAACCAATCCAAGATTCTACATAACAACGATCCAAAGCATGACTTAATTGAGCGGCTAATAAACACCGCTTAAACCGACACTGGGCAAACTGACTGGCCTGAAGCAAATTAACAATGGGCGTATAATCCGGAATATAGTTTGAATCCTCAATTGGCCATAAATATAAAATAACCTCTACATTACCGATACTTTTTTTAATCTCTTCAAAAGCACTCACATAATCATTTTTATGATGACTAGAGACAATATAATTCTGCGCTGATTTTTTTGCGTAACTATCACCTCGTGAAACAAATATAATGTTGATATTCGGATTAAAATCCATAAATGTTTTGACTAAACTTTTTTGACTTTCAACGTCAGAAAGAAAACAGACACAATTCTTTGTCTTGCTTGAAATCGTTGATAGTTGTGACCTAGCCTCCCAACACTCTTCAAACACCATTAGCTCAAAGTTATTTTTTGAAACTTGGCGGTCGTCTACTGGCTTGTGGGAATAAATATCCGTCGTCGGAATCCAATGACGATCTTTAGCAAATTGATACGTAGGTAGATTAATACGGTACGGCTTAATATCACCATATAGTTTATTCCAATCAACGGCTAAGCCATTAAGCCAACATTCCAATAATTTATCATAATCCCGATTGTGTATATATTGGTCAATTGCCACCCTAACATCAGTATGATGATCAAACTCCATTCCTATATCCTGATAACATCCTATTTTATTTTGATACATCGTCGAATCAAAATCTTGGTTGTGTAAAAAAGAAGCCAGCTTTTCCTCTAATTCCGCTACAGATTTAACTAAAAACCCCAAACGCTGATCCAATGCCTGTCTACCTATTTGCAAAGTGTAAGCCAAATTAACTAAGTTAAGCTGACAAGATATATTTTCTGTAGGATAAAAATCCCTTATTAGCTCTTCTTTGTTAGAAAAATTATTTTGTATACATTTTAACAATTCACAAGCATATTCTCGTAAACTACATTCTGTTTTAGCGGATAAACAAATGACAACCATCGCTAAAGGTTCCCCAGCACTGTCAACCACTGGATTTTTCTGCATCGGTTCGGAGATATATTCTTCTAAAATAATATGTACATTAGAACCTCCTGCTCCAAAGGAACTAACGCCAGCAATTCTAGGATATTCTTTTTTTACTCCTTGTTGAACAAGCGTGGGTCGTTTCCATTCACTCAGCTCATGTTGTATATGAAAAGGGGTTTTTTCAAAATTTATTTTTGAATTTAAGTTTATCGCATGTAAAGACGGAGCTAGCATTTTATACTTCATCTGTAAAAGAACTTTCGTAATACCAGCAATGGCTGCATTCGACTCTAAATGTCCAATATTGGATTTTATTGAACCTATAGCACAATATTGATAATCATGACTTTGAGTAAGACGGTCAAAAGCCATACTTAAACCACGTATTTCAATAGGGTCACCCAACGGAGTCCCCGTTCCATGCGCCTCTACATAACTGATAGCTCTGGGATCTATATTACTTTTACTGATGGCTTCTTCAATCAAACTAGCATGGACATTGGGATCAGGCACCGTAAATCCATTGGTTTTTCCACTCGTATTTATATTGGTTGCTTTAATAAGAGCATAAATTGGATCTTTGTCGTTAATGGCTTGCTGCAAAGGTTTAAGCAATAGAGCGCCTACCCCCTCTCCTAATAAAGTACCGTTGGTTTCATTCGAAAAAGCACCTAATACTGGTTCTTTAGAGAGCATTTGCATATTTGAATATTGAATTAAGCGGCCAGGATGAAGGATTAAATTCACACCTCCCACAACCGCAGTAGAACAGGTTTTGTTCTTAAGGCTTTCACAAGCAAGATGAACGGCTGTCCCTGAAGATGAACACGCCGTATCAATGGCCAAACTGGGACCCTGCAGATTCAGATGATAAGACACTCTATTTGGAATTTGGTAGTAATCCGCTAAACGATAATCAGGGTTTAATTGTAAAGCGGCATTACTTGTATAAATATTATAATCATTTGACAAAACCCCTACAAATACACCGGTATCTCTGGGTATTGTTTCACAAGTATATCCTGCATCCTCAATAACCCCCCAGGCTACTTGTAAAAATAACCGTTGCTGCGGGTCCATCATTTCAGCCTCTCGTGGCGATATATTAAAAAAGGCAGCGTCAAATTGATCTACATGGTCAAAAAAGCCTCCCCATTGGCAATAATTGTCTTTCACTTCCTCTGAGAGTGAATGATAAAAATGTTTAAGATCCCAACGACTTTCAGGAATTTCGTCAATACAATCAAGCCCTTGCTTTAAATATTGCCAGAAAGCTTCGGTATCACAAAATTTAGGATAATATCCATGTACACCTATAATCGCAATGTCGGAATTTTCATCTTCTTTTACAACCATTTCACTCTTATTAAAAATATTTTCTTCCTTTACTACAGGTTTATAATCTGTGTATTCAGACAGCAAAAAATTGACAATACTACTGACTGTACGATGTTCAAATAAAATACTCGAAGATAACCCCGTAAATTGTTCACAAAGCTGATGTGTAATATTAGTTATAGTTTTCGAATCAAGACTATATAGTTCCAAATCTTTCTCTAAATCAAGGGGATTACCCTTAAGGTTTAATTCTCGATTAAATAGTTCAATAATATAGTTTTGTATCTCTTCTGGATTGGATATATCTATATTCGTTCTTTTTGATGCCTGCAAAAATTGTAGATAATACTTATCATTATTACTAATTGGTATGTTTGGAGTTTCAGATACGATTTCCTTATTGGTTGTTAAATAATCAATAATGTTGTTAATTGTTCGATGCTCAAATAAAATAGTATAGTGTACATTCTCAAATGTTTTTGATAATTCAACTACAATATTTATAATAGCGTAAGAATCTAGCCCATAATTTTCAAGATTGGAATTTAAATCACTTTCTTCAATGCGTCGCGCTAATACTTTAGCGAATACATTAATAATTATTTTTTTTAAATCATTGTTATCATATTTTCTAGTTGATGTTGTAAAATTTTTTTCAATATTATCTTTGAAAAAAGAATGGTCTTTATTTATGGCCTTGTCTATAGATTTCATATCATATGATATACTAGCTATATCTAGTATTTTTCTCTCGATATTACTTTTATCTGAATAATTTATGTTATGCCATTCTAAATTTTCTTGATTTTCTTTTTTGTTTATTTTTCTTACATCAAAATATAAATTTTTCAAATAATCTTTATGAAAATTATATATTTTTTCTCCATTCTTATTGATTTCTACTTTTTTCTTAATCTTTTCAAGAAATTTTTTAGCTGGGCTATTTTTAGCGGAAATAATAAACTGAATAGAAACTTGCTTCAAACCATATTCAGCAGCAATATCTCCGAGCTTATTTAGCATTTTATATTCAACACCACGTCCTAAAACACGGCAGCTAAGCAATAAAGTATCAACTTTTAATACGGTTTTAGTACATTTATAAATAATCACGCCAACTAAGCCATAATCTCCAAACCTGTCACAAACATCAACGGTCAAACACTCATAGGCTTGGTTTTTTATCATTTTAGATATTTCCTGAATAGACCTTCTTTTCGTCGTGAAATTAAATTGATTTGTTCTATAAGTTAACTGAGAAACTCGTGGCAAATGAATTGAGCTTATATTCTTAAAACTTATCTTTAAGTTTAAGTTTTGAATAAACTCAAAAAAATTAAAGCTATTTTTTTCTAAAACCTTCCTCTGCTTATTTTCTTGATATAAACGGGTTCTATTTTTATCTTCGATACCAATATGGTAGCAATCAAAAATCCACGTATGGTATAATAATTTTTCAACACTTTTTTTATCAGATAAAAATTGCAAGGTAAAAACTTCTGGGCAGTTAGCCCTCACTTCCGCGCATTCTACTGGGTTATCATCAATAAAAATCATACTATCTAGCCCTATACTTAAGAGCTCGGATAATTTTTTAAGATTAGCTGACTTCGCATCCCAATTAATTTGAGCATAAACAATATGGTTTTTCTTTAGCTGCATATTATTATTTTTTTTAAATACATTCCATACATCAGACTCGTTATTTTTACTATTTAGACATATGATGAAACCTTTTTTTGTCTGTTCTATAAGAAAATTTTGAAATTTCGCAAAAACGTCAGAAATTTGAATGTCTTCTGAAGCATCTTCACCACAAACGCCATCCCATAAAGTATTATCACAATCTACTACAATAGCTTTGTATAACTTATGAGTTAACGCAAAATATTGCCTAACTAAAATTGTACCTAATATATGATAATATTCGGTCTGATAAGGAATATGTCCATACCTTTCTGTTTTAGGAGAGAATATGTTATCAACATTATAAATACTATGCCAATTTTCAGCCTTAATAATTTTTACATTATATAAATCATTCAACGAATAATATAATTTTTTTTCGGATTCCGAGAGAACTTCATGCCATTGGTGATGCTTTAATGTTGTTATGGAAGACGGACAAATGATAATAAGAATAGGACAAGCTGCACTATTATTATATTCTATAAGAGCTTTTATATAATCATTGACTAACTTTTTACATTCTTCACCTTTACTGATAGAAAACTCATCCAGAGAATTTATTTTAAAGTCTTTAACCCAGTCTTCTAATCTAAAAAAAATAACATTTAAATTATTTTTATAGTTTCTGAATGTGCTTTCTCGATTCAACAATTCCTGAAAAATCTGCCCATAAGGTGCTATTTTAATTTTTAAAGGAATAGATATCTTTTCAATCCAAAATTTTATACTACTTAAAATAGGTTCTATAGAAAATGAACTCACAATAGCTATAGTGTAAAAAATATTATTGTTAATTTTTTTTTCATTTTGTATTATAGATTGATTCTCAGAAAATTTATTTAATATATCAATATTACCAGAAATAAGCCTCGGAATTCTATTAACAACTTCAATAGCAATAGTTTCCGGCAGTATAGCATCAACAGCTCCCATAGGAGTATTATTCATATCAGTAAGCAATTTAGGTGGCCTAACAATAGAATAGGCAATATTCGAAAATTCTTCGCACGAAATATGTATAAGTTTTTCTACTTTTCTTTTTAATTGAATATAGTGTTGAAATTCTTTTGGTTTTGTTTCAATAAATATAGAAGAAATTGCAATAAGGGTTCCTCTATGATCATTTAATATATCTAAAAAATATTTTGTTGGTGATTTATACAGTTCTAAATTGTGTTCAATATAACGTTCAGATAAATGACCCCTCATGCTTAAAGGTGGTTCACAAGCATTACAAATAAGTATATCCAAGCGTTGAAATTTTTTAAGGACAATTTCCCTCACTTTTTGACATTGCTGATTATTAGAAATATCTGCTTCCAACAAGGTAGCATTTCCACCAAATTTCTTTATTTCCTGTTGTATCAATTCAGCTTCAGACTTGCTTTTAAAATAATTTATAAAAACATGCACTCCGCAAACAGCTAGTACTCTGGCAAATGCAGCCCCCAAACCCCGGCTTGCCCCTGTTAATAATGCAACTTTTCCCCTTAATGATGTCGTATGAGAATTAAGTTTTAATTGTATATCATATAAAGAAATTGAATTTAAATTTTGCCGTACAAAAGTTCCAATTTTAGCATTGGCAACTTTTTTTTCTTTTATAAAAAATACAGTATCAAATTCCAAAAGCCTAAAAGGCTGATTAAAATTATTAATTTTTGCTTGATATGATAGTATTTCTTGATCTGCTAGTATATCTGTAAATTCTATTAACAATTTTGAAAAAAAAGCACGTTTTCCTGGCAATTCCATTCCAACAATATAACTACATGCCATCAAAATTTGTAACTGATTAAAACTAATATTATCGGGTAACACCTCTGATTTTTTAGAATATAAGATTTTATCTTCAATTCTATATACGCCCTCAACACCTTTACTCGCTATCAACTCATTATCTTTATAATCTAGAGGAGTAGTCTTAAGCTCAATTTGATTATATTTATGACTCTTATTATTACCATCAGTTAAAGTAATTTTTGCACTAAAGGCTACTATATGAATAAGAATAATTTCATTATCAAGTAGCTTAAAAATCGTTTTATCACTTTCATAAATAATACTTAGGCTATACTCAGTATCGATAAAAATTGGATTTCGAAATTCAATATCAAGCTTATAAAAAAGACGTTTTTTTCGGTATTGTCGAATGCATTTAAGAACCCCCAGCACTCCAAAAACAACTGGCTGCCCGTAAGCGCTCTTTCTGGAATAAGCTTCATCAATATGAAGAGGGTTGTGATCCATACTTACAGATGAAAACCAATCAACTTCTTTCTTTGTAAAAAACACAGAATAAGTTTTATCTTGATCATATAACATAAATATTAGTACCTAAATTTAATCAAGTTAACTATATATAAACTCATATAAATTTCAATAATCTTATATGACAAATACTAATAAATTAAAGTATTTTTTATAATACTAAAAAATTATAAATAGATTTATTCATAGCCTAATTAAATTTTTTTTCAAAATATAATCGATTTTTCAATTCAGTTAATATTTCAATCTCTTCTATAGGTTTATCTGTATTTTTCAAAATAATATCAATAATAAGCCTGATATTTTCAGAAAATAATCGCATAGTTTTACTGGAAAAAAGTTCTGCATCGTATATGAACATCAAAGATGAGTGATCATCTTTCTTCATTAAAAATATAGCCATATCCGTCAAAATATTATTTATTTCCATAGACACGGGTACCATTTCTTTAGAAAAATTTGTTTCTTTAAACAATGAATTCATATCATTGCTATCGATTAATATATTTCCGAATAAATTAAAATCATATGGATTACGCCCATTTTTTGAAATATTTTTTCTGAGTTCCGATATATCAAGCCATTTATATCTCTGGATATCTAGCATTTCCTTTTCATAACTAAAAAGTACATCACGAATAGAGAAATGCTTTTGAAGTTCTAAAATCATAGGCAGAGTTGATGCAAAATCACCCATCATTATTTCAAATTCTATTTTATCTCTACGGCTGTTGACCATTTGTAAGGGTACTGGCAGGCCCGAGAGGCGATACAGTAAAATTGTAACAGCACAACATAGCAATTGCGTTAGTGTGGTATTATTCGCATCATTAAATAACCTTAATTTTTCCAGAATATTTACAGAAACTTCTAGCTCAATAATTTTTTCTCCACTTGACAGTTGGCCGACATAGTCTTTCTTATCTTTAAATTTTAAAGAAAAATTTTTATCTCGAATTGTATCAAGCCAGTTTTTTGTCAGCTCCTTGTTTTTGGGATTATATTCACACAATGCAAAGTGGCCATATTCAGCCATCACTTTATCGAAACTTTGTTTTCCTCCGTTCATAATACTTTCATAAGTATCATGAAATTCTTTCTGAAAAGAAAAAAATGTAAATCCATCGGCACAAAAATGATGCACATGAACAAAAATAGCTGCTAAGTCTTTACCATTATGGATAAAATAAATTTTTAATAAAGGCAGCTTATCGATATCAAATAATTTTTTACCTTGCTCTTTTTGAAATACTATTAGTTGTTGCGTAAAATCTTTTTCTGCAGATAATCCTTCGTATATAATTTCTTCGCATCTTACTGATAAACCATCATGTATTACCTGAATCCATTGCTTATTGATCAACATTGCTTTTGTTCTGAAAATTGAATATTTGTTAACCAAATGATTAAATGCTTTATTTAAAATTTCAATATTGACTGGCATTGCCACTCTAAATCCTTGAATAAGATTATATGGAAACTTCTCAACTTCCGTTTGATATAGACTGTTTTTTTGCTGGCAGCTACTTGGAAAGTATCGTTTACCTTTATCTAGAAAGTTAAAAAGTATTTCGGGTGAAAACACTATTTTTTTAATTGTTTCATTTGTATGAGTTCCATAAAAAAACTCAAAACATAGATGATTATTTTCTCTCCAAACTCCAACTCCATTATTTATCAGATTTTCAAGTATCGCGTAATCTTTATTTTTTGTACTGCTTTCTATATATTCAGGATTGATTTCAAATTTAATAAATTCAATAAAAGAAGGCTTTACCCAGCCTTTATTTTCTTTATTATAATTATTTTCTAATTCAAAATTTGGTAACATTGGGTAATTTTTCTTATCAACAATAAAAGAATGTACTTTATGAGATATACTGTTAATCGTTCCTTCTGTTAGTAATAAAGCATCAGCCTCTATATTAAAGGTGGAGTTAATTCGATTAAGAAATCTCATACCTAATAATGAATCAACACCATAGTCACCAGGCATCCTGCCTGGATTGATATCTTGCCTCGAAAAGTTAGTAATGTCAACCAGAAAATCTATCAATATTTTTTGTATTGATTGTTGGGTTATCTCATTTTGGGATATTGATTTTTCTGAGTTTACATTTATATTGACTTTATCTTCTTGACAGGCAACATCACCATATTGCTCAGATATCCAATACCATCTTTTTTCAAATGGGTAAGTGGGTAATGATATTCGTTTACGGTTTTTTCCTTCGTGTATTAAATTCCAGGGAACTTCCCCCCCTTGTGTCCAATACAATGCTATTTTTTCAAGATCACCATCCGCGAATAACTTTTGAAAAATAATGTCTCCTATTTCCCTGGATATCAAGCTATTCATTTCATAATTTTTGGTTGTTAAATCTCCATAAAAAATTTCTGGCATGAACGTTTTTTTATCAGCATTATTATCTAACTTCAGATAGACTCTGAGGTACTGAATTAACCCTTGATAACTATCGACTACCATCGCAACTCGGCATGGCATTTCCTCCCGACCTATTTGCAAAGTGTAGGCAATATTTGCCATATATTCAGTATCCAATTGCTCATAGTTATTCAAATAAGTATATAAATTATGGGCAACTAACTTTAGCTGATTTTCATTTAATGCTGACAATACAATGATAAAAGGGCCATAAATTTCTTCTGGTTTTCTGTTTATATTATCCTCATATTCTTGAATGATTAGATTGGCATTAACGCCTCCAGCCCCAAAAGAGTTAATCGCTGCGCGGCGTGGTATTTCCTTATTTTCTCCATTAACTTGTACTATCAATCGTTTCCATTCCTCCACTTCTTTTTGTAAACGAAAAGCAGTGTCCGCAAAGTCTATATTTGAGTTAAGTGGTTGCGCATGAATGGAAGGTACCAACTGCTTGTGGCGAAGCTGCAAAAGTACCTTGGTTAATTGAGACACCCCAGAAGCCGATTCCAGATGACCAATATTCGGCTTTACAGAACCAATGGCACAAAAATCCCGCTTTTTTGTATACTGAGAAAATGCTTTATCCAAGGCTCTGAGCTCAATCGAATCCCCTAAATGTGATCCGTTGCTCGCCGACTCTACATAACTGATCGTATCGGGGGCGATACCACATTGGCGGAGGTTTTCAATGATGAGATCGCTTTGTGCATTAAGATTTGGCCCCATACCCCCAGCCCTACCACTATGATTAGTGTGACTTCCCAGAATGACCGCATAAATATTATCACCATCACGCTCTGCACAAGAAAGCGGTTTTAAGAGTACACAACCGACACCTTCGCCTGGAACAAAACCATCACCACCCTGACCAAAAGCAGAACAACGGTTATTTTTTGAAAGCATCTGTCCTGCAGATAAATGAATATAACTTGAAGGATGAAGATATAAATTAACCCCTCCCGCAATAGCCAGTTCACATCGTTGGCGATGCAGGTGCTCGCAGGCTTCATGTATTGCCGTCAAAGATGAGGAACACATGGTGTCAACCGGTATACTTGGACCTTGCAAGTCTAAAAAATACGATACGCGATTGACGAGCATGCTAAAAGAAGTGTATGGATAAAATAACTCGGCTTGGGAGTTCAAGTCACCAGCATATAAATTAAACCCTGTCTTGGTAATACCCGCAAATACACCCACACGCTTGTTAAACTGCGAAGCAAGCTGAGCACGCGTATAACCGGCATCCTCCACAGCTTCCCACGCACTCTGTAAAAACAAACGCTCCTGTGGATCGATCGTCATCACCTCTCGCGGCGATAGGTTAAAAAAGAGAGGGTCAAAATCAGCAAATCCCTCTAAAAAACCGCCCCATTTACTGTAACTTTTCCCTTGCGCAATCGCTTCTTCAACATCTTCATGGAAAAAACCGTCTAGCGACCAACGGTCATCGGGAATTTCACGAATACAATCTTTTCCTGCCTTCAAGTTTTCCCAATACGCATCCAAACTATTCGCTTGCGGATAATGTCCACTCAGACCAATAATGGCTATAGGCTCGTCTGTCACTGGGTGTTCTCGGCACTTGATGTCTTTCTGTATAGGATGACCTTCTTTCTGTCTCTGGGTCATCGAATCACCCTCAGACTCTACGTCTGTTGATGAGGTAGAAGAGATGACATCCTCTCTTTGAGCTTGACCCGTTGCCGTTAACCCCGTCCACACCCTACATGCCTGGCGGTGCCGCTCAACCAAGTAAGCCACGACCGCGTCTATCGTTTGATATTCAAATAACAGTGTTTTAGGCAGCGCATCAAAAATAGCCGCCAACGCCTGATTCACCTGAATCACAATCAATGAATCGATGCCATAACGTTCCAACGGTGCTTGCGTATCCATTCTCTCCAGCGGCAGCTTAATCACCTCCGCCAACAAGCCCTTGAATTGACGCTGCACCTTTTGTCGTAAACGCTTATCATCAAGCTCGGATAATGGACGGCTATCCATCTCCACTGCCGTGGATTCGGGTAAGGTCGGTCGTCGCGGTTCTCTCATCCACACCGGGTCTCCTATCGTCACCATCAATTGCCCATGCCCTGTCTGTAGCGCCCGCCGCAAAGCCTCAACCCCTTGCTGGGTTTCCAACGCCACCATGACATCGTTCTGTTGCATCAATGCTTCGGTACTCGCCTCCAAACGCATACCTCCCTCTTTCCAATAGGGCCAGTTGATCGATACCGTCCGACCACGACGCGCTTGTCTTTCAACGAGACGATGGCGATACAGCGCAAATTCGTCCATAAAACTATTTGCCACCGCATAGTCCGATTGACCGACATTTCCCAACACGCTCGATATCGAGGAAAACAGGATAAAAAAATCGATATCCATATCCCGCGTCAACTCATCCAGATAGACCGCTCCCGAGACCTTCGGGTGCAAAACCGAGTCAAATTCCTCAACGCTTTTCTTTAAAATAAAGTTGTCCCTGGTGATGCCCGCACTATGTACGATCCCATCCAATTGCCCATAACTCGCCACAATGGTGTCCAGTAAATCCTTCAACTCATCCCGACTTCCCACATCCACCGAGTGATACTCTAGTCGCGCACATAAAGACGCTAGTTCGGTTAACTTTTCCCGCTGCGCTACCGTCAAATCCTCCAGATGACTGCGACCCGTTAGAATGAACACCACATCCGAAACATCCACAGCCATCGCATGGGCAATATGTAAGCCTATGCCCCCTACCCCTCCACTCATCAGATACACTCCACCCGGTTGCCATAAGACCTCTTGCCCGCAGGGCTCATGCCCCTCCACAGCCCACTGCTGAACCCAACGGTCACCCGATTCATAGCGAATGCGACGGATATCCGGGGTCATGGCGTTCTCCTCAATCATCGCTTGCAGAGCTTGCCTATGAAGACCCGGCTCCACTTCAATCACTTGCCCTTTCACCGCTGGGTTTTCCAAGTGTGCGGTTTTCAATAAACCCGATATACCCGCATAAACACGGTATTCCTCTTCATTTGGAATCAGCACTTGTATCAGGATCTGACTATTCGGTGACTCTTGTAATAAGTGTTTTAGCCACTCAAACACCGCTAACGCTATATCACCGTAACACTTTTCCACACCGGAAGACGATGACGACAAACGGATAAACTCAACGCCTTTTATCTCTGCCAACCATTCATCGGCAATATCCAAACCATACCATAAAACCCATCGATCACAGGCTATTGCCCCCTCTTTGGCGCCCGCTAATGTCTGTGGTTGCCAGTGGGGATAACTGAGAACTATCTCCGCATCAGGGGTCACTGAAGTCTCAGACACTGCCTCTGACGACAGCGGAATACTGGCGGTAACACCGGACTTCTCTACCCTCGGTGTCGGCCTATATTCTTCCCGAGCAAAAGGGTAGGTGGGTAAATGAAGACGGGGAGGATGACGCCCCTCATATAAGCGCCGCCAGTCAATCTCATAACCTTGGCAATAATAGTCCGCTAAGCCTAATAGGACTTCCTGATAATCGGAGGCAACCTCCTGAACGGTACTGCTCTTATCCAATAACAGGTCGATATAGCGTACCATTGCTATTTGCCCCTTAAAACCACGGGGCGCATGTCCTGTTAAACTATTTAACCGCTGCGCTTTATCCCGCAACTGACCCAAACTATAGATCGCATCTTCACGATCCTGCACCACCAACGCACTGCGATATTGAAAATGGTGGCGACCGGTTTGTAAGGTATAGGCCAACGCAGACATATCGACCTTAGCCAGCCTGTCCTCTTGCAGGGCATCTTGTAAACGGTGTATCCGGGCCTGTAATGCCGATTCGGTTTTCGCCGATAAAACGATCAAGTAATAGGGCAAGGGGTCCACCCCCCCTTCCGCCTCTCTTATAGAGTCTTCAACAATCACATGAGTATTGGTACCGCTGATACCAAAGGCACTCAAAGCCCCCATACGCGCTTTATTTCCCTGTTTAGGCCAGGGGCGGGTTTGTTTATTGACATAAAATGGGCTCGATGACCAGTGGATATAGTCGTTTTCTTCTTCACAATGCAGGCTCGCCGGAATCTGCTCATGCTCTAACGCTTGCACCAAACTGACCAAACTCACCAGACCCGAAGCGGCAAAGGTATGACCAAAATTCGTTTTTGTCGACGTCAGTGCACAGTAGTTTTGTTTATCGGTGTTATCCTTAAAAGCATCATACAGTGCATTGACTTCAATGGGATCACCCAGTTGGGTTCCGGTGCCATGCGCTACAATATAGTCAATGTGTTCAACATCCACTTGCGCCTGTTCATACACCTGTTTCAACAGCGCTGTTTGCGCTGTGCCACTGGGAGCGGTAATGCCATTAGTTTTTCCATCGTAGTTAAGGCCACTACCACGAATGCTGGCATAGACGGGATCACCGTCTGCAATGGCCTGAGAGAGGGGTTTAAGTACCACCGCGACGACCGCTTCTCCAGGGACCATACCATTGGCCCGCTTATCAAAGGTAAAGCATTTGCCATCCGGGGATAATATGCCTGCCTGCTCCATTCCCACCTGTGGCCCCAAAGTACAATGAATACTTACCCCTGCCGCAATGGCAGTACCGCACTCACGCTGACGCAAACTCACACAGGCTTGATGTAAAGCAACAAGACCGGAGGAACACGCGGTATTAATCGCCATGGTTGGTCCATTAAAATTCAAAAAATAAGCCAGTCGTGCAGCTAAAATACCCGTGTGAATAGAGGTCACATTGCTCATTTTTGCCAATAAAGAATAATCGCCCTCCTCTACACCAACAAACATACCTGTTTTATATTTTTTAAGTTGGCAGTCGCCATACCCGGCATCTTCCAGAGCATTCCATGACTCCTGTAACAACAAACGTTGACGAGGGTCCATCGTTTCCGCTTCCAAAGGCGAAATTTCAAAAAACAACGGGTCAAATTCATAGGCGCCCGGAATGCAACCGCTCCACCAATGGCCTCCATTGACTTGAGTGAGGTACTCTTGATATTCAGGAAAACGTTCTATTGAAATTTCCTGAACCACATGGCGTTGTTCAGACAAAATATTCCACATTTCATGAATATTACGCGCTTCTGGGAAACGACCACTCATACCAATAATCGCAATAGGTTCATTATTAATAGATTCCTTATTGATGGAATCTTCCTTCTGTTTAAAAAGGAAATCGGGCTGAATTGCTCGCTGAGATTTGGCTTGAGAAGATTGAATAGGTGTAGTGGCCGTTTTTTTTGTATTGTTTACTATTGATTCTTGTCGATAAAAATTCTCCATTATCGCTTTATAGTCATTTTCAAAATAATCGCATAATCGCGCTATTGTCGGATAGGTAAAAAATATCGATGGTGTGACATCAATGTTGTAGTGATTGCTTAGTGTAGAGGCATAAGCTGTTAAGCTAATGGAGTCAAAACCAAAATCGGCCAAATTACTTTCTGTTTCTACTTTATGAATAGGTAGTTTTAACTGCTGAACTATTAGCGATTTTAAATCCCATTCAATACACTGAAAAATAGTGAAACCCTTCATTTCAGGGCGCCAACCAGAGCACTTATCCACACCCTCTAGTAAATCCAAGACCCCAGGAATATTCTTTGTATTTGAATGTATATCTCCATATTTCCCTATACGCGATAAAAACCGTTTAACCCGACTTCGCTGACCTGGAATCACCAAAAATTGTTTTTTACTCTGGTCTATTATTTTTTCAAATAACTCACAGCCCTCTGCTGCTTCCAGTAAACGTTGCCCACTACTTTTAAGATAAAAATCCAACTGTTGTTGTGAGTTATCAGCATCCCAATCACCTGCTAACATACTATCGACATGCCAACCCGGCCAGTTAAATACAATAGTCTTGCCCGAACGTTTTCCTTCAGATACCAATGTATTTCGATAATTTCCGTATGACATAAGAAAACGGTTTGCCACCGCATAATCACACTGTCCACTGTCACCGAGGATGGCTGAAGCTGAGGAAAAATAACAGACTATATCTAATACTTCGTCAGCCAATACCTCATCAAGAATCCTTATACCTTCAATTTTAGGTAGTAATACTTTTTGAAAATTATCAATATTTTTTGTCACTATATCATCATTGTCAATAATACCCGCAGCATGAATCACAGCACAAAGAGCGTTCCGACAATGCTCTTTAGCTAATACCAAACCATGCTGTAAAGCAGTTTTATCACAAACATCTGCTTGCAGGTAATAAACCCTGCTACCTAAATTCTCCAGGGTTTGGATGGCTTGTTGCTTCTCCTCGTTGAGAGGGGAACGGCCCACTAAAATAAAATCCGTGCCTTGTGTTTTAGCGAGATATTGGGCGAATAATAACCCCAAGCCTCCGCATCCTCCAGTAATTAATACCGTACCCCGGAGGATAGACTTAGAGTCAGCATCCTTTAAGGTAACTGACTGAATACTCAACTGATAACGCTGATCTTTCTTATATAAAACACTGCCAGGTGTAGTAGTCTTCAATTCTGACCATAGCGTTTTAGTATAATCATTTATTTGTTCTGCAATGCTTTTTTTAGTATTACTGATATCTTGCAAAAGAAAAACTTTAAGATGAATACTTGGCAAAACCAAATCCAAAGAACGCTCAAAACCCAACCAGGATTCTATATAACAACGCTGTAAATCTGTTTTATAATTAGCCGCCAATAAGATACGCTGTACCTTTATCTCACTCGCTTTAATACTTTGTAACAAATGAACAACTGGAATGCTGGACTCAATCCAATGACTATCTTCCCAGGCCCATAAATACAGTACATTGTATATTTCACTTACGCCATGAACTTGCATAATATTTTTCAATGCTTCCTGATAGGTAATACCATCATATGGATTAACAAAAAAACATTCAGAAGAATTTTTTTGGGTATCACTTTGAGACATAAAAACGAGTTGTGTCTGCGGACTTATTGAATGCATCGCAGATTTTAACGCAGCTTGGTTATCTGGTTCTGATAATAAACAAATAACGGTATGCGAGGTGTTTTTTTGCGTATTTAACGTATTTTCCTTTAACAATTGGGCTTTCCATTCCTCTTCAAAACACATGACCTCATAGGGTTCTATATTATCTAACGAAGTCTCTGTTGGCGGTATAATATTATTCTGTTTACAGTGTTCATTTGCTTCTAATACCAAACCTTTTAGTTGAACACAGACATGACCATATTCATCACACAAGTCAATATCGACTATTAACCTACCTTCATGGAAGCTGTTAAGCCGTAACCAAACCCACATTGAGTCCTGACAGCGAGACATGATTGATAAAGCATCTACACTCACTGGCTGCAACTCCCCGAAAAACTCAGATTCAGTATCTGCCATATCAAGGCATAAGAAGCTACAGGATTGTAAAGCTAACTCCAGTATATCTGGATGTAAAACCAATGACTCTTGATGGTTATATGTATCTGATACGTGATCAAACGATAATTTTATAAGCGCTTCTTTCTGAAAATTAATATGTAACAATTCAATACTCTGATAATAGGGCTCATTACTTTTATCGCTCTTTTCAAAAAAATCACTATCCTCTTTAGGGTCTAGAAAATATTCACTGATATGCTTTTGTAGTGAAGAAATATCAAGTGGACTTAATTCACTATTTTTATGATCAAAATCTATTACACCCCGGTTGTGAACAATATCGCTTGTTTCTTGATTATTTGAAATTGTGTAAATTTGATAGCATAAAAATTGCTCCTCACTTGTATCCAACCAGGTATTTGGATCTTTAAAAAAACGAATATGAACTGTTATCGACTCTTCATGAACAATGGCTGGATATTGCCACTCAATTTTTTTAAATTGCGCTGAAAATTTCTCACCAGCCATTGCCTTTGTTGCTGCAGCATAAACCATTTCAAGGTATGTTACAGGAGATAATACACTTTTTTTAAGGTTAGCATCTATCCGAAAGAAAAATTCTCTACCAGAAAAAGTTGAACTGAATTTTTTTTCAAAAAAACTCGACGTGTTTTCATGTATAAGGGGATGAAGGATAGTAGTATTGCTCGCCTTCAATCCACTAATCAACGATAAGGCTTCTGATTTTGATAGTTTATTTTCAAAAACTTTTTCATAAATCAATTTAATTAATTTTTTCATGATACCTCCTCTTCCATTAACTTAATAGCTTCATCAGGTGTCATAGTTTTGGAAAAAAGATTGTCCAGCAAGGATTCATAAAGCTTTTCATCAAACTTATCACTATCTGTATTTATTCCCTCTTGTCTAGGGTTGAGATAACTACCGTCGACTAACTTATCAGTATCCAACCAATAACGCTCTTTGGCAAAAGGATAGCATGGCAAACTAATACGAGCTGGATGTTCTTTACCATATAATTGCTTCCAATCAAGTGTTAATCCTTTAACCCAAAGATTTAAAATTTTGGACAGTTTCTTTTTACGCATCCATAATTTAACAACTTCTATCATTTCTTTGTCTCTTGAAAATAATGTGATGGTTTCTTCATTATCTTTAATTTTTCCTCTATACATTCCTTTAATATTTTTCTTATCATACATAAATTCATCCAGTTTTTTTTCAAGTTCTTTAAAAGAACTGACTATAAATCCTAAGCGTTCAGTCATAGCTTGACGCCCGACTTGAAGGGTATAAGCAACCGATTGTAAATCAAGCTTATTTTGGAGTTCAGTGGCGTCTACATTATCTGTGTGAAAACCTTCTTCACCGCCAACCTCAGCTGTCGAATGTTCACGAATAAATTCCAACAAACGTTGTGCCACTTCCTTTAACCTATCTGGATCTTTTGCCGACAAAGGGATAATAACGGGTAAAGGCTTATCATCAATCAATCTGGAGGTATTTAATGTCGAGCTTTTGCTGATATATTCTTCTATCACCAAATGGACATTGGTTCCTGTTGCACCAAAAGCACTCACCGCCGCACAACGGGATTGATCAGCACGATAAGGCCAGGGTTTCAAATGGCTATTCACAAAAAATGGCGTTTTATCAATAGGTATATGAGAATTGATAGTCTTGAAATTAATACTTGGAGGAATCTGTGAATGCTTGAATGACAACAAAACCTTGATAACACTAGCGACTCCAGCAGCGGAAAAAGTATGTCCAATATTACTTTTCAAAGAACCTAGTGCACAATACCCTGTTTTTTGAGTATATTTCTGAAAAGCTTCTGTTAATGCCTGAACCTCAATGGGATCTCCTAGTTTAGTCCCAGTTCCATGGGCTTCAACCATCGTAATATGTTCAGGATTAATCATAAATTTTTGATAAACATCCGCTTCCAACTGAATTTGTGACTTAACACTAGGAGCAGTAATACCATTGGTTTTTCCATCTTGATTCATTCCCCAACCCTTAATTAATCCGTAGACCTGATCACCATCGTCAATCGCTTGTTGTAAGGGTTTTAAAATAATCGATGCTACCGCCTCCCCTAATACCGTTCCGTTTGCACGTTGATCGAAGGTATAACATCGGCCATCTTTTGACAACAAACCAAGTTGACTTGAACTGATCAAAAGGCTGGGAGTTGAGTTGATATTTCCACCTCCTGCAATGGCAACATCACAATTTCCAAGAATGAGGCTATCACATGCGTAAGCAATTGCTGCCAAAGACGATGAACAAGCCGTATCAACGTGAACTGCAGGCCCTAACAAATTCAATAAATAAGCAAACCTGGCAGGAGGCATAGAGTCAGTGGTCATGATACGAGTTTTATCCTGCTTGTGAATAATGGCATGGTAGTCTCCCTTTGCACAGGCAAATACCCCCCAACGTTTTCCACTTAAGTTTGATGCATCATAACCAGCATCTTCAATCGCTTTCCAGGATTCCTGAAGGAAAAATCGTTCAGTTGGATCCATAAGCTCTGCTTCCACCGGAGAAATATTAAAAAACAGCGGATCAAAAAGATCGATATTTTCTAAAAATGCTCCTTGTTTAACATATTCCTGTGCATGTGTTTGCGAAGAAGTATCAAAGTAATCATCAATATCCCAAGACCGATTATAGGGAATTTCTTTAACACTATGACGAGCATTTTTTAAATTTTCCCAAAATTCATTAACATTTTTTGCATCCGGAAAACACCCTGACATACCTATAATGGCAATATTCGATTCAGTATGAGATCTATCTATTAAAATGCCATTGTTTTTTTCATGGAAATAATCACAAGACTCATTATTGCTTTTATGTTTATTGTAGAGCTGTCTTAGTTGTTGCAGAAATTTATTGAGGCTTTTTTTATCGTTTAACATATCAACATGATTATTGCCACCTATAATAATGGTTTTCAAATTGGGAATAAGTGAGTCCCAATATTGAAAAAATGGCATCATTGATCCCCAAACACGTTGAATATTTTTTAAATATTCTGGGTTCCATATAGCATCTGATGTTGCTTTTGCTGATTCAGTACGCATCAATACTATTGAAGTCTTATCGGGATAAGGTAATGTTTTAGGCCGATAGTCTTGTATCGCCTGCAAATTCGCAAGATGAATATCAGATATAGACCTTAACTTAAATTCCAATGCTTCAGCAGACTGTTTAATACCTTTTTTAAGGCATAACTGTACCAGATAGGAAACTAACTCATCATCGGCAATATCCAATACATCCTCTTCCACAATCATATAGGTATCCCAGTTTATTTCTCCCGTATTTAGTTTTTCAGAAAAATCCCTATCCAGGTATAAAGTAACCAGTAATAAAAAGTTTGCATTGGCCAAAAAATTTTCACGTTTAGACACGTTAAAGAGGTCAGCATACTGGTTATCGTTACAAACCGGTGGTTCCACCATAACCAGTGTGTTTACTGTTTTTCCTGCTAACTGTAATTGCCGACCAACTTCATAGGTAATGGCTCCTCCCATTGAAAATCCTATAATGTGATAAGGACCAATAGGGTCTACAGAGACAATCATTTTTGAGTAGTATCTGGCCATTTCAACCAGATTATTAAGGGGGGGGGCATTCGGCATAAGAAACCCACGTGCTTGTATTCCAATCATTTTAAAATCAGACGTTTGTAAATGCTTGGCAATGTCCATATACACTCCTACCTCACCAGAACCACCGTGAATCCAAAAGGTATTACAACCAGAGCCTTCGATAGACAGAGGGACTATTTCCGGGTACAGACGCATCAGGCTTCTAATACGTTTGGATAACGGCTGGTATCGACTGGTTTTTTCGAAGTCTTTAGTGGTTGGAAAACTTTCTCTTATCGATTGAGAGAAAGATTTAATAGTATGCTCAATAAGCACACCATCATCTTGGCTATTTCTATTGAGTACCTGATAATTTCTTATTAGTCCTACAACCCTGCCACCATGAGAATGATGAAAATTTAATACAGGCTCTTTGTACCAGTCATTATGTGCAACTTGTTGTAAATAATCTTTAAGCTCAATGGTGTGATCATGATAATTTTCGCAAGATATAATTCTCGTCAAATATTGAATACCATCCATGAAATGTTTTTGGTATAAAAGAGCATTTAATAGCTTGCGTTCTAATTCTTGCCCTCGAAATTCTGGTAAAATATTGATGGATACTATATGTAAAACAGCCCCATTTTTATGGTGTAAACTCAATAATTGATGATATTTAGCATGATATAATAACGTTTTGCTATCAAGTCGTTGAGAACATAATGCGGCTATAATCTTTTTTTGTTTTTTTATAAGAATTTGTCCTTCAGGGTAAAGTTTAATACGCGCTACCAACATGGACCTAGTACAAACTAGGTGCTGGGGAAGACACACGTTCTCTAGTTGTAATAGTTCCGTGATATCATTTTGCGTAGCAGATATAATACGGTAGCCATTTTCCCGCCCATTGTGGCTTCCTTTATCAAAATCACTATCAATAGCGACCTTTTTAATTGGCGAAGATTTTATGTAAGATACCGAAGAGGAGGAAATTAACGCATTGTCTTCCTGTTGGCTTATACCATATTTTTGTTGAGGTGATGCAGTCCTTCCTTGCTTGGAAAATAGGTGAGCGGTGCCTAATCGATTAATCTCTGCAAGTATATAATTTGCCATTTTTCGCAAGCTTGGATATTGATAAACTTTAGTCGCATCAATGGATACATGATATTTTTGGCTAAGCTTGCGAGTCCATGTAACGCCAACAATGGAATCCAACCCCATATCGACAAAGGGCATATCATCTTTTAATTGTTCAGCATTCACATATAATTCATCTGCCAGAGTATCACGTAAGCTATGACGTATCATGTCTACCGTTAAGGTAGTTTCTGCATCATCATCTTGCCCAACAAATGAATCATTGTTTTTTAATATTTCTTTGTTTTTCCCCAAAGGCAATTGTTTTGATGAAATAGCCTTTGTTGATGTCATAACATCACAATGAGTATGAGTGCTACGATCTTTAACAATCCAACAATATTGCCTGGCAAAAGGATAGGTAGGTAAGCTAATGCGACGAGGACTATCATCTTTTGGTAAGCCCTCGTATAACTTATCCCAATTAATCACAAGACCTTTAATCCAATATTGCATTAACTTAGACAGTTTTCGTTTTTTAATCCAATGGTGGATAGCCTCAGAGAGATCTTCATCAGCCGCCATAGTAAGAAAGGTGTCTTCATATCGATTAACCTGACCTCGATAAAGCTCTTCCATATCATCGTGTGTTTGAAGATATCTTCGTAGTTCTTCGACTAATTCATCGGTTGAACTCACAATAAATCCCAAGCGTTCATCCATTGCTTCGCGTCCTACCTGCAATGTATAGGCAATATCTATTAAGGGGGTAACCACGTTGTCTTGCTTGTTCTTTTCAATAAATGCCAGCAATCTACTGGCAATTTGCCGCAACTGCTCAGCAGTTCGTGCTGATAATGGAATAATAGACCTATGGTTTATAGATTCCCTGGTGTTATTTGTCGGTATCTTCGCAATATACTCTTCAATCACCACGTAAGCATTGGAACCACCTGCCCCAAATGAAAAGACACCCGCAACTCTCGGCACTGTTTTTCCATCAATCAGCGGTCTCTGCCAATCGCGCAGTTCTTGGTTAACCACAAAGGGAGTTGCTGAAAAATCAATATTGGGATTCAGTTCTTTTGAATGCAAGGACGGCACTATTTGACCATGTTTCATTTGTAGCAATACTTTGCTAATACTGGCAGTCCCTGCTGCAGATTCACAGTTTCCTATATTGGATTTTACCGAGCCAATAAAACACGATTGATTGGCTGCACTTTGCACATTAAATTGCGCACTAACATTGTTAAATGCTTTGCTGAGAGCCGTAATTTCTATTGGGTCGCCTAAACGGCTTCCCGCACCATGCGCTTCTACATAACTGACTTGATGAGGAGCTATTTGAGCCCGCTGCAAAGCCTCACTAATGACACGCTGTTGCTTATCCGGATTAGGCACACTATAGCCATTGGTTTTGCCACCATGATTGATGGCACTCCCTTTAATAACACCATAAATATGATCGCCGTCACGCTCAGCATCGGCCAAACGTTTCAGTATTATGGCACCCACCCCCTCACTGGGAATATAACCATCACCACCGTTACCAAAGCTTTTACAATGAGCACTGCTAGAAACCAGCCGTTTATCACTGATCAATTGATATTTGTCAGGATGAATGGAAATATTTACACCACCCGCAATACCCATATCAGTATGACCCAATGTCAGGTCTTGACAGGCCAGATGTAACGCCGTTAATGAGCTTGAGCACATCGTATCGACTGCCATACTCGGGCCACTCACATTTAAAACATAAGATACTCGATTAGCAATACTGGCATGACTAATGCTGGATGATATCGGATTACCTTGCAGGTTTTGCTCAAAACCTAACAACTGATACTCTGAATACATCACTCCAACATAAACACCAACCTGCCTTGGTAGCGGTGACTTATCCAAACTATCCCTACAATAACCAGCATCTTCCAAAGCCGTCCAAGAGGTCTCTAAAAAGAGCCGTTCCTGGGGATCAATACGCTCTGCTTCGCGAGGAGAAATATTAAAAAACAAAGCATCAAACTGTTCGATATCCTCAATAAAACCACCCCATTTACTGTGATGCCTACCTGGATGATCCGGGTCCCCTGTATAATAGTCTCGCCAATCCCAGCGCGCCTTTGGAATTTCCGTAATACAATCCTTGCCTTGACATAAATTCTGCCAATATTTCTCCATATTCTCAGCCTGTGGATAACGACCACTAAGACCAATAATGGCGACATCCAAAACGGTTGAAACCGATGCAGATTGTTGAGTGTTAACACCTACAGGAGGTGCTATAAATCGAGATTGATAAGGGTTGCGCTGTGTTATATGTTTAGATAAATTTCCAGTTGATGCTTTGGTCAGTGACGTTTTTGTCTCCTCTATAGTCCGACGATCATCGATGATGTCAGGCTCATTATCCATACGGAATAGTTCACACCATTGTTCAGTATAGGTTTGAAAAAAGTAGTGACCGAGCTCTCGAATCGTTTGATATTCAAAAAACAACGTTTTCGGTAAAGAACCAAACACTTTTTCCAATTCGATGATCATTTCTATAGACAACAATGAATCAATGCCATAGTTCTCTAGCGCTTCATCGAGTTGAATGCGATGGCGTGGCCGCTTCAGTGTTGAAGAAATCAATGTTTTAAAATATTGAAATACCCTTTCTTCAAGTTCTGTCTCATTCACTGAAGACACCTTCGACGGCAACTGATCGCCCTCTAAATGAGTGGACGAAACGGCTATTTCCTTTTCTATCTGCCTTTGCCTCTCGCCAGGTAACGTCTGTTCCTGCCAGTGTGGATAGTAGCCAGTAATCCTTTTGAGCGATAGCCCGCGTATTTTTATACATACCTTGCCTTTATCATCACACAAATCCATATTGAGTTTTTTAAATGGCTTATTGATGTTCTGTTCTTGAGGTAAACAATAGCGTATCCATACCCACATATTCGCTGTACAGGCTGCTATCACGTCAATAGTGTCTACCGCAAAGGGAACATAGAGTGATAGGTTGACACTATTTGAAGTCCATGCATGACTTTCCAAGCCAATATGAGCCTGTAAAGCGGAGTCCATCAGACTAGGGGGCATGATAAATTGATCTTGAGTATGTAAAACCGAAGCAGGTATCACTAATCTGGCTAATACCTGATGGTTATTGGCATAAATATCTTGTATCCCTTTATGGCCGGAACCATAATCAATACCCATATTTTTAAACAATGCATAACATTTTTCAGTATCAAGATAGTGATACTCATTGTCTCTTTCAGAAAGCATTATTTCCGCTGTTAACTCTGTTATATTCACATCCTCTGTATCATCGTCACCATTCCTTAACAAAGCCACTCCATGATGATGTATGACACGGGTAGCGGCTGGTAAGTTTTCATTATGCTCATTGTCTAAAGCCTTCGTATATATTTCGTATTGAATCAGATTGTTGCCTACACGTTCTGACGGATCACTACTATTAATAAATAAATGAATATAAACATCCGTTTTCTTCTGTATAAAAAAAGGCGTTGCCCAGGCAATATGTTGCAATTGAATATGGCTTTTATATTTATATAAGGGGCCGACAGACTGTTCAATAGCGGCTCGTGCCATTTCAAGATAGGCAACACCTGGAAGTATTCTCTTGCCTTGTATGACATGATCCTTAAAGAAAACTTCATATCCAGTAAATGTTGAAACGAAACATTGTTGTGTAAAATCTGAAATATTCGTATGCAATAAGGGGTGTATTTTATTGACTACATTAGCATTATCTCTATGAGGTATAATGGTTTCAGCGTGTGCAGGAATCCAATACGTCTCTTTGGCAAAAGGATAGCAGGGTAAAGCAATACGATTCGGACGGGGATTGTCATGGAGTAAGCTCCAATCGACCGGTAAACCTTTTACCCATAATCGGGCTAATTTTTCAAACTGCCCATCTAACATCCATGTCTTAATGGTTTGTTGCTTATCTTCAGCAGAATCAAACAAAGCAATCAATTCGTTTTCTGCGCTCACATATCCAGCATAGTGATTTTTAATTACTTTTTTTCCTACAACAAAATCTTCCAGCTTTTCTATCAATTCACTGTTGTTATCTACTAAAAATATAGCCCGCGCCTTCATAGCTTCACGACCTACCTGTAAAGTATAGGCAATATCGGCCAAATCATGCTTTTCCAATCGTGCTGTTTTACTGAGATAACTTTTTAGGTTTTTTGCAATATGCTTGAGTGTTTCCTCATTCATAGCTGATAATATAATCAACTCTGTTTTTTTCTGATCGGGTAATGTAGCATTCGGTATATTGACATTATTCATATCGGGTGATGTAACATACTCTTCTAATACAACATGAGCATTAACGCCTCCTCCACCATAAACATTAACACCAGCACGTCGAGGAATTTCACCACCACGACTATCTTGCAAAACTGGCCAATCCCGACTTTTATTAACGATATAAAATGGACTATCAGATAACTCAATATTAGGATTTAACTGGGTATAATTCAGTGAAGCAGGAATGCGACGGTATCGCATACTTAATAATATTTTAATGATTCCGGCTATACCCGAAGCGGCTTCCAAATGGCCTATATTAGTTTTTACCGAACCTAGACCACAGTACCGACTGTTCAATTTTTTTTGCGCCATATCAGGATAAAAGCTACCGAAAGCCTGTTTAAGAGCATTAACCTCAACGGGGTCACCCAGAGGGGTTGCTGTACCATGGGTCTCTATATAACTGATGGTGTCTGGATGAACATTGGCTTTTAAATAAACCGATTTTAATAAAGCCGCCTGAGAATCAGGTTTAGGGACCGTTAGCGAACTGGCTTGCCCACCATGATTAACTCCTACCCCCTTAATAACCCCATAAATACAATCCTTATCATATTCGGCTTGAGATAACGATTTCAAAAATAGCATAGCGCCACCTTCGCCACGTACATAACCATCGGCCATTGCATCAAACGTTTTACATTTCCCTGATTTTGATAACATACCTGCTTGGTAATAAGAAACCGTATCACTCGGAGTGGACATTAAATTGATCCCACCCACCAGAGCCTGATCACACCTCCCCGATTGAATCGCATAAACTGCTTGCTCAATAGCAACCAAAACACTTGAACAAGCCGTATCAATAGCAACGCTGGGACCTTTAAAATTATAAAAATAGGAAATTCTATTGGGTAAAAACGACAACATACTACCTGTCATCAAATAGCCTTCCGTTGTTTTTAGGCTTTGGTCACTTTTAGTTAATAACTCCCTATAATTACCGTGACAAGCACCTACATAGATACCAATCTCTTGACCAGAAAAAACCGATGGTTTATATCCGGCATGCTCTATGACCTGCCAACTTAATTCCAGTAGTTTTCTTTGCTGAGGGTCCATTAACTCCGCTTCTTTTCTCGATATACGAAAGAAGTCAGCATCAAAGGTATCAATACCATCCAGAAATCCACCCTGATCAATGCCAAGTTGTGCTCCCGATGGATCAACACCTTCTGGCCATTGCCAACGTCCCTTAGGTAAGGGTTGAATGGCATGTCTTTCTTGTATTAATAATTCCCAGAACTCATCAACTGTCGTAACCTCACCTGGAAATAAACAAGACATACCAATAATCGCAATAGGTTCATTCTGATTCGATTGTCCTGTTCTTACCCTTGACGTACCTCCAGTCATTATCTCTTCCGTAATAGGGACTTTATCGATAATATCAGGCTTATCTTGAATCATGTCGGATGGCACAGAGAGGCTACGGAAGTATTCAATCACTGCAGCCATCGTTTCATATTGAAATAAAAAAGTAGGTTCCAGTTTTATGGAAAAATGCTTACCGAGTAATGATCTTAATTCAAGTAGTTCGATAGAATCCAACCCTAACTCCATCAAGGGGCGTTTAGGAGAAAATCCTAATTTTCTTTTATCCCCTAAAATTTTATAAAATATTTTCTCAATACTATCGTGTAACGATGTATTGTCTTTTATTGTAACTATTTTATTCTCCACAGTAATCGGATCAGAGTGATTTTGTATTTCTAAACAATGATTATTTTTCACCACATTTTCAACATTACTAGACAGGTCTTCATTAATCCACTCAGAGACAATAACACTTTGACTTTGCTCAGTATTAAGTTTTTCAAAAGGTAAAACAAAGTCTTTAACATTTTTAAAGCCTGATTTAAATAATATAGATCGCCACTGATCAACATTTAACAAGCAGACATTATCCAATCGATTGGTAGGGTCTTCATATAACCAAAGGCCATCTAACAAACCACCGGTAAACAGTAACAAATCCTTCATCCGAGTAAATTCATTCAACATTAACAAGCCATTTTGCGTTAGCATGTGACTCACTTGGGAAAGGGTATACTGTATATATTTCGTATCGTGGAGAACATTAGATGCATACACAATATCAAAGCTATCAGGGTAAAATCCCTGTGCATCTAAATTGCTTTCAATATCTAACACCTTATATTGCAACCAGGGATATTTATCGGAAAATCTACTTTCTCCATAACGAAGGAATGAGGACGAGATATCAGTATAGTAAAACTCTATAACATTCGACAGCGGTGAAGCTCTATTCAATACAAACTCTGTTGCACCACCAGTACCTGCTCCTATTTCTAAAATACGAATTGTTTTATTCATATTACCCACCGATAGAGCGTTAGCCCTTTCATAAATCAGCTCTGCGAGAATATGATTAAAATAGTCTGAAAGTTGATCGCCTTTAAAAATACCTTCAAATAAATTCATCCCTCCTTCTGGAAAAATAATGTCATGCGCCTGTATTTTGCCTGTTAATATTTCCAAATACCGAGAAAGGCACGATGCCATTAATCGTAGAAACGGCATAAGGCTGCCATATTGAGAGGAAAACGTACGCTTAAACGAAGCAAACTCAACCAATGGATCGTTAAGAGCAAATTCATCAATATCGGAAAGTGTTTGCACCGTATTTTTTTGAATTGAAATAAGCTTTCTTTTTTCAAATATGAGTAGCAAGCACTCAAATAATCGATAATATTTTGGAATAATATTTAACATCAACCTCAATTGATCTTTTTGATAATATTCACCTGATTTTTTCATCACTCCTTGGCTTTGAAAAATAGATAGTAACCACTTAGCACCAAACAACCCCATTTCCTGCTCTGCATCCAGAGCATTTACTCCAATATCTATTGGATACTTCGCAATATGTTTTTCTACTCTTGAACATAAAACATCAACTGACTCACTTTCCATAAAACTGCCTGCTTGTATCGTTTTCTCATTTAAGCACTGATAACATTCATCAATACCAATAACATCTTCAATATCATTATGAACACCATGATAGATAGAGGTAAACTGTAATAATTGTATGGCATATTCTTTTTTTATTTTGGGCAATACATTGATATACAAGTAATGTATACATTGTCCTCGGGCATTGTGTTGCCAAACACCTGCAGCAGTACCTAACACTCTATTAATACACTTTTGTGAATAAATCACTGCAACAATGGTATTGTTTAATTCTAAAATACATTGACCTTTTGGGTATTCATCTATGCGTTGGCGAAGGTCATCAATGCATAAACATTGATTATTAGGTCGACAAATTTTTTCTAAATCCATCAATGCAGACAAATCATTTTCATTCGGGTGACGAATTTGATAAGGCTTTTTTTCAAAAAAATTTAGGGTAATTCGAGTAAAAGGTAAGTTCCTTGGATAATTTTGAAAAACATCAGGTTTAGAAAATAAACCAGCTTCTGCAGCACATATTAGAAAATCCTCAGCCGATACTAAATATTGAGAGGAAAAACCATGATAGGCATCAAAATGCAAACTTTCACTTTCATCCAAATATTGGTTGACAACCTCAGGGTTAAGAGAATGTACTTCTAATATAAGCAAGCCATGTTTCGTCTTTACACAAGACCAGCGTTTAAAATGTTCCACCAGACTTTGTATCATAACCACAGGCGATATTGCTTGACCGTCTGAATCAACATACACGCCCTGATCAAATATCTTTGAACGTGCTTCAATATTCATCACCTCTGTGGGTGCAATATAAGGACGATCATGATCCAGAAATGAACGCACATGCAATATATTCTCAGGATCTTTAATACCTAAATCATATAGATCACTTATCACTCCTTCAGGATCACCAATATCGCCTTTTAAAACATAGTGTCTTGTATCAACACCTGCCAGTGTATTGTTAGTTTCCTGCAAAGCGGCTTCATTATAATCAATACCAATAAGTACCACGGGATAGTGATTCAACACGTTTCCTCGTGCAGATTTTTCCTTGATAATATTGTAAATATTTTTTAGTAGAGTCCCATCACCACAACCCATATCCGCAATATATTTCGGCTGTTGATCGTAAAAAGTATCATTAAATAACTGAATGACTAACGCTTCGATATCAGCGAAGTACTTTTGATGTTGAAAACCACTACCAATAACATTTAAGGTTCGGTCAACATGGCTCTCCTCTCCATGCAATCCCTTTTTAAAAATACTCCTAGCATTACCAAACATTAATTCCGTTATCCGAGACAACATGGGCTTATAAGAAGCAATGGTTGCGGTAATAAAAATTCGTTGAGTGATAAATTGACCGGATTTTGTGAAGTAAAACGTCTCTTCATCTTCTCGGAGCCAGTTCTTTTGTTTAAATAGTGTAATAATTTCATTGCGAACCGATTGTTCGATATCACCTAAAAATAATTTTTTATTTAGACTATTAACATTTTTTAACGCATCAAAATAACCATTTTCCTTCAGTTCTAGTAATAAGGGAATAATTAAAACACCATCCAAAAAATCGGTTAATACAGGGTTTGAAATACCCCAGTTATCTCCGGATTGATCTATCCATTTTTTTAATCCATGCCCTTCCGTATTTTCTAAATAGCGACTCATAGAGAAATTAAAAAGCTCTATAAAATCACTAGGTATTTTATTTCTTTCGTCCGCTGCATCTGTTAGTACATACCCTTGATCATCACATGATATCCATGAAACAGACTGCAACATGCGTAAGGCTACTTGAAGATGGCCACTATTAGCATTTAATTCTGTTTTTATTTTTTCAAATGTAAGGTATCTATTCCTTGTAAAAAGGTCAAAAAACCCTTTTTCTTCTAGGGCCAATACCACTGGCACGAATACGTATCCATGGCAGTATCTATTAATAACTTCTAACATAACTATACCTCAACAGCTTCGAGTTCATTCTCGATCATATTCGATAAAGTATTAATATTCGGATAGTCAAATAAAACGGTTTCTTTCATATCCAAACTAAATTCACGGTTTAATTGGCTAATAAATTCAACAAGATTCATAGAGGTAATGCCTATATCGACGAAATTAGTTATCTCATCAATCTCATCGTCATCATCTAGATACAACAATTTATCTAAAATTGTTCTTATTCTTTGGGAAATAGCAATATCGTCATCATGCTCAATACCATCAACTTCATCGGTAATGAGCCGGATATCATCTGACATCTCACTCATATTAGAATCATTATCTTTGAGGTCATCATAACTATCATCATATGATTCGATATGATAAATATCGGTTTCATTTTTTTCTTCAATAAAGTTCAAATCAAGAGGGATAAAAGAGGTTGCATCGGTATTTAAAGATTGAGTTGACTCAATAAGCTCATCATCAATATCGCTAACCATGGTGCAGCCCCCATTAACAATATGATCCGTCATTTTTTTTCTGGCATAATTTTCCCAATAAACTTTTTGAGAAAATGGATACGTTGGCAGTTGTGTTAAATGTACTATAGAAGAGTCTTTATATAAACGTTGCCACTCAATATCTCTGCCAGCCACCCATAGTTTAGCTAATTGTGTTAAATCATTTTCTATTAGGCCTTGTTCAACTTGTTTATTCTCATCTACATTAATGAATGAATGATCCAGTTGATTCACTATACCTCGGTAACTATTGGGACTATCGCTATTTTTTACGGCAGCATGTAAAGATTGTAATAAAACCTTATGACTATCAATGACACAAGCAAATCGATACTTCATCGCCTCTCGACCACACTGGAGACTATATGCCAAATTATTTAGATGAATATCTGTATTATTGTTTAAATAATCTACCCAAATATTAAGGTAGTCATTAAATACCGGTTGAGTTTTTGCCGATAAAACAAATACTATTGGTGACACTGCTGCCTTTAGTTTGGGCATAGATGTTACTGCTTCTTGATATTCTTCTACAATCATATGGGCATTGACTCCACCAGCACCTAATGCGGTGATACCAGCACGTCTGGGAATTTTTTTGTCAGCTATTGTTAATTGGCGCCATTCATCTAACTCGGTTTGTAGTTCGAACGGTAAATTTTCAAAATGAATATTGGGATTTTTTTGTTGTGGGTCAGGCGTTGGGCACAATGTCTTATTGCGCAACTGCAAAACCACTTTCATAAACTGCGCCATACCTGACACCGCTTCCCCATGGCCTAAAATGGACTTTAGTGAACCAATAGAATACTGTGCTTTTCCGTTATCCCGATGTGTCTGAAATACCTTAGTCAAAGCAGACATTTCAATCGCATCACCCATCTCGGAACCATTTGCAGCGGACTCTATATAGGCAATAGAACGTGGGTCCACATTGGCATTATCTATCGCTTCATGGATAACAGCCGCTTGCTGGCGAGGACAAGGAACACCATAATGATTCGTTCTACCACTGTGATTAACGGCACTGCCTCGAATAACAGCGAGTACCCTGTCATTATCTTTCTCTGCATCACTTAGTCGTTTTATGACAACTGCACCCACACCTTCAGACGGTGTAAATCCTTTTCCATCACAACCAAATACAGCAGGAGTGGCTGAATCAGAAATGACTTTCGCCTGACACATTCCTAAATAAATATCCTGGTGCAAATATAAATTCACTGCACCAACTAGGGCCATATCAATCGTTCCCTGTCGTAAGCTTTCACAAGCTTGATGAAGTGCTACCAAAGCAGAAGAACACATACTATCGACAGGGACACTGGGCCCATGCAAATCCATAATATAGGAGACTCGATTAACCAAAGATGCAAAGGATGTGTTGGGATTTATCTTAGTCATGGCCCCATAGACTCCCGTCTTATGTCTTAACTCTGGGCTCAACCGAGAGCAAACATAACCTGCATCTTCAAAAGCTCGCCAACACTCCTGTAAAAATATCCTTTCTTGTGGGTCTATGCGCATTGCATCTCTAGGAGAAAGGTTAAAAAATAAGGGATCAAATGCTGCAAAATCTTCCAGAAAGCCTCCCCATTTACTATAGCTTTTTCCTTGCGACAAAGCTTCTTCGACATCAGGGCAAAAGAACTCGTCTATAGACCAACGATCATCGGGAATTTCGGTAATGCAATTTTTTCCACACTTCAAATTTTCCCAGTATTGATCCAGGTTCTTTGCACTAGGATAGCAAGCACTCATACCGATAACAGCCATGGCCTCTTGCTCACTCTTTTTAATTGGATGGACAATATTGACATCTTCCGTCGTTTTTTGTTGAGTTTTTCCTGATAATTCTAACGATAGCAGTTGATCAGAGGACGGTGATTCTTGGGGCTGTCCAAGCCAATGTTTAGACTGTTCTGGATATTCTGCAATCAGATAATCTACTAACTCTATCAGTGTTCGATATTCATAAAATAATGTTTTTGATATTTCCCCAAACACAAGTGACAAGTCCTTATTCAGTTGATTAATGATTAATGAATCAATACCAAAACTTTCAAATTTTTGTTGAGAACCCAGTCGTTCTGCTGGTACTTGTATGTGCTCTGATAATAACTCCTTAAATTTCTGTAACACTTGATCTTGTAAGGAAATATTATTTAACTGTGGATTAACAGTGTCGTCAGTCGCTTGATTCTCTTGGGGATTCTCGTTCCAAAAAGACTGTCTGATCTTTTCTCTATAGCCAAACATGATTAACACTTGAGAAGCGGGCAAAGATAAACTCTGATGCAATGCTGCTATTGCATGCTCTGTTGTCAATGCAACTAATCCAACATCGTTTTTTAGTTGATTTTCCCTATCAAGAGATAAACGCATGCCACCTTCTTGCCAATAGGGCCAGTTAATTGATACCGTTTTGCCACTGCGTTCTTTATAGCTAACTAAGGTATTTCTATATTCAGAAAATTCGTCCATAAAGGCATTGGCTGTTGCATAATCCGATTGCCCCATATTTCCATAAACAGATGAAATGGATGAAAATAAAATAAAAAAGTCTAGATTTATATTTTTTGTTGCCTGGTCTAGGTTAACTGTTCCTGTGACCTTTGGTGAAAGTGTCGATTTAAACTCCTCCACAGTTTTCATCAATATAAAATTATCTTGAATAATGCCAGCCATATGTAAAATACCGTTTAGCCGACCATATTCCTTCACAACATGCTTAACCAGAGATTCAACTTCGTTACTTTTGCTAACATCCATCTGCCGATATAACACTTTTGCACCTAATGAAGTTAATTCCTTCAAATAGGTACGTTTGCTTTCAGTCAGTGCTGAGCGTCCTGTTAATATTAATACTGGCTCTCTTATCTGTTGAGCCATTACCTTGGCACAAGATAACGCTATTCCTCCAGCACCTCCGCTCATTAAATAAATGCCACCATTCTTCCACGGCACTTTCTTCAGCGTATTTATTTCAGTGACCTCTTTCCATTTCTCAATTTTACGCTGGCCTGCTTCGTATCGAATACGACTGACTATTTGGGTATTACGGTTAACCTCAAGGATTTTAATTAATGCTTCAAGCGTAACTTCTCTATCCAATTCAATGAGTTGACCTGATATTTTGGGGTTTTCTATCTGTGCTGTTTTTAACAAACTTAACAAACCACCCAACATCTGCTGTTTCTCTTGGGTGTAAACCAAGATTTGAATCAATGTTTGAGTATTCGTTTTCTGTTTCAACAAGGCTTTTATTGTTGCAAACGCTTGAGCGGCAATATCACAATAATGTGTCGATACCTGCGATTCGGTAGAATGTAGATGAACGACCGGGATATTTTTTATTGTATTTATCTGTAGATCAGCGGTATTCATTTCACATAAGATGATTAAACGATCCGTATTACTATCTTCCAGCCTCGCTTCATCTGGCGCTTCCTGTAGATGCCACACGGGTTGGCACAGCAATGTCGTTGGCTCATGCGTCAATTTCACAGGCGGTTCCCTATGAACTGCTTGTGTAGACACTGTCTGTTGATCGCGTTTGGACGCTACCTCCTTTTCAATAACCCAACAACGCTGCCTAGCAAACGGATAGGTCGGCAAAGGAATACGACCATAGCCCTGGGCAAACAACGCACCATACTCCAATGGATAACCCTGAACATATAAATCTCCCACCGTCGATAACGCGTCCACATAGTGATGCACAGAACAGGACTCACTGCATGCTCTTATACAGTCATTACCAAAGTGCTGTAGAGAAACTTGTAGACGTGGTTCACCCTCAGCCAATGCAGACACATACACTCGGGGAGCCTTACCCTGACCCAACCATTGATCCAGTGACCGCCGCAAATCCTCAAGATCACACGCCACACAAGCCAGACGATGCGACCAATGTTGACGACCCAACAATAAGGTATAACTCAGATTGCCCACATCCAACTCAGGGTGATGCTCACAATAACCCCATAAGTTCTCAACCTGCTGCCGTAATTGATCATCACTATGCGCCGATAAGACCACTAAATAACCCGGCTGCTCTTCATGTTGGCGCACGACTGGCGGCGCTTCTTCTATCACTGCATGGGCATTGGTACCACTAAATCCAAAGGCACTCACCGTCGCACAACGGGTCTCTCCTTCACCCACCGACCAATCACGAAGCTCGGTGTTCACATAAAAAGGACTGCGATCAAAGTCAATATTCGGATTGCCCTGAGTAAAATGTAGTGATGGAGGTATTTGCCGGTGTTGCATCGACAACACCACTTTAAATAAGCCCGCCATACCCGCCACCATGGTGCCGTGCCCCATATTGGTTTTGACCGACCCGATGGCGCAGTACTGTTCTTTATCCGTATAGTGTCTAAACGCCCGTGTTAAGGCTTCACATTCAATGGGATCACCTAATACCGTGCCTGTCCCATGAGCTTCCACCATCTGAATATGCTCAGGGTTGACATCAAAGCGATCATAAACCCAACGTTCCAGGCGTTCCTGCGATTGTGCACTGGGTGCCGTAATTCCATTACTACGACCGTCTTGATTGATACCACTGCCACGAATCACTCCGTGAATATGATCGCCATCCGCCAATGCCGCCGACAAGCGTTTTAGCACCACAACCCCCACCCCTTCACCAATGACGATACCGTCGGCACAGGCATCAAAGCTGTGGCAACGCCCCCTCGAAGAGAGCATATCTGCACCACGCAAAGACTCATACAATGATGGGGTTGGATAAAGAGACACACCTCCTGCCAAGGCCATCTCCATTTCATCCAGGTGTAGGGCCTGGCAGGCCAAATGCACCGCCACCAGAGAACTTGAGCAGGCAGTATCCACCGCGGTAGCAGGGCCCTGAAGATTTAAATAATAGGCAATCCGGGCGGGAATAATAGAACTGGCATTGCCCCAAAAAGCCTGGGGCGGGGGTTGGTCGCCAAACAGTTGTGCGTAGTCACCGGACACACAACCGGCATAAATACCACAACGCTTGCCTTCTATGCCATCACCCACATAACCCGCATTCTCCAGTGCATTCCAGGATTCCTCCAGAAAACAACGTTGTTGCGGGTCCATATAACTCGCTTCCACACCGGAGAGATTAAAAAAGAGAGGATCAAATTGATCCATATCCTTGAGAAAACTGCCGTAGTAAGTCTCCGCTTGTGGCCCCCAACGTGACGCGGGTTCGACCAAATCCACACCCTGTGCCAACTGTTGCCAAAACGCTTCCAGGTTTTCTGACGCCGCAAACCGTCCGCTCATACCAATAATCGCTATCGACTCCTGTTGAACGGGTGACTCCATCGATAACGAAGGGGGGACTGAAGGCAAGGGCTTGGCTTGTGTGCTTGCTGGCGACCTTTCAGGCAACACCTGACTAACGACACTCTGTGGATGATCAACCAACGCTGGTGCCGTTGCTAACCACTGCGCGATATCATCACCATAGTCAGATAACAGATAGGCCGTCAGTCGGTTTACCGAGCTGTGATCAAATAAACACACCGTCTTTAAAGTCAGTGTCAGCGTGTCATTAAGCTGTTGAATAAAACTGGCACCGGTAATGGAATCAACACCATAATCGGCAAAGGATGCGTCAGGGTGAATCTCATTCATATCCAGTTTTAAAGACTGGGATAATTGCTCTACCAACAACTGTTTGACAGAGGCCTTCATCATGGCATCATGGCTCACTCCCTCATCAATGACATGATCGTCTCTCTCTACCCTGACCTCGGCGGATGGCAATCTCTTGGGGGCATGATCAATCACCGATGTCGCAAGATCGCTAGCAACGTTCGCATGAGCGTTGGTTGCCAGGATGATTTGTTGACCCAACTCACGAGCGTCATGGAGCGGAAATTCCACGTCACCAAAACCCGACGCCTCCAGTACCGCTTGCCACTGCTTAGGATATAACCCTGGGCTTCCAGGAATACGCAATCCCGTATCTTCAGATAAGGCCCAACCATCGATCAAACCAAATATCACACTCGAAAAAACGCTTTTTTGGCTAAACTCATTTAAAATCAATAAACCGTTGGCCGCCAATGCCTGCCTCACATGGCTGACCGTTTCGTGTATATTCCGCGTGGCATGTAATACATTGGCTGCGATCGCAATATCATAATCACCAGCAGTGATTCCTTGAGCCACTAAGTCCTGTTCAATATTACAGAGGCGATAACTCAGATAGGGGTATTGTTCGCCGTAGTGTTCCTGTCCATGCATCAAAAAGGCTTTGGAAACATCCGTATAACAATACGTATCGATATGATCCTGATAGGCTTGTAACATTGGCAGCACTATCGCGGTGGTGCCCCCCGTACCGGCCCCAATTTCGATAATCCGTATCCTCGCATTGGCATCTCTTGACAGACGTGCTTCAATAAACTGGACGAGCAGGTCTCCAACACACTGATTACAATAATCTGCAATCCTATTATTTTTATATAAGCCTTCCATTTTCTCCATCGAACCATTGGGGAAAATAATATCCGTTATTAATTGCTCACCACTTAACACCTCTGGTAATGCCTGTAAGCAATCGTTAATCAATATCGCTAACGTCTTTTTTTCCGGATCATTCTGGTAATGCTTATACTCCGTGTTCCATCGGCTCCACCATGCCTCTTGCGATTCAGACTCCAGTGCCTGTGCGACGGCTACGCTATCGTCTTTCCATTCAAGATAACCCGCATCCTGTAAAACGCTTAAACACTCATGCCACCAGCGATCATATTTATCAACGATGCCTGCACTTTGACGTAGAGCGGTCGCTGTCTCAAAGACACGATGTTGAAATAATCCCATATGTTGCAATTGCACAAACAACAGTTTTAATAACCATTGTTCCAGTTCCTGTTGGTTTGTCTTTTGCATGATCTCGGCAATGACATCGTGATCCGTATCAATGGCAAAGCGTGAGTGATTCTGAGTGGTTGTTTGATGGTTGGATACCGGATGATTAGCCGCGTTATAGCGTGGTTTTTCTGGTAGCCAGTAGCGGTCTCTGGCAAAGGGATACGTGGGCAAGCTAATACGACGAGGGGGTGTTGAGTGAGTATAGAGTAGCATCCAGTCGATATCGAGTCCTTGGCTCCAGGCTTCGGCTAATTTGTGATACTTACCTTTATTGACCCATTGACTTAACAAGGTAACGGTATCTTCATCGTCCCATAAAAAAGTAAGGTGATCACTATTGGAGTTTTCTGCGGTTTGATAAAAGTCAAATCCTCTCTGTTGTTCTTTGTTCTGGCTATTGGCATCTGAGTAGGCAATAAATTTTTTCAGTTTATCTTCAAGCTCTTGAATCGATTTCACAACAAAGACCAAACGCTTATCCATAACTTCCCGCCCTACTTGACATGTATAAGCCAAATCAAATAAATCGCATGGATATAAAGTATTTATTTGGATAAATCTTAAAAGCCTACTAGCTATCTTATACAAGTACTGAGATTTTTTTGCTGACAATGGAATAATTGCCAAGGTATTTTCCTTGGCATAAACGTCATCACGTACAATGTCTTCAGTATGATATTCTTCTAAAATAATGTGCGCATTAGAACCACCAATACCAAAGCTGTTGACTCCCGCACGCCTCGGTATGGGATTCTGATATTCATCTAATACACTTTTCCAATCATGAGTGTCCTTACTCAGGTAAAAAGGACTATCCTGTAACTGTAAATAAGGGTTTTGGTTATTTAAATGTACATTGCCAGGAATTTTTTTATGTTTCATCATCAGCAACACTTTCAAGATACCTGAAATTCCGGCTGCGGATTCTAAATGACCAATATTAGATTTAATGGAACCCAAAGCACAATGGTCTTTCTTGAAATCAGCATAACCGCAACTTTTATCAAGGTCTGCAAACGTCGATTTAAGCGCATTAATTTCAATGGGGTCGCCTAACTCAGTCCCAGTACCGTGCGCTTCAATATAAGTCACCGTTCTATGGTCAAGGTTTGATTTCTGATAAGCGGCCTTCAACAATGCTTGTTGTGCCAGAGGATTTGGAGCCGTTGGAGAAGTCGCTTTACCACCATGATTTTCTGCACTACCGATAATTAACCCATGTATCTGATCTTTATCCGCCAGTGCTTTACTCAAAGGTTTTAAAAAAACAACACCAACACCTTCTCCACGTCCATAACCATTGGCTGTTTCATCAAATGTTTTGCAACGTCCATCTTCACTTAACATGCCTGATTGATCACCGCTAATGGTAAGGCTTGGGCTTGCAATAATATTAACCCCTGCAACAAGTGCCATTTCAGCACTGCCTTGTCTAATACTTTCTATTGCGCGATGTATTGCAACCAAGGAGCTAGAGCAAGCCGTATCTATCGGTTCACTTGGGCCATGTAAATTTAATATATACGAAATACGATTGGGTATTGCCGAATGAAATAGCATGGATGAAACCCGAATCCCTTTTTCCCATTCCGTTTTATGACACAGTTCTTTATAATCTTCCGCTGAAACACCAACAAAAACGGCCGTCTGGCTACCCGATAAATAGCTCGCACGATAACCTGCGTCTTCAATGCAAGCCCATACTGTTTCCAGTAATACACGTAGCTGTGGGTCCATTGATTCTGCTTCGATAGGAGAAATCCCAAAAAACAGGGGATCAAAACAATCAATATCATCCATAAAACCACCGCATTTAACTTTTGTCTTTCCAGATTCTTGCTGTGGATCTCCATAAAAATCACGCCAATCCCAACGATCATCAGGGACTTCTGATACTAAATCACGATTGCAGTGCAAATGCTCCCAAAGCTCATTCAGATCGGCAGACTTAGGGAACCTGCCGCTCATTCCAATCACCGCAATCGGCTCATTTTCCTTAGAATTTCGATCATTCGCTTTTTCATCTGTTGATGAAATTGATAAAGGGGTAGTAGGTATACGTTTTATATCATCAAAGAAAGTATCGGGTGTACTTTTTTCTTTAAGTGGCTTAATGCTATCCAAATCATAGATATTCTCGGGTGGCTTTGCCTGTTCTAAAAAATTATCTGGATATTTTTCTAATAAAAAATGACTAATCGATGCAATGGTGGGGTGCTCAAAAAATAACGTTGGCATTAGTTCCAAGCGGTATTCTTTATTTAAAATATTAGCAAATTCTGTAAAGCTCACAGAATCAAAACCATATTCTGACAGTTCAATATCACATTCAATTTTTTCGATATTTATCTTTTGTAAATTGGATATCACTTCCGTTATTTTTTGTTTTATCACGCCTAAATCAACATCCGATTTAACCTTACCTCCAAGTTCAACTTTCTTCTTTTTTTCATTAGCCACATCATCAATAATAGGCAATGGAGAAAACAATATTTCACGTATCTTTTCTAAATTACCTTGAGCCGATAAAATCTGAGAATACTCTCCGCTGAGTGTCCACTTTAGTGTATCTAAACCAACCTGGGTATCCATTGGAACCATTCCCGAATTATGCCGCATCAAAGTTTCACTATGCTCATCAACGCTCATGCCACCTTCTTTCCACAATGGCCAATTTAAACAAAATGTTTTGGTAAGGCATTTTCCTTGCTCATATAATTGTTGACGATACTCTGTAAACCCATCCAAAAATGCATTGGCACCAGCATAACTGGCTTGTCCAGGGTTACCAAATGCAGCCAGAGATGAAAATAAAACCATAAAATCTAAGTCAATATTTTCACTTGCCTCCTCTATGGCTAAGATGCCTGAAATCTTGACTTCTAACACTTTCCGTATTTTTTGTTCATCACTTTTTTTAAGTGTGGCATCATGAATAATTCCTGCCGCATGAATAATACCGTTTAATCTATTGTATTTTTCAGATATATAAGATAATAAATTTTTAACAGATTCTTTATTACAAACGTCACACTTTTTATAAACAACCTCAGTGCCTTGATCTTTTATATCCTCTAAAATATTACAGTTTTCTTCACTCATTTCAGAGCGTCCGCTCAATATTACCGTTATTCCCATACGGACAAATTCTTTTGCAAAAATTTGTCCTAATGATCCCATACCACCAGTGATCCATACCACATCTCCCTGCTTAAGATATTTCATATCTTTATTATTAGGTTTTAAATCAACTTCAAATACCGTCTTCACCTCCCTTGTTCCAGATATTGAATATCTTACTTCAGAATGACTGTCAAAGGATAAAGCTTCACGCTGTAAACTATTAACAAAATAACTATTCCATTGACTATCTCCATTACAAGGGTAATGAATAACTTTCCCTCTAAATTTAGTATTTTCCTCGTTTGCAGTAGCCAATAATCCGGCAAAAGCAGAATGCCTATAACTTTCATTGTTTTCTTTAATCAAGATAAAAAATGATTGCTTTTTATTTAATTTATTTTTGAAAATATTTTTCAATTCACCAATAATATATATGAAATTTTCTTCTATACTCTGGTAATTATTTTCATCAAATGGGAGCAATGTTTTTATATGTGTGTTAGGCCATATTTGATTTAATAAAACTTTAAGATTGGGATCTTTATCAGCCAATATAACAATAGGTGAATAGATTGATGCATCTATTTTTTTATCTGGCAAAGGGTGTTCCTGCCACTTTACACTTGCATGTATAACGTTTTTTTCTAATTTATTTTTAAGGGACAATAAAGTCAATTCCTTAATAGAAACAATAACTTTACCTTCTGCACTGATAAGGTCAATGTCGTATTTTTTTGCATGCTCTACCTTACTTTTTCTAACATAAGCATAATCGACTTCACTTAGCTCAGCATAGATATGCATCGATTTCATACTATAAGGAAATAAAACACCTCTTTTCTTACCCTCTTGTATAAGAGATAAAGCAACCGTAGATAAAACAGCTCCATGCATTAGACTAGGGCACAATAAGTATTGTTTGTTTTCTTTTTCAAAAGATGAAGGTATCTTTAATCTAGCTAACATTTGGCAATCATTATGGCAAAGATTTTCTATTGACAAGATACTAGGACCTTGATCATTTCTTGATATCAATTCATCACATTTTTCAGCTTCAATAGATACAGTACATCGAGATTGAATATCTTCTATTTTTAAATCCGATGGAGTCTTAATATTGCTTCTGGAACCCACAAGTACTTTTCCCTGTGAGTGCAACACATCACCTTGAACGCTATTTAAAGTAGTTATTTGATATTCATAGCAATCATTACTCTTATTCAAATAGATAGAAACTTCTCTATCGCTTTCTATTTTAATGGGTTTATTCCAAACTATATTTTTTATAATAATCACATCTTGATTAGTAAAAATTTTTGCTGCTGCACAGATCATTTCTAAATAAATCACACCAGGTAATACATGACCATGATCCAGCAAAAATAATTCATTACCGGTAAAACAACTAATATAATGTGCTTTTTCCACCGGGTATTTATTTTCATTTTTAATGATATGAATTAAAGGGTGTTCTAATCTAGATTCTTTATCTTTAACAACAGTGGATGAATATTCACTGGGCTGTGCATTCTCATTAAAAATTCGACAAGATAAACCTTTCATACTAACGGAAATATTTCCTTGCTCATCGCACAAGTCGATATCTAGCTTTCTTATTTTAGAGGTGTCGATATAGACCTTTGAATTACGCACCCAGGCCCACATACTTGCTGTACACTCTTTGATAATGTCAATATTTTCTAATGCAAAAGGAAGAGCGGATGTGAATGTAGGAGTAGGTTGGTCAGTTTCATTAATATCAATCACTGTTGATAAGCCAATAGAGGCTTGCAGTGCACTATCCATTAAACTGGGGTGCAAAACAAATTGTGTTTGAGTATCTTTTACACATTCTGGTAACGATAGCTTTGCCAATACCTGATAATCCCCAATATAGAGGGCATCAATTGCCTGATGTGATAAACCGTAATACATGCCCGTTTGTTTAAAATGCTCATAGCATTGCTTAATATCCAAGCTTTCTTGACTCAATTGACTTTTCAAATGAGGAATATCCAAGCTTTTCTCAATGTTGATTGCGGAGTATTTATCACAGAAGCTAAAAGTTGCTACTCCTTGGCACCGTACCGATGTTTTTAAATCTGAGGGGTCTGCAGGTCCGGTGTAGATTTCATAGGTGATTTGCTCATCTATCGATTCTCTTATTGGAATTTGTTTATCCCTGTAAAACCGTATATTAACCTCTTGTTGATTAAAACCTATTTCAATGGGTGATTTCCAAATCACATTGTTAAGCTGTATGCTAATTTTCTTGTCTTCGCAAAGACCTATGCTCTGTTGTACTGCAGCCCGCGTCATTTCAAGATATGTTACGCCAGGTAATATTTTTTTACCTTGCACAACATGATCTCTCAAGAAAAATTCTTCACCGTTAAAAATACTGGTAAATTTTTGACCATACCAATCCGAAGTATTTTTATGCAACAGTGGGTGAAGAGTACTTATTGGTGACAATTTTTCTACGGTATTGGAAGAATTTTTATTTTTTCTTTTACGTAAAATTTTTTCAGGTAACCAACAACGATCTCTAGCAAATGCATATGTTGGTAAATGGATACGTCTAGGTTTTATTGCGTTGTTATACAGCTTATTCCAGTCAAAATATAAACCTTGGCACCAAGCATTAGCTAGTTTGTCATAGCTACCTTTATTTATCCATAATTCAGGCGAATGATCAGTCGATTCATTATCAAGTGGACTCGATGTTTTAGTCGAAGAGTAGTAACAACCTTTTATGTTACTTGCTTTTATAGTATTTCGTTTTTCTATAAATGCATTTAATTTTTCCATTAACTCTATTGTTGTTTTCACTACAAAGGCAACTCGTTTTGTCATCGCTTCCCTACTGACCTGGAGGGTATATGCTAAATCTAACAATATATATGTATCAGATTGTCTGCTTTTTAGAAAAAATAACAGTCGTTCGACACAAGCATTTAAGCATTCATCATTTTTTGCAGATAGTGGAACAATAAACAAACCGTTCTGGGGTAAAATAGTATTTTGTAATGGTGATGTTACTCGGTGAGTATATTCTTCTAATACAAGATGTGCATTGGTACCACTGACGCCAAAAGAACTGACACAAGCCCGTCGTGGTATACCGTCACCAGACTGCCAAGGCTTTAATTCCGTATTGATATAAAAGGGGCTACCCTCCAACGCAATCTGTGGGTTTACATCCTCACAATGAATCGTCGGTGGTAACATGCGATGCTGCAAAGATAACAATACTTTGGTCACGCCCGCTATCCCAGCACCTACCCCCAAATGACCAATATTACTTTTTACCGACCCCAGAGCACAGTAATGACGCTTGTCCGTATAGACTCGAAACGATTCTGTCAATGCCTCAACTTCTATCGGATCACCCAATTTGGTGCCGGTTCCGTGTGCTTCGACTAAGGTAATGCTCGATGGATCAATATTAAAACGTTGATAAACCTCTTGCTCCAGAGCACTTTGCGCCTTTGAACTCGGCGCCGTAATACCATTACTTCTACCATCCTGATTCACACCCCAGCCCCGTATCACTGCACGAATGGGATCACCATCACGCACCGCATCCGACATGCGTTTTAACAAGACAACCCCTACACCCTCTCCAGGTACAAAACCGTTGGCACGTTGATCGAAGGTAAAGCAGCGACCATCTACTGATAACATTTCTCCATGACTCAAGCCTATATGTAAGGATGGACCTGGCATCAGCAACACTCCACCTGCCAACGCCAAGTCACTAGTACCCAACACCAGACTATTACACGACTCGGCAATGGCCACTAATGAAGAAGAGCATGCGGTATCAATCGCAAGACAAGGGCCCTTTAAATTTAAAAAGTAGGAGATTCGTGCAGATAAAATGGAAGGACTGCTACCGGTACCAACAGACATTCCCTCGCCACCCAAACTGTTATCATCAACTAAATCTTTATAGTCACTAGTAATAGAGCCAACAAATACCCCACATCGACTACGGGATAACATCTTAGGGTTAATCCCCGCATCCTCTATACAACTCCACGCATTCTCTAAAAATAACCGTTGCTGTGGGTCCATCACTTCCGCTTCCCGAGGAGATATCGCAAAAAACAACGGATCAAAACAATCCATGTCCTCCAAAACACCCATCCACTTACAATACGTTTTACCCCCTTCCGGTATCGGCGAGTAATACTCTTCTAACGACCAGCGATCAGCAGGAATCTCTGAGATGCAATCCACTCCATCCGCTAGGGTCTGCCAAAATTGCTCCAGTGTCTTCGACTTCGGATACTGGCCTGACAGACCAATCACCGCTATCCCTTCCAATAAACGCTCCTCTATACCAACAGCAGGAGACGGTTTGTCATTGACACCAGTACCACCCCACACCCGGCTTTTTCCCCCTGTCGCGGTCAAGGCCGCCATTTGCCCTTGCTTCAATACATTGTCAATACAGCGCTGTCTGCAATCCATCGGCTCTGTCGCTGTATGACTCACAACGACTTTACCTATATGCTCCCCTGCAGAGACATAACGTAACGCTTCACCGATCTGATCCAACGGATAAATACGCGACACGGTTGACACTAAATCACCTGATTCAATCCAGGAAACCATTTGCGCTAATACAGACCCGATAAAGCCATCATCACCCTTATTGAGTAACCCCAGTAAATTGATGGTTTGAACGGACTGATTAAAACGCAGAGACGACAGACTGACAGGTTCGTTCGTTAACAATCCATGCATCGACAGTTCCAAATAACGGCCTCCCTTGGCTAAACTATTCAGCCCTTGTTGTATATGCTCTCCTGGGAGCATATTTAAGACGACATCGACACCTTGATGACCACTGACGCGTTGAATCTCCTCATCAATATTGCACGTCTTATAATTGAAGACGTAGGGCAGTGCCCACTGCTTGAGGAGTGCAAGCTTGTCTTCTCGGCTGGAGGTCCCATAACACACACACTGCTTTAAACGCGCCAACTGAAGTGCCATCAAACCACAACCACCTGTCGCCGTTTGTATCAGGATATGATCGTTGTGAGATAATTTTCCCCGTGCAAAACTGTGGTAGACGGTCGCAAAAGCCAATGGGAAGCTACAGGCATCCTCAAAAGATAAGTCCTTGGGTTTTCGTACCACGTAATCTTGTGGCACCGTCACATAGGCAGCATGCCCTCCCATTGATGATCCTGTGAACGCAATAACTTCATCACCCACGTGTAAGTCGGTTATGTGTTCACCCACTTGACGAATCACTCCCGATACTTCAAAGCCCGGAACAAAGGGATAGTGTGATGGATATAAACCTTGTACACACAAGGTATCGGTAAAACTAATGGCGGATGCCTTGACCTGAATGCTAACTTCATTAGGGTTAGGGTTGGCAACTTTCCATTCACTCAGACGGAGTTCTTCAAATAAATGACCGCCCAATAATACTAAAGCATAATCATCATGCAAATCTGATTTGATGTCTGATAGTTTAGACTCTGGATGACCATGTTTGGATTCTGTATCCAGCGATAACAACATTTTTTCGGCTTGTTCAATGCTAATTTCATTGGATTTTAATCCCTGAAAAATGGCTTTGGCTTTCATAAATAATGCTCTACTAAGTTTTACTTTAAGGAAAATTGTTCAAATAATTTTTCTGCCTTATCAATACTTAATGTATTATCTTCTACTTTTTTTAATATTTCTTTCAGTGATAATGCTACTTCTTGGTTATCTTCCGAAAAATAAGATGAACTGGATAAATTCTGTATATCATTTTTTTGTTCTATTTTTTGTTTCAAAAATTCTGCTAATTCCATAATATTAGGGTAATCATAGACTTTGCTTACTGTAATAGATAATTCATAGTGGCTATTGATTTTTCGTATCCAGATAACTCCATTTATCGAATCCAACCCCAACTCTGTAAATGATATCGACTCATCCAATTCGTCTTCGTCCAGATCTAATTCTAAGGCTAAGCTTTCTCTTAATAAGGAACGAATTTCCTGTAGACTGATGTCATTTTTTATCTCAGGTAATGATATTTTAATTTCTTTTTCAGATGACGAAACAGTTGGTTCTTTGTAGGCCACCACCCCAACATGTTCCTTACCCATTGATTTTGAATCTATTGCTCTTGCAAACTCGATTCCGGTAAAAAATTCGCTTTGTTCTACATAAAAACCCGCCGCTTTACATTCCCGTTGCAAAATATCCGGATCTAACGGATTAATGACACTTGGCGCACCAGCCACGGTTTCTTTATCAAAACAAGCGTTTACATCCTCTATATAGCCTGGCCATAAATCACCAACATCTTTTCTGTTTTCATAATCTTGTGCCTTACTGGACCAATATCCCATATAAGGGCTATCTGTCACGAGATATAATTTACCACCAGGCTTTAGCCACCTATACATTTTGCCGAGTATTTGTTGTATTTCTTGAGGTGTTAAAAAATGCAACACTCGACTAGCATGAATAGCAGAAAATCGCTCTTCTTCAAAATCTATATCAGGTAAAATTCCAACCTGAGTTGATAGTCGATTTTTTATTTCATCACGTACACGATCGGATAATATGTCTAAATGCTGTTTTTCCATATCCACTGCTAATACCTGAGCCCCTCGCTCTAAAGCTTTAATCGTGGCAATTCCATAGGCACACCCGAGATCCAAAACTTCCCCCTTATTTTTTCCTACATAATCAATAAAAGCTTGTGAATAATTATTGAGATTTTCTGTCATAACGCCCGTACGATTCAGAGTAGGAATCATACCGTCAACACGAGTTGACAATGCAGATTTAAGATCATTGAGAGGATCATTCTTATTTAACACCGAGCTTAAAGGGTTATTTTCAGCGTTAGTATTTATTGCAGACCAAGCCTGAGATGCATCCAATAGTGAAACGGAAGTATTTACTTCATCAGGTCTCTGTATATCATCAGGTAACATCAGCAATTCTTTTCTCTCTCTCAACGTTTCCGTTTTTATTTGAGATATTGATGAATGTCTTTGATGATCGTCATTGACCCAATAGTGGCTACGTGCAAAAGGATAAACTGGCAAATGTAATCGCTTAGGTAACGTCTGATACAGGCTTTGCCAGTGTATGTCATAGCCTTTACAATAAAGGTTTGCCAGAGTCAATAATACTTCTTGATACTGTTTAGGGTTTCCCTTTAATAAGGAAGTCTGTTGCAACAAGTCCTGTATATATTCGTCACTTTCTTTTTCTTTACTCAATCCACGTACCACTTTTCCTGTCAAATAATGGGCTGGATTTTCTGAACCACTCACTTGTTGAAGACAAGAAATAGCTTCGTCACGGTCTTTAACAACTAGCGCACAACGGTATTGAAAGTGATATCGACCTGTCTGTAAGGTACACGCAATGCTTGCCATTGCCTGCTTTTTTATCGGTTCATACTGTAAGGCACCTAACAAGCTTGAAAGTCTTTCCTGTAAGGCGATCTCTGTTTTCGCTGAGAGTACCAGTAAAAAATAGGGCGCTTTATACGACACATTCTTCACTTCATCAGGATATTCCTGGAGAACGATATGAGCATTGGTGCCACTCATACCAAATGCACTCACTGCACCTAAACGCGGTTTGCCGGACTGTCTAGGCCAAGGCTTGTTATGTTTATTGACATAGAATGGACTTGAAGACCATTGAATATAGTCGTTTTCCTTTTCACAATATAAACTCGCCGGAATTTGATCGTGCTGAAATGCTTGCACAAGGTTAACCAAACTCAATAATCCAGAGGCTGCAAATGTATGCCCGAAATTGGTTTTTGCAGAGGTCAGTGCACAATACCCTTGCTTGCTGGTTTCACTTTTAAAAGCATCATATAGCGCATTCACTTCGATCAAATCGCCCAATTTTGTACCCGTACCATGTGTGACGATATAGCTGATATCCTCAACATTCACTTGCGCCCTTTTATATACATTCTTTAAAAGGCGAGTTTGTGCAGTACCACTAGGAGCAGTAATACCATTGGTCTTTCCATCGTAGTTAATGCCAGTACCACGAATACTGGCATAAATTGGATCCCCATCGGCTTCCGCCCGAGAGAGACGTTTCAATACGATTGCAACAACAGCCTCTCCAGGCACTATGCCATTGGCACGTTGATCAAAGGTATAACATTTACCATCTGGTGATAACATACCCGCTTGCGTCATGCCCACATAAACTTGAGGTGTAAATATTAAGTTTGCTGCCGCGACAATAGCCGTATCACATTCTTGTTGTCGTAAACTCAGGCAAGCCTGGTGAAGTGCAACCAAACCGGAAGAACAAGCGGTATTAATAGCCATCGTTGGGCCACTAAAATCTAAAAAATACGCCAAACGGGATGCTAAAATAGCATTATGGTTTAATGTTGCCTCATCTTCATTGAGCAGATTTTTATAATAACCTTCTTCAACACCAATAAAAGTTCCCATTGTCTTATTATCAATGTGTAATTTTCCATAAGCAGCATTTTCCAATGCATTCCAGGATTCCTGTAATAAGTGCCGTTGAAGAGGGTCCAGTTTTTTTGCCTCTCTTGGAGAAATTTCGAAAAATTGTGGATCGAATTCTTTAATACCAGGAATGCAGGCACTCCATTTACTATTAGTTTTTCGAACATCATCCGATGGGTGTTCATAATATTCATGCCAATTAAAGCGCTCTATAGGAATCTCCTGCACAGCACTTTTACCTTCGGATAAAATCTCCCACATTGCTTCAACCGTACGCGCTTCTGGAAAACGACCACTCATACCAATAATGGCAATAGGCTCATCAATACTCTCAATAGCCTGAGGGGGCAATGGATCTGCAATAGAGGGAGAGGCGTTGGATGATATTAGATCAGTTGTCGGCTTTTCTTTGACATGAGGGACTATAACGGACAGTGTATTGTTACTATTAGATGTTTTTTTCTGCTGATAAAACGCCTCCATAAGCGCAGTGTGTTCTTTTAAAAAATAACCGCTTAGACGTTCTATGGTAGGATATCCGAAAAATACAGATGGCGTAATATTGAAATGATAGTGAATACTTAAAGCACGGGAAAAGTTTGCTAAACTGACCGAATCAAAACCAAAATCTGCTAAATTACTCTCTACATCCAGATGAGCTGATGGTATTTTAAGTTGCTCTGTAATCAGAGTTTTTAAGTCCAAAATAATACATTCTTCAACACTTAAGTCTTCTATCTCAGCTCGTTTATTGGAATCCAAATCCTGTTGTAAGTTCATCACTTCCTGCCCTTGACTCACTTGTGAGGTAGAAACATCTTGTGTGAGACCCAAAAATTGATAGATACGGTTTTTCCTACCAGCCAATATAAGACACTGAGAATAATCCTGAGCCAGTAATGTGTTCAATAACTCACAACCTTCCTTTATATCCAATAGACGTTGCCCGCTGGACTTAAGATAGAACTCTGTTTTCACGTTTTCATCCAGTCCATTCAATCCCATTCCTTTCACATTCCAGGCGGGCCAATGAATAACCAGTGTCTTTCCCTTGCGTTTTCCTTCAGATACCAAGGTATTTCTATACTGTGCATGGGCCATCAAAAATCGATTAGCCATTGCATAATCACATGATCCTGCATCACCTAATAGAGCCGAGCTTGAAGAAAAGTAACATATAAAATCCAGTGATTGCGCTGACAATACGTTATCCAGAATCAATGTACCCTGAATTTTAGGGGCTAATACTGCTTGAAAGTTTTCAGGACTTTTTTCAAAAATTGTCTTTTGATCAATGATGCCCGCGGCATGAATGACACCCTGAATAGGGCCACAATATTTTTGGGCAATATCCAATTCCAATTGGAGATTCTTTTCATCGCAGATATCCGTCTGAACATAAGCCACTCGACTACCTGATTTTTCCAAAGCCTGTATCTGCGATTGTTTCTCTTTATCAAGATCAGAGCGCCCAACCAATATCAGATTAATTTTATATGTCTTGGAAAAATAATCTGCAAAGACAAAACCCAGTCCTCCACAACCACCTGTTATTAATAACGTCCCCTGTAAGCATTGAATATTTTGGTTCATGACAAGTGGCAGCGGTTGGTTTTTCAGAACATATCTACGACCATTTTGGTATAAACTACTATGAACTTTTTGGGCTTTTAAGGAAGACCACAATTTTTCTATCCAAAGATCCATTTGATTTGTCACTGTATGGGATTGACTACCTTCCACTGCCTCTAATAACACCGCAACCTCAACATCCGGTAGCACCAACCCTAAAGAACGTTCAAATCCCAACCAGGATTCCAAGTAACAACGTTGCAAGCTTGTCTTAAATTCTCCAACAAATAGTAATTTTTCTGGTTTTAATAAAGAAACCTCAATACTTTTTAAAAGATAGACAATGGGTAGAGGAGACGTAATCCAGCATTCATCCTCTAGAGCCCATAAATACATTATGTCCGTGACATCACTTTTATGAATACTTTTCACAATGTGTTGAAAAGCCTGTTGGTACGTCTTTCCTATTTCTGGATTAACCGCATAGTGATCTGATGAATACTGCTCATAAGCCTGAGCCTGGCTGATAAAAATCAATCGTGTTTTCGGGCTATGGAATGATATTGATTGTTGTAATGCTTTTTGATGCTCTTTCCCAGTTAAAAAACAAATTAATGTATTGATAACATGAGATTGATCTACAACAGAGTCATGTAGTTCCGATTGCACCTGCCATTTTTCTTCAAAACACAGTAGCTCATTCGATGTTTGGTTGGCGTCTGCCTCAGTTACTGTAGAAAATTTTTGTTGTGGAAAAGCACTTGGAATCCAATAACGATCCCTGGAAAAAGGATACGTTGGCAAACTAATACGACGGGGTTTCAAATATTTATTCTGGGTTAATAATGCGTTATACCATTTATTCCAATCAATAGTCACACCTTTTACCCAAAGCTCCGCCAGCTTAAAGTATTTACCTTTTTGAATCCAAATATCAAGCGTGTTGGCCATATCTTCATCTTCAGAAAAAATAGCGAAATCCAACGTACCAGGTCTAGTACGACCCCGATAAATGTCTTTGATAGTATCGAAAAATTGTGCATCATTTTCTGAGTATTTAAACCTTGCTAAATTTTCCTTAAGCATTGGTATTGATTCTACAATCAATGCCAGACGTTCCTCCATGACCTCGCGCCCAAGTTGCAATGTATAGGCAAGATCAATTAAGCGAATTTCCCTACCTTTTTGCTCATTTTTTTCGATAAACTTAAGCAAACGATCCACTATTTCTTGTAGTTGATCAGAAGTCTTAGCCGATAAAGGGATAATTACTTTTCCTTGAAAACCCTCTTGCTTTTCATTGCTGGCAACGTACTCCTCAATCACTACATGGGCATTTGAGCCACCGGCCCCAAAAGAAGAAATACCAGCAATTCTCGGCACCCTCTTTCCTTCAACTTCAAGTCGTTTCCAGTCCAATAACCCTTGGTTTACTACAAAGGGAGTCACAGTAAAATCAATATTGGGATTCAATGCTTTTGAATGTAAAGAAGGGACTATTTGACCGTGTTGCATTTGTAACAATACTTTGCTAATAGCTGCAACACCGGCTGCTGACTCACAATGCCCTATATTTGACTTCACTGAGCCGATCAAACACGATTGTTTGGCCACAGCGCTTAAACCAAGCTCATTGGTCAAACTATTGAACGCTTTGTTCAGACCAGTAATTTCTATCGGGTCACCCAATTGGGTTCCTGTTCCATGTGCCTCAATATAAGTCACATGATGGGGGTTTACTGCGGCTTCTCGTAGTGCACGACTCACCACTTGCTGTTGTGCATTCGGATTAGGAACGTTATAGCCGTTGGTTTTACCACCATGGTTAACGGCACTGCCTTTAACAACACCATAAATATGATCACCGTCACGCTCGGCATCGACCAAGCGCTTCAGTATTATGACACCCACTCCTTCACCAGGGATATAACCCTGTCCCTGTTCACCAAAACTTTGACAACGACCACTAGTAGAAATAATTTGAGCGTGACTCAGCGCCTGATATTTATTGGGGTGAATGGTAATATTAACTCCACCGACAATACTCAGGTCAGTTCGACCCAGTTTTAAATCCTGACATGCTAGATGTAGCGTCGTTAACGAACTAGAACACATCGTATCCACTGTCATGCTTGGGCCGTGTAGATCTAAAACATAAGACACCCGGTTAGCAATACTGGCATAACTCCCAACCGAGGATATGGGGTGACCACGTAAATTCTGTTCAAAAGCAAACAACTGATATTCTGAAGACATCACTCCCACATAAACACCAACATCTCCCGACGAGAATGAAGATTTAGTCCTTGATGACAACATTTGCAAATAATCCCGGCAATATCCAGCGTCTTCCAATGCAGCCCACGCGGACTCTAAAAATAATCGTTCCTGAGGATCAGTGAGCTCCGCCTCACTAGGGGAAATATTAAAAAATAACGGATCGAACTTATCGACATCCCGAATAAAACCACCCCATTTACTGCGATGTCCACCTGGCTGATACGGATCATCTGTGTAATAGTCTTGCCAATCCCAACGCTCCTTTGGAATTTCCGTAATACAGTCCTTGCCTTGACACAAATTCTCCCAGTATTCCTCCATATTCTCAGCTTGTGGATAACGACCACTCAGACCAATAATCGCAATATCCATTACTGCTGATGATATTGGAACATTGTTAACATTTTTTTGTTGATGATTCACTGCTGACACAGGCGATATAAACCGAGATAGGCGCGCATCAGCTGACTTATATCTGTCTCCAACCGATGGTTCATCCCCTTTTTTTTGAACTTCAATCTCTCCGTGATTATTTAACATAGATAGTTTGCTATCTATCTGAAAAAACTCCCTTAACTTTTCATCATGAAATTTCAGGAAATAATCGCCCAGTTCGCGAATGGTTTGATATTCAAAAAATAGGGTTTTAGATAATTTTCCAAATACTTTTTCCAATTGATTGGTCATTTTCATCACCAACAATGAATCAACTCCGTATTTATCCAATGTTTCATGAACATAAATATTTTTCGCGGGGATTTGTGTTGTGGTGGCAAACACATTTTTTAAGTAATCAAGAGTTTTTTGTTCCATATTGTATGCCTGACCCTCAGTGAATGGTAATGTATCTACATCGGCTGAAAGATTCTCAATAGTCGAGGTTTTATTTTCGCTGACAGTATCGGCGGATACCACAGGGATCTGCTCGAAACCCTGCTTGTGCAAAAAGCTCTCCATTCGCTTCAGCTCTCCGACCATTACCAACAATTGCGTGTACTGCAACTGCCAAGCTCTTTGTAATACTTCAATACCTTGTGATGTCTCCAGAGCGGACATACCGGTATTCTCTTGCATTATATTTTCAAAATTTTCCTCAATACTCATACCTCCTTCTCTCCAGTACGGCCAATTAATCGATAGTGTTAAACCATAGCGCTCTTTGCGATTGACCAGAGCATTACGATAGTGTGCAAACTCATCCATAAATTTATTTGCCGTTGAATAATCTGATTGACCTGCATTTCCGAATACTGCAGATATTGACGAAAATAAAATAAAAAAATCCAGCTCTATACTCTGTGTTGCCTGGTCTAAATTGACAGTACCTGATACTTTAGGCAACAATACCTCTTTGTATTCTGTCGAGGTCTTTTTGAGAATAAAATTGTCGTTGACAATACCTGCACAATGCAAAACACCATTCAATTGACCGTATTGCTGAACAATTTCTTTAATCAATGCTTTAACTTGATCCTGTTGGCTTACATCTGTCTGATAGTATTTAATAATGGTCCCCAACGATTCCAGTTCTAGTAAATAAGATTTCTTTTCATCATTGAGTGGTGAACGACCCACCAAGATTAATATCGATTTTGTGGTACTCACTGCTATCGCTTTGACAAACTGTGACGCTATTCCACCGGTACCTCCCGTAATGAGATAAACACTGTTAGATTTCCAGGGAGTTGAGTAAGGTTTTTGTAGATTTGGTACTGCTTCCCAAACCAAACATTCACGTTGATCCAAGTGATAACGAATTTCTGCATGTGTTATATCATGACTATTTTCAGTGATAATCCGTAATAAATTTTGCGAGGTTTGCGGACTTTGTACTTGAATTAATTGTGTAATCACTTTGGGGTTTTCTGAGCGAGCCACCTTTAGTAATGCCAATAAACTGGTGAATACCCCTTGTTCTTCATCACCAGGAACTAACAACTGAATCAGTACTGGTTGTACGGATTTATCTATCATTACGTCTTTTACAATTTCAAATACCTGCAGTGCAATATCACAGTAGCGATCCTGTAAATCCAAGTGTTTGGAGTGTAAGTCAATAAACTCTACACCTTCTACATCCTCTATTTCTACATTAGTCATATTCAAATCGTACAACAACACAAGATGACGGGCATCATTAGGTAGGTTATTGCCACTTGATAGAGTCTGCGAACGCCATACTGGATGGAAAAGTAAGGTGCTGCTGTTATTCAAAGCTGTAAACGGTTCTTCTGCTAGTGAATTAACATTGTTTGGCAAAACCCGAGACAAGAAACCTCGCATTCGCACACATACTTTTCCTTGAGCGTCCAATAGATCAATGTCGAGATGTTGTATATCATTAACGGCTGAGCGTGGAGACTTCTGGTCTGTCGATAAAGAATTTCGAATCCAAACCCACATAGAATCTGTACATTTTCCAATAATTTCCAGTTTTTCCAGAGCAAAGGGAAGCGTCGACTTGGGGGTCAAGATATAATCGGCTTGGCGATCGGCTAACATGATATTATTGATATCAGAAGTAATACCCAATGTGGCCTGTAAAGCAGAATCTACCATACCTGGGTGCAAAACAAAGCACTTATCCAAGTCTCCTGCAATTTCTGGCATAGAGAGTTTTGCTAATACTTGATGCTCACCGATATATACCGTATCTATACATCGGTGCCTGTCACCGTACTGAACACCTATTGATTCAAACGCCAAATAACATTGTTCAGCATTAAGACTTGCTTGATTTATATGGCTGCGTAGTTCATCAAGATTTACAACCTCCGTTGTATTCAAAGAACTCAAGGTGACCATGCCGTGATTATGAATAATTTTTTTATTCTGCCTGCCATTTCCCTCACTATTTTGCGTATAAACTTCATAGTTAAGCGATATGTTTTGCCTATCAAATTCATGCGTTAAGCATGATTCACTGCCATTTTCTACAAAAAGATCAATATGTACTTCTTTGATATCATCATCAACTGCAATCACTTTTGTCCATACAATATCATTGAGCTGAATAACAACTTCAGAATTATCCAAAAATCCACAAGCTTGTTTGATGGCCTCTCGGACCATTTCGAAATAAGCGGCTCCGGGCAATATCTTTTTGCCTAGAATAAGGTGGTCAGTAAGAAAAAATTCACTCCCATTAAATGTGGAGCTAAAACGCTGACATGAAAAGTCCGAAGTATTTCGATGTAACAAAGGATGTAAAAAAGCATGCTGTGATATAGCATCCACTGTGGAGTGGCTTATGGTTTGTGGTACCCAACAACGCTGCCTAGCAAACGGATAGGTCGGCAAAGGAATACGACCATAGCCCTGGGCAAACAACGCACCATACTCCAATGGATAACCCTGAACATATAAATCTCCCACCGTCGATAACGCGTCCACATAGTGATGCACAGAACAGGACTCACTGCATGCTCTTATACAGTCATTACCAAAGTGCTGTAGAGAAACTTGTAGACGTGGTTCACCCTCAGCCAATGCAGACACATACACTCGGGGAGCCTTACCCTGACCCAACCATTGATCCAGTGACCGCCGCAAATCCTCAAGATCACACGCCACACAAGCCAGACGATGCGACCAATGTTGACGACCCAACAATAAGGTATAACTCAGATTGCCCACATCCAACTCAGGGTGATGCTCACAATAACCCCATAAGTTCTCAACCTGCTGCCGTAATTGATCATCACTATGCGCCGATAAGACCACTAAATAACCCGGCTGCTCTTCATGTTGGCGCACGACTGGCGGCGCTTCTTCTATCACTGCATGGGCATTGGTACCACTAAATCCAAAGGCACTCACCGTCGCACAACGGGTCTCTCCTTCACCCACCGACCAATCACGAAGCTCGGTGTTCACATAAAAAGGACTGCGATCAAAGTCAATATTCGGATTGCCCTGAGTAAAATGTAGTGATGGAGGTATTTGCCGGTGTTGCATCGACAACACCACTTTAAATAAGCCCGCCATACCCGCCACCATGGTGCCGTGCCCCATATTGGTTTTGACCGACCCGATGGCGCAGTACTGTTCTTTATCCGTATAGTGTCTAAACGCCCGTGTTAAGGCTTCACATTCAATGGGATCACCTAATACCGTGCCTGTCCCATGAGCTTCCACCATCTGAATATGCTCAGGGTTGACATCAAAGCGATCATAAACCCAACGTTCCAGGCGTTCCTGCGATTGTGCACTGGGTGCCGTAATTCCATTACTACGACCGTCTTGATTGATACCACTGCCACGAATCACTCCGTGAATATGATCGCCATCCGCCAATGCCGCCGACAAGCGTTTTAGCACCACAACCCCCACCCCTTCACCAATGACGATACCGTCGGCACAGGCATCAAAGCTGTGGCAACGCCCCCTCGAAGAGAGCATATCTGCACCACGCAAAGACTCATACAATGATGGGGTTGGATAAAGAGACACACCTCCTGCCAAGGCCATCTCCATTTCATCCAGGTGTAGGGCCTGGCAGGCCAAATGCACCGCCACCAGAGAACTTGAGCAGGCAGTATCCACCGCGGTAGCAGGGCCCTGAAGATTTAAATAATAGGCAATCCGGGCGGGAATAATAGAACTGGCATTGCCCCAAAAAGCCTGGGGCGGGGGTTGGTCGCCAAACAGTTGTGCGTAGTCACCGGACACACAACCGGCATAAATACCACAACGCTTGCCTTCTATGCCATCACCCACATAACCCGCATTCTCCAGTGCATTCCAGGATTCCTCCAGAAAACAACGTTGTTGCGGGTCCATATAACTCGCTTCCACACCGGAGAGATTAAAAAAGAGAGGATCAAATTGATCCATATCCTTGAGAAAACTGCCGTAGTAAGTCTCCGCTTGTGGCCCCCAACGTGACGCGGGTTCGACCAAATCCACACCCTGTGCCAACTGTTGCCAAAACGCTTCCAGGTTTTCTGACGCCGCAAACCGTCCGCTCATACCAATAATCGCTATCGACTCCTGTTGAACGGGTGACTCCATCGATAACGAAGGGGGGACTGAAGGCAAGGGCTTGGCTTGTGTGCTTGCTGGCGACCTTTCAGGCAACACCTGACTAACGACACTCTGTGGATGATCAACCAACGCTGGTGCCGTTGCTAACCACTGCGCGATATCATCACCATAGTCAGATAACAGATAGGCCGTCAGTCGGTTTACCGAGCTGTGATCAAATAAACACACCGTCTTTAAAGTCAGTGTCAGCGTGTCATTAAGCTGTTGAATAAAACTGGCACCGGTAATGGAATCAACACCATAATCGGCAAAGGATGCGTCAGGGTGAATCTCATTCATATCCAGTTTTAAAGACTGGGATAATTGCTCTACCAACAACTGTTTGACAGAGGCCTTCATCATGGCATCATGGCTCACTCCCTCATCAATGACATGATCGTCTCTCTCTACCCTGACCTCGGCGGATGGCAATCTCTTGGGGGCATGATCAATCACCGATGTCGCAAGATCGCTAGCAACGTTCGCATGAGCGTTGGTTGCCAGGATGATTTGTTGACCCAACTCACGAGCGTCATGGAGCGGAAATTCCACGTCACCAAAACCCGACGCCTCCAGTACCGCTTGCCACTGCTTAGGATATAACCCTGGGCTTCCAGGAATACGCAATCCCGTATCTTCAGATAAGGCCCAACCATCGATCAAACCAAATATCACACTCGAAAAAACGCTTTTTTGGCTAAACTCATTTAAAATCAATAAACCGTTGGCCGCCAATGCCTGCCTCACATGGCTGACCGTTTCGTGTATATTCCGCGTGGCATGTAATACATTGGCTGCGATCGCAATATCATAATCACCAGCAGTGATTCCTTGAGCCACTAAGTCCTGTTCAATATTACAGAGGCGATAACTCAGATAGGGGTATTGTTCGCCGTAGTGTTCCTGTCCATGCATCAAAAAGGCTTTGGAAACATCCGTATAACAATACGTATCGATATGATCCTGATAGGCTTGTAACATTGGCAGCACTATCGCGGTGGTGCCCCCCGTACCGGCCCCAATTTCGATAATCCGTATCCTCGCATTGGCATCTCTTGACAGACGTGCTTCAATAAACTGGACGAGCAGGTCTCCAACACACTGATTACAATAATCTGCAATCCTATTATTTTTATATAAGCCTTCCATTTTCTCCATCGAACCATTGGGGAAAATAATATCCGTTATTAATTGCTCACCACTTAACACCTCTGGTAATGCCTGTAAGCAATCGTTAATCAATATCGCTAACGTCTTTTTTTCCGGATCATTCTGGTAATGCTTATACTCCGTGTTCCATCGGCTCCACCATGCCTCTTGCGATTCAGACTCCAGTGCCTGTGCGACGGCTACGCTATCGTCTTTCCATTCAAGATAACCCGCATCCTGTAAAACGCTTAAACACTCATGCCACCAGCGATCATATTTATCAACGATGCCTGCACTTTGACGTAGAGCGGTCGCTGTCTCAAAGACACGATGTTGAAATAATCCCATATGTTGCAATTGCACAAACAACAGTTTTAATAACCATTGTTCCAGTTCCTGTTGGTTTGTCTTTTGCATGATCTCGGCAATGACATCGTGATCCGTATCAATGGCAAAGCGTGAGTGATTCTGAGTGGTTGTTTGATGGTTGGATACCGGATGATTAGCCGCGTTATAGCGTGGTTTTTCTGGTAGCCAGTAGCGGTCTCTGGCAAAGGGATACGTGGGCAAGCTAATACGACGAGGGGGTGTTGAGTGAGTATAGAGTAGCATCCAGTCGATATCGAGTCCTTGGCTCCAGGCTTCAGCTAATTTGTGATATTGACTTTGACTTATCCAGCTGTTTATTAATACTTTGTCATCTTCGTCTAAACGGAAAATTTCTGTAGACGGTTTGTCACTATCAAATAAATAGTGGTAACAGTCTGTTATAGTCTTTTCCTTCTCTAGAAAAGCATTTAGCTTTTCCACGAGTGCTTGCTTTGTGTTGACAATAAAACTTATCCGTTTGTCCATTGCCTCGCGACCCACTTGCAAAGTATAGGCTAAATCCAACAAGCGACATTCCATGTGATCTATTGTGATTTTTTTAGCGTCAGTAACCTGACTACGTTTTAAAAATATCAATAGCGTTTGAGCATATGTGTATAAACTATTATGACTTTTCGCTGACAAAGGAATAATAACTGTACTTGCATGATTCGCAGCAAACGACTCTATTGTTCCTGTCGAGTGAGGAAGATATTCCTCCAATACAAGATGTGCATTGGTACCACTAAATCCAAAAGAACTCACACCAGCCCGTCGTGGCATACCTTCATCAGACTGCCAAGGCTTTAATTCCGTATTGATATAAAAGGGGCTACCCTCCAACGCAATCTGTGGGTTTACATCCTCACAATGAATCGTCGGTGGTAACATGCGATGCTGCAAAGATAACAATACTTTGGTCACGCCCGCTATCCCAGCACCTACCCCCAAATGACCAATATTACTTTTTACCGACCCCAGAGCACAGTAATGACGCTTGTCCGTATAGACTCGAAACGATTCTGTCAATGCCTCAACTTCTATCGGATCACCCAATTTGGTGCCGGTTCCGTGTGCTTCGACTAAGGTAATGCTCGATGGATCAATATTAAAACGTTGATAAACCTCTTGCTCCAGAGCACTTTGCGCCTTTGAACTCGGCGCCGTAATACCATTACTTCTACCATCCTGATTCACACCCCAGCCCCGTATCACTGCACGAATGGGATCACCATCACGCACCGCATCCGACATGCGTTTTAACAAGACAACCCCTACACCCTCTCCAGGTACAAAACCGTTGGCACGTTGATCGAAGGTAAAGCAGCGACCATCTACTGATAACATTTCTCCATGACTCAAGCCTATATGTAAGGATGGACCTGGCATCAGCAACACTCCACCTGCCAACGCCAAGTCACTAGTACCCAACACCAGACTATTACACGACTCGGCAATGGCCACTAATGAAGAAGAGCATGCGGTATCAATCGCAAGACAAGGGCCCTTTAAATTTAAAAAGTAGGAGATTCGTGCAGATAAAATGGAAGAGTTGTTGCCTAATTCCTTCATTAATTCGAGACTCGTTGAGTGGCTACTGTTCATTAGAGCGCTGTAATCATTCGCACCGCACCCAACAAATACCCCACATCGACTACGGGATAACATCTTAGGGTTAATCCCCGCATCCTCTATACAACTCCACGCATTCTCTAAAAATAACCGTTGCTGTGGGTCCATCACTTCCGCTTCCCGAGGAGATATCGCAAAAAACAACGGATCAAAACAATCCATGTCCTCCAAAACACCCATCCACTTACAATACGTTTTACCCCCTTCCGGTATCGGCGAGTAATACTCTTCTAACGACCAGCGATCAGCAGGAATCTCTGAGATGCAATCCACTCCATCCGCTAGGGTCTGCCAAAATTGCTCCAGTGTCTTCGACTTCGGATACTGGCCTGACAGACCAATCACCGCTATCCCTTCCAATAAACGCTCCTCTATACCAACAGCAGGAGACGGTTTGTCATTGACACCAGTACCACCCCACACCCGGCTTTTTCCCCCTGTCGCGGTCAAGGCCGCCATTTGCCCTTGCTTCAATACATTGTCAATACAGCGCTGTCTGCAATCCATCGGCTCTGTCGCTGTATGACTCACAACGACTTTACCTATATGCTCCCCTGCAGAGACATAACGTAACGCTTCACCGATCTGATCCAACGGATAAATACGCGACACGGTTGACACTAAATCACCTGATTCAATCCAGGAAACCATTTGCGCTAATACAGACCCGATAAAGCCATCATCACCCTTATTGAGTAACCCCAGTAAATTGATGGTTTGAACGGACTGATTAAAACGCAGAGACGACAGACTGACAGGTTCGTTCGTTAACAATCCATGCATCGACAGTTCCAAATAACGGCCTCCCTTGGCTAAACTATTCAGCCCTTGTTGTATATGCTCTCCTGGGAGCATATTTAAGACGACATCGACACCTTGATGACCACTGACGCGTTGAATCTCCTCATCAATATTGCACGTCTTATAATTGAAGACGTAGGGCAGTGCCCACTGCTTGAGGAGTGCAAGCTTGTCTTCTCGGCTGGAGGTCCCATAACACACACACTGCTTTAAACGCGCCAACTGAAGTGCCATCAAACCACAACCACCTGTCGCCGTTTGTATCAGGATATGATCGTTGTGAGATAATTTTCCCCGTGCAAAACTGTGGTAGACGGTCGCAAAAGCCAATGGGAAGCTACAGGCATCCTCAAAAGATAAGTCCTTGGGTTTTCGTACCACGTAATCTTGTGGCACCGTCACATAGGCAGCATGCCCTCCCATTGATGATCCTGTGAACGCAATAACTTCATCACCCACGTGTAAGTCGGTTATGTGTTCACCCACTTGACGAATCACTCCCGATACTTCAAAGCCCGGAACAAAGGGATAGTGTGATGGATATAAACCTTGTACACACAAGGTATCGGTAAAACTAATGGCGGATGCCTTGACCTGAATGCTAACTTCATTAGGGTTAGGGTTGGCAACTTTCCATTCACTCAGACGGAGTTCTTCAAATAAATGACCGCCCAATAATACTAAACCGTAATTATTCACTATTTTTGGCGTAATTTTCATCGATCGATTTAATTCACGATCATGATTTAAACGCTGTTTTGATTTTTTATCTTTTCTTTTTATTAAATTATATTTAGCCTCTTCAAAACTAATTTTTTCATCCTGTAAAGCCTTCAAAATATCTCGATAACTCACAAAAAATTCCTCAACAACGACCATCAAAAATAAAGTTGAAATATTATTTCATATTTATAGTATTTTTTTTAACGTGGATCATCATAACCAATAAAAAAATTAAAAATTTTATTTTTATTGATCTTAGTCACAATTATCGCATTGGTTATTAAAGTGCCAACATACTAAACTGTGCTGCAATTCAGACAGTCTATTATTTTTTGTATGTACTTAAAGAAAATTTTCCTAGATAATCCCAATTAGTCATTGAAATATAGAGGTCATAGCCGTGAAAACTATTTATCTTTTCCCTGGGCAGGGTTCACAGCACAAGAAAATGGGGAAATATTTATTTGACAAATATCCTGAACTCATACACCAAGCAGATCAGCAACTTCATTATTCTATAAAAGAGCTTTGCTTAGAAGATCCTGATCAATTACTTAATAAAACTCAATTTACACAACCTGCCCTATATATTATTAATGCACTTAGTTTCTTAGATAAGATTGAATTAGAGTCACATAAACCATCATATGTTGCAGGCCATAGTTTAGGTGAATACAATGCACTCTTTGCTGCTGGAGCCTTTGATTTTTTAACCGGACTAAAGCTTGTCCAAAAAAGGGGATTACTCATGGAAGAAGCACCTAAAGGTGCAATGGCAGCAATAATTGGCATTACCCATAACCAAGTAAAATGTATATTAGAAGATATTCCTCAAAAAAATATTGATATCGCTAATATAAATTCAGAGAAACAGTTCATTATCTCAGGTCTTTATGATGAAATAATAGCATGCGAAAACTCATTCACTAAAATGGGGGCTAACTTCATACCACTTAATGTTAGCGCTGCCTTTCATTCACGTTATATGAAAGATATAGAAATAAAATTCGAGCAATATTTACAAAAATTCCAATTAAACCCTTTAAGAACCCCTGTTATATCAAATTATAGCGCGAGACCTTATCCGAAAGAAAACTACCGGGATTATATGGTTAAACAGATATCTCACCCCGTCAAATGGTATGAGTCTATTTCCTGGTTGATACAACAGGATCATTTCGAGTTCGAAGAAGTTGGCCCAGGAAGAGTGTTAACAAATCTGACAAATCAAATAAAACAAACACCTTTACATATTAAAAATAATTTATCATCCCATCAAAATAAATCTAAAGAAAATTACCAAGAATCTACTGTTAAAAATCTATCTATTTCAAACAGCAAAAAGAAAATTATTTTTATGTATTCTGGACAGGGTTCGCAATATTATCAAATGGGCAAAGAGCTTTATGATAATAATAGCCTATTTAGGCATCATATGAATTACTGCAGTAATCAACTAAAGGATAGATTAGGTGTATCATTGATCGATATCATTTATGATAAATCAAAAAAAAGTGAAGAATTTGACAATATTATTTATACTAATCCGGCATTATATATTTTTGGTTATAGCCTAACACAAGTGCTTATAGATAAAGGAATAAAGCCAGACGCATTTTTAGGACATAGCTTAGGAGAATATATTGCTGCAACAGTAGCTGGTATCATACCATTGGAAGACGGCCTTAATTTGATCTTGACTCAAGCTCAATTACTGGAAAAACATTGTAATACAGGAAAAATATTAAATGTTTTTAGTCCACCTGATTTTTATTATAAAAACAAAAATTTGTTTTTTAATACACCACTTGCTTGTGTCAACTTTTCTAACAATTTTTCAGTCAGCGGTTATCGTTATGAAATAGATTTGGTTAAGAAAGAATTGGATAAAAGAAAGATTTTTTCATCTTATCTACCCGTATCGCATGGATTTCATTCACATGCTATAGACCCCATAGAAAATGATTTTAAAAAATATGTATCTCAAATAAAATATAGTGACAATAAGTTGCCAATATATTCTTGTTATTACACCTCCGAGATAACTCAAGACAATATAGACAACATGAAAAATTATTTATGGGAAGTGATAAGAAACACAATTAATTTTGAAAATTTAATATCGTCTTCTTTTCAGAACACAAGCAATAATATTTTTATTGATACAAGCCCTAACGCAGCTTTATCAAACTCTTTAAAACATGGGTTTAATAAAAAGCATAGACACTTCTTTACCATCAACCAATTTGGTAAAAATATAGAATCAATCAATCATTTAATAAATAATTTAAATTGTATTTAATATAAATGCATTTTCTTAATTAAGAGTCATTGCCATACATAATTTGAGGTATTTTTTGATAAAAATCAGTCGCTTTAAAACATTGATGGACCACTCAATAATTAATATTGAAAATAGTTATGTTTATTTCGAAAAAATTATCATGCGAATTGGTGAAATGATTAAATGAACAATGGTAACTCGCCTGTTATTACAATCACTGGTATAGGCATAATTTCAGCGATTGGCCAGGGCAAAGATGAATTTAAAAATGCACTATTTGACGGCAAAAACCACTTTGACATTATGCAAAGACCTGGCAGGCAAAATGGTACTGAATTTATTGGCGCAGAAGCACATTCGTTTACACCAGTAGATAGATTATCGCAAAATAAATCACACACTATATCCTTATCGGGGCAAATGGCATTAGCTGCCTTAGACGAAGCATGGCATGATGCAGAGCTTGAAAAAATGAATCATCACCGCATCGGATTAATTATAGGTGGAAGCAACATTCAACAACGCGAATTGGTAATCACCCAAGAAAAATACCGTAACAAACTTCATTTTTTGCGTCCATCTTATGGTCTATCATTTTTAGACACTGATTTATGCGGACTATGCACATCGGCATTTAACATACAAGGTATGGCTTATACCGTGGGGGGAGCATCTGCCAGTGGTCAATTAGCCATAATTGAAGCGGCTGAAGCGGTTAAATCGGGACGAGTTGATGCCTGTATCGCCCTAGGTGCCATGATGGATATCTCCTATTGGGAATGCCAAAGTTTGTCCACATTAGGTGCAATGGGCTCCCGTAAATATGCACTATCGCCCCATTTGGCCTGCCGTCCTTTCGATACACACCATGATGGATTTATTTATGGTGAAGCTTGTGCTGCATTAGTCATAGAGCATAGAGATCAATGTAGGAAATCCTTACCTTACGCTAACCTTACAGGCTGGGCATTGCATATGGATGCTAACCGTCATCCAGACCCTTCTGTATATGGCGAAAGTAATGTAATAAATTCAGCACTGAATAAAGCCAACTTGATAGCTGAGCAAATAGATTATATTAACCCCCACGGCAGCTCATCAATTATTGGTGATAATACAGAATTACAGGCACTACGAACTTGTCGATTAGTACACGCTGCAATTAATGCGACTAAATCAATTACCGGACATAGCTTAACGGCAGCAGGAGCAGTAGAAGTGGCAGCAACATTACTACAAATGAAACATAAGCGATTACACCCAACCCGAAACCTTGATGAACCCATTGACCCAGAATTTAACTGGATTATCGATCAAGTAAAAAGAGCAGATATTCAACACAGTCTATGTTTGAGTATAGGTTTTGGAGGGGTTAACACGGCACTTTGCCTTAGCCAAATTTAAATATTTTAACAAAGGGTAACGATCATGAGGTATATTGGTATAGAATCAATGAATGCTTTTGGTGGCACAGCATTTCTGGATGTTATGAAACTAGCGCAACACCGCCAGTTAGAAATGTCCCGCTTTGACAATTTATTGATGCATCAAAAAAGTGTTGCACTACCCTATGAAGATCCCATTACTTTCGGCGTAAATGCAGCTAAACCAATTATTGATGGTTTAAGCGACGTTGAGAAAAATAATATTGAATTATTAATTACTTGTTCAGAATCTGGAATTGATTTTAGCAAATCTATGAGTACCTATATTCACAAGTACTTGGGGCTTAATCGCTCTTGCCGTTTGTTTGAAATAAAACAAGCCTGTTATTCAGGTACTGCCGGATTCCAAATGGCTATTAACTTTATCTTATCAAGAACATCACCTGGCGCAAAAGCTTTAATTGTAGCGACTGATATATCACGATTTATAATAGATAAAAATAATTCTGAACAGGTAGAAGATTGGTCTTATGCCGAACCCAGTAATGGCGCGGGTGCTGTAGCACTATTAATCAGTGAATCGCCACATATTTATCAAGTCGATATAGGAGCTAATGGATATTACGGGTATGAGGTTATGGATACTTGTCGACCCGAAGCTGATGGTGACGCCGGAGATGCTGATCTATCTTTATTATCCTATCTTGATTGTTGTGAACACGCATTTTTAGAATACCAAAAACGCGTCGAAGATGTAGATTATCGTCATTCTTTTGATTATTTGGCATTTCACACACCTTTTGGTGGCATGGTTAAGGGAGCTCATCGCACAATGATGCGTAAAATAGCCAAAGCGCAACCTCACGAAATTGAAGAAGATTTTCAGCGACGTGTTGTTCCCGGACTTAATTATTGCCAGCGTGTCGGCAATATTATGGGAGCCACAATATTTTTGTCATTGGCAAGTACTATTTGTAATGGGCACTACCTTTCTCCAAAACGTCTTGGATGTTTTTCTTATGGCTCTGGTTGCTGTTCGGAATTCTATAGCGGAATGGTTACTCAGGAAGGTGCACAAACATTAAAAAAATTTAATATAGAAAAAGAGTTGAACGAACGCTATTCACTCTCTATGTCGGAATATGATAATCTATTAATCCATAGTCAGTGTGTAAAATTTGGCACTCGTAATACAAAACTTGACCTGGATATCATTAGCGGGGCCAAAGTCTCGATGAATGGTAAACAACGGCTAGTACTAAAAGAAATTAAAGAGTTTCATAGAGAATATCAGTGGATCAATTAAACCAGTAAAAACCGCGAAAAACCTTGGTTTTATTCAATTCATTCACCGTGAAGAATGTTAAACCACTACTAAAGTGAGTGCTCTCATAGAGTTCATACTCTCTTAATGAACTCTCGGCTTTATATATTTTTTTATTCATCGACTGATTATACGATGCCATTTAGGAACAATTTTCTGTGGAAGCTCCCTGTTTCCGAAGTGCTTAAATCACCAGATATTTTTTCAAGTGCCTTATTAGTATAAATACCTTATAATCTCGACTATTAAGCCGCCACTAACTTCATTTATTTTATTCCATGAAACCATTTTCAACTTATCCAGACCAATATCAACAACAGCTTGATAACAAAGTCAATATCTTCAAAGACCAGCTTACACAGTTGAATCATAATATGAATGTCGATCATATAGCTGTTTACAACTCACCACACTGTTACTATAGAATGCGGGCAGAGTTTAAAGTCTGGCATACAGGTAATACCAGCCATTATGCTATGTACGACAAAAACAAGAAAGAGCCTGTGTTTTTAGAAAAGTTTCCAGTGGCGGCTCAATCGATCAATCAATTAATGCCACTAGTCATGGCAGAAATTACCCAACATGAGATGTTACGTAAAAAACTTTTCCAGATTGAGTTTTTAACCACACAAACAAATGATACCTTAGTGTCATTGATTTATCATAAATCATTGAATGAACAATGGGTTCATACCATATCTCCCATCAAGGATAAACTCGGTATCAACATTATTGGCCGTAGCCGCAAGCAAAAAATGATACTAGACCGAGATTTTGTCAATGAAGAACTGACTGTCAATGGAAAAATATTTTATTACCAGCAAAATGAAGGTAGTTTTACCCAGCCTAATGCCAAAGTATGCGAAAAGATGTTAGCATGGGCGGTGAATAATAGTAAAAATAACCACGGTGACTTATTAGAACTTTATTGTGGCAACGGTAATTTCACCTTGCCTTTATCGCAAAATTTTAATCGTGTTATTGCCACTGAAGTTTCAAAATCGTCTGTTCATTCTGCACAGAAAAATATTCAAAAAAACAATATTGATAACGTTTCAATTCTGAGAATGTCCAGCGAAGACTTTTCCTTAGCAATAGATAAAATACGTCCATTTAGGCGATTAAAAGAATATGATTTGGAAAGTTATCACTTTTCAACCGTTTTCGTAGACCCGCCTCGGGCCGGTTTGGATGACGGTACTATTGAAATGATAAAACGCTTTGAAAACATTATTTATATCTCCTGCAACCCTAAGACCTTGATCAACAATCTAGATTCTCTCTGTCGCACTCACAATATTGAAGCACTGGCAGCCTTCGATCAGTTCCCCTATACTGAACATTTAGAAGCAGGGGTTATTTTAAAAAAGAAATAAGTGCTAAAAATAATTAAATAACAACACAACAATCATTAATATTAATAGCGCCAATAACATGCCATTAACACTCCAGGCTCTAGCCAAGGGTGACTGGGGTGAAGATAGATAGGATAACAATATTATCAAATGATTTAATGCCTTAAGCAAGGCGGTTTTCATCAAGATATAAATACCCTCAACCTGAACAACAACCCTAGACACAATGGCTGGAGCTACACGTCGATACAACCATTCACTATCGATATTTGTCGACGGTAATTCTGGTGGATACAAACCTTTTAAATTTAACCAAACAAAGGCTAACGCAGAGAAGAATAACAACTGCATTTGTGTTAACACATGGGTCACATCATAAGGAGAATAATGGATGGGAAAAGGTAACAAGGAATAGAGAAAACTTGGATAGCTACCAATGAAAATACATAAAATAGCTGCAATGCCCATCGCAATCAACATATTAGCAGGCGCTTCTTTGACTTTTAAACCTGAATCATGAGCAAAAAAGGCAAAGAAAGGGATTTTAATACCCGCATGATGAAACACACCAGCAGCAGCAAATAACAATAGTAACCAACCAACGGTATGCCCTGCTTCCAGCATCTCCAACATAATAATCGATTTACTGATAAAACCACTAAACAATGGGAAGGCAGAAATCGATGCAGCGCCCACAATACAACACATTGTGGTCTTCGGCATACTACGATAGAGTCCGCCAAGGTGGGAACCCTTGACATGACCCACTCGAAACAACACCGCTCCCATCGACATCATTAACAGACCTTTAAAAATCACATCGTTAAAAGCATGAGCCACAGCCCCATTAATCGCCATTTCAGTACCAATACCAATACCACATACCATAAAACCGATCTGATTAATCATGCTATAAGCAAGCACTCGACGCAGATCATTCTCAATCACAGCAAAGAAGATAGGGAAACAAGCCATAACCAAACCAATGGTCACGAGTATATCTTCACCAGCGAAACTGCGAGCCAAGGCATAAACCGCAACCTTCGTGGTCATAGCACACAAAAAGACAGTCCCCGTGGGGGTTGCCTCAGGATAAGCATCAGTAATCCAGCTATGAAAAAAGGGAAAGCCACATTTAATACCAAAGGCAATAAAGATTAACCAAGCCCCAATACCACTCAACCCGATATCGGTAAATGCTATACTGCCTGTTTGTCGTATTAACAGCAAAGCCCCTGCAAATAATAAAACACCAGACAATACCTGAATGATTAAATAACGCATACCACTGTGGTAGCTAGCTGATGTGCGACGAGCCCAAACCAAAAAAACCGATGTTAAAGCCAATAATTCCCAAAAAACAAATAAGCTAATCCAGTCACCCGCAAATACAGCTCCGATTGCACTCCCAGCATAAGCCAAGGCAGCAATCTGCTGTACTTTATCTTTTTCATGTAAGGCAAAAATGCCACCAATCAATGCAGCCAAATGGAATAAATAAGCAAATAGCAAGCTCAGACGGTCAACTCGAACGAGTGTTAAATCCATCCCCATCAATGGGTAGGCATAGTCGGTTCCATGATCCCATTGCAGCAATAACATAAAACTCACAATAGGCATTATGATCGTAATAGCGGAAGCGATAACCCCTCGGCAAACCAACAATAAAACAGCGCCGATAAAAAACCAAGCAAAAGGTGGCAAGCTTAACACGAACTCATTCATCGTCAGCTCCCTCAGCTGTTTGGGATTCCATCGTTTCTTCATGACGAGAATAATAGTCTTCATCACGCATCAATACTTTACGCATCTGTGACGCAATCAATACCAAAATCACGCAGGCAACAAAACCATAAAGCGCATAAAAAGCAGGTATTTTTTCCAATGAGGTAATGATATGACGATGTACAACCAAGTCAACAATCACTAACACAATACATGACGTATAAAAAGCTCTCAGAATCCAGCGTATGGTATTCGGTTGATAAAAAAATCCATCAGGTTGTTTATGATCATTGTTCATAATGATGTTCTAACTCTATGGTTATTGATCGACAATGACTACTCATTAACGGACTAAAGCTAACAACCCAAGTACTGGCCCTGGCCAAAAGAAAAATACCAAACAACCCAGCATAGTAATAGCAATAGCCATTAAGCACGTCAACGGAGCCTCCCTAATCTCTGTAGCTTGATTCGGTTCAGAGCTTTTGGCAAAAAATGCCCGAATGGGGATAGGCAATAAATAAGCAATGTTGAGTAAAGAACTCAGCATTAATACACCGACTACCCAGATTTCATTAGCCACCATAGCCCCTTCTGAAATAGCCAATTTACTCCACACACCCGCCAGTGGGGGTAAACCAATAATACTTAATGCTGCTATAAAAAACGCTGCCATAGTGTACGGCATCTGCTTACCAATACCATCGAATTCACTAATCATTTTTTTGTGTAATGCCACCATGATAGCACCCGCACAAAAAAACAACGTGATTTTACCAAAGGCGTGGGTAATGATATGTAAACCTGCTCCTTTAACAGCAACGGAATTTGCTAGCAATGCTGCTAGCACAATATAGGCTAACTGACTAATCGTTGAATACGCCAAACGCGCTTTCAGGTTATCTTTCGTCATGGCAATCATTGAGCTAAGCAATATAGTGATAGCAGCTACTGTCACTAATGAGCTCGCAGCCCCAGTTTGCTGTAGAGTATTAAAACCAAAGATATACACTATCACTTTTAAAATGAGAAACACTCCCGTTTTAACTACCGCAACGGCATGTAGCAAAGCACTCACCGGTGTAGGTGCAACCATGGCATTGGGTAACCAGCTATGAAACGGCATCAGTGCAGCCTTACCGGTTCCAAACACAATAAGTGCTAGCAATACCGTCATCCACATCGGATTCATCAAGTCCGCAGGAATAATCCCTCCCGCAACAAAATCCAGAGTCCCTGTTAACCACCAAATAGCGATTATTGCGGGCAATAATAGAGCAATAGATCCTCCCATTAATAACCCTAAATAAATACGCCCTGCTCGCTTTGCCTGTTCTGTCCCTTCATGTGTTACCAAGGGATAGGTGGATAGGGTAATAGCCTCGTAAGCAATAAACAATGTGAGTAGATTACCCGCATAGGCAGCCGCCATCACTGAAGCAATGGCCACGGCAAAACAAATATAAAAACGTGTTTGGTATCGTTCATGATGACCTCGCATATAACCAATACTATACAGCGTAGTCACCACCCACAAGAAACTTGCTAATAGCGCAAATAAAATACCAATAGGCTCAGCATATAATTCCAACGTCAAACCTTGAAAGATGTTTAAGGAACCGCTGGTTACATTCTGATGTTCAAGATAATCCTGATAAATAGAAATATTGATGGCCAACAATACAAAACCTGCGATAAAAATCGACAGCTCACGTAAATTCTTATGGCGTTCACCAAAAAATAGTATGAAAGGAATAGCCGCTAATGGAGGTAGTAGAGCCAACAGAGGATTCATTTTGAGCTCCCTGTAACGACAGTGTTAACCGTTTCAAGAGAAACACCAAAACCATTGAGCAATTGTTGTGCTGCTACATTCGCAATATCCACGACGACACTACCATTAATTCCAATATAAACACTGATAATAATTAATGTCCATAAAGGAATTAACATCATTAACGGTGGATCTTTAATCGCACGGTTGCCGTTGCTCACCTCTTCACTGGCAGACTGGAAATAAAAGGCTTCTATGACTTTGCCAATGTAAACAATCGCCAGTAAAGAGCTGATCAGTACCATCGCAACAATAGACCACCAACCAATATCTATCGCAGCATTAACCAGATTCCATTTACTAACAAAACCCGCTGTTAACGGTACACCAATCAAGCTTAAACCAGCGACAATAAACGCACTGGTTGTCCACGGCATGAGTCGAATTAAGTTTCCCATTGATGTTACTTGAGCATTACCCAGGCGATAAAGAATACAACCGACAGCCACAAAGAGTGCCGCTTTAACAAAGGCATGATTGATAATATGGACAACAGCCGCTGCCACCCCTTCATGAGTGGCCATACTCATAGCAGCCATAATATAACCGACTTGAGCGATACTGGAGTAAGCGAGAATCCGTCTGATATCTGTCTGAAAAACAGCTACCAAAGACATCACGAAAAAACCAATCACAGATAGCGGCAGGAGCACTTCACCTAAAAGAAGTTTGCCAAAGCTATAATCACTACCAAACATCTGGAAGAAAAAGCGCAGAAAAATATAAAGGGACACTTTAGTCACAGTGCCTGCTAAAAATGCGGTTACCGCCGTTGGAGCATATTGATACGCATTAGGCAGCCAGGAATAAACAGGAAATACTGCTGCTTTAATAAGCAAACCTAATGTAATAAAGCTGAAAGCCACAAGTACAGTGCGAGAATCACTCACATTAGGAATACTTTCAGCTAAGCCGATCATATTGAGCGTGCCCGTGGCCGCATACAAAAAACCAATACCAATCAAAATAAATGAGGCACCAATACTTCCCATCATCAGGTAGCGAAACGATGCCATCAACGCTTGTCTCCTTTCACTACCTAAAGCAATGAGCATATACATAGAGAGAGAAGAGATTTCTAAAAAAACAAATACATTAAAAGCATCGCCTGTTATCACTATCCCCAACAAGCCCGTTAAGCACAACATCCAGCCAGTATAAAAAAGATAATGTCGATGCTTAGCCACTTCACGGTCAACCGCAGGTAATGAATAGACCAGAGTGCATAGACTGATAATAGTGATTAAAACCAATAAAGTTGCGTTGAGTGTATCAATATAATATTCAATACCTGTTGGTGCAGCCCACCCCCCCAAAGCATAGCGTATCACCCCCTCATCACTGACCTGAAAAAATATCGCAACAGACATAAAGACAACAACGATATTAATCAGCAAAGCAATTAACCACGAAATAAAAGAATGACGTGAAATAACGCACAATGGACCCGCCATCAGTGGCAGAACAATAATAAATGCGGGAAGATGAGCACTTAACATAGGATAAATTGTATGGTTTATTGAATCATTTTTATTAAGTTAAGATGAATCCAAATGAATGATCGGTTTATGAAGAAGCTGTTGGTGGAGCTGTCAATGAAATACCAAACTCACCATTATTTTCTTGCCAATGCTGTCGCTCAATTGCTTTGATCTCATCTTCTTCTATCGAATCATACTTTTCATAAATGCGCACAATGAGGGCTAAGCCCATCGCCATTGTCGCAACCCCTACCACAATAGCCGTTAAAATTAATACATGAGGCAATGGATTAGAATAAACAGTCGCTTGCGCTTCCAAAGATTCAACAAAAATGGGGGCAGTGCCACCATCAACCTTCCCTAAACTGACGTAAAAATAAAAAATACCGGTTTGGAAAAGCCCTAAACCAATAATTTTTTTCACCAGATTATGACGCGCAATCATGATATAAAAACCAGCCATCATAATAATGACCACAATCCAGTAGTTATATAACGCTAAGTACTTCATGGGCGCGTACTCGAAAAACAATAGAATAAAGTAATCATAACAGCAGTGACGGTAAAGCCAACTCCCAGTTCAACCGCAAAAATTCCCCAATGTTGTCCGTGTAAGGCATCCTCAGACAATACCGAATGATCCAGATAATTCCCGCCCATCATGATACTCACAAGACCCGTTCCAGCATACAACAGCACACCAAACGACATGAGAAAACGTAATACATAAGGCGGCATCACTAATCGGGTTCTGCCTTCCCCAAAAATTAAGCCGTGTAATATAAAAGCCGATGCAAATATAACACCTGCCTGAAACCCACCACCAGGCCCAAAGTCCCCATGAAATTGAACATAAAAAGCAAAGAGTAAAATCAGTGGAATAAACAATTTACTGATAACTTGAAGAACACGATGGTGTTGTTGTAAGCCCTTAACCATCAGACCTCCTCATTTTGTTGACGGCATTGACGTTTGGCATCCAGTTCTGGATCTTCTTCCCGCTTGCGGCGACGCAAACCCAATAAACTCAAAACACCAATTGCTGCAGTAAATACTACCACCGTTTCACCTAAGGTGTCATAGCCTCGATAACTGGCTAATACCGATGTCACTACATTAGGAATACCAATTTCATCTTCAGATTTTTGTAAAAAGTGTTGCGCCAACTGAGGATGCTGATTCGCAATAGACTGCCCATCACCATAACCCGGCAAATCCAGAGTGCCATAAATGAGTAAAGCTCCAGTTAAGGTGACAACTAACAACGCAAAGTAATTATTATGCTTTTGTTGTTTTTGTTGACGGCGAGTTAAGGTTAATGCCCCTAATAAAAAAATAGTTGATACACCTGCCCCAACTGCTGCCTCAGTAAAAGCAACATCAACCGCATCCATGACAACAAAAATAGCGGCTGCCGTTAAGCTGTAAATTCCAGAGAGAATAACGGCGACTAATAAGTCTTTTAATAGGATGATACCAAAGGCAATCACCACTAAAAATGACAGCAATACCATGATCACCAATTGTTCAGTCATTTTTTGACCTTCATATTGATATTGCCCCCTTTAATCTCTTCAGCTGCTCTATCCTCATCCCTATCTAAAAACTCAGGACTTCTTAGAGACTCTTCAATAACCGATTGACCATTCTGGCTCCAAGGCACCAGCTTACCCATTAATGCAGCTTTAGCAATGGCATGAGAAGCTGTAGGTGCGGTAAAAGCAATAAACACCAAAACCAGTACTAGTTTAATGCCCGCCATCACGTTTTCAAAAATAAAAATATCCTGTAGCAGTAGACCTAAAATAATAAAGGTAGCACCACCGGTATCGGTTAAGCTAGCTGCATGAATCCGAGTATATAAATCCGGCATACGTAACATACCAACAGACCCCGCAAATACAAACAGGCAACCGACAACTAGCAATACGCCACTGAATATATTCGCTATCGTCAGCATTACAGGTCATCCTCCTGATAATCAACTGAGCCCAGATCGTCATACTCAAAGAATTTTAATACAGCAATCGTACCGATAAAGTTGATTAAAGCATAAACAATGGCTAGATCAAGAAAGTCTGGCCGACCAGTAAAGAAACCATATACTGCAATCAAAAGAATGACTTTTGTTCCAAAGGAATTAACGGCCAAAAGACGATCATAAATCGTGGGCCCTAGCAAAGAACGCACTAAAATAAGTACCATGGAAACCAATAAGGCAGTGATAACGACAATCAACATACTTATTCTTTATTCCTTGTGAGTTCCGAATCTAGAATCCTAGGTAAAGAGGGCTCCAGCTCACACACCTTTTCATCCATATGACCCATTTCCAACTCCCTAATACTATCCTCGTGTAGAGCATGTACTAATATTTCACCACTCTTGGCAATATTAATTGCCACAGTGCCTGGAGTGAGGGTAATCGAATTCGCATAAATGACTCTCCCCAATTCTGTTTTTTGTTTGGCAGGAATTGCTTTTAATACCGGCTTAATGGGGAGTAAAGGATTAAATACTCGCTTGGTCACACCCCAGTTAGATTTAAAAATCTCAACAACCAGCCAGCACCAATAACGAATAATGTGTAAAGGACGAAAATAAATAGACTGCCCGCGATGTACCAGTACTCTCATTTGATAGGCAAAGAAACAAACTAACAGAACAGAAATAAAGCCAAGAATCAGCAACATTGGCTCAAACATCCCTGACAATAAAATCCACAGCAGGACAAGAGCTATCAATAAACGGTAAAGCCTATTAAATATCATATTCTATGAGTATCGTCTTATAATGGAAGAGATAGTACACAAAAGCCAACGATTTTCGAAGCTTTTTACCCCAACAACCTAGTTTTCGGCTAAAAATTCCTCTATTTTAGGCTCAAGTACTTTCTTTATCGACTCTTGAACCACTCGCAACGATGGTGAAGCATCAATAACCATACATCGATCAGGACTTTCCTGTATTCTTTTCAGATAAGCTTTACGTACTTTTTCAAAGAAAGGCAATTGCTCATTTTCAAAGCGATCAAGTTCACCTCTGCGACCAGCACGTTCAAGCCCAAGCTTTACATCAATATCCAATAGCAGTGTTAAGTCCGGCCGTAATTCACCTTGAATTCGCTCCTCCAGATCAGTGATCAATGATATATTCAATCCTCGACCACCACCTTGGTAAGCATAGGTGGCATCAGTAAAGCGGTCAGATAATACCCATCGTCCACCCTTAAGTGCAGGTAAAATCACCTGTTGAAGGTGTTGCGAGCGCGCAGCAAAAATCAATAATAGTTCCGTTGACTCATCCATCTTCTCATCACGACGTTTAAGCAGCATCTCTCTGATTTCTTCTGCCAGGGGTGTCCCGCCAGGCTCTCGGGTTAATAATAAAGGAATCCCCTGCCTTACCAGATATTCTTTAATAAATTCGATATTCGTACTTTTGCCAACACCTTCGGTACCTTCGATCGTAATGAATTTTCCTCGTTTTATCATAATGATTCTATTTATAGTGAATGGGAATTCATTGGTACTTTTTTCGGTGATGACTGGTATTTCTTGCGCCGCCTTTCAATTTGATATTTCCTAACTGCCTTGTTGTGCTCGAATAACGTCTCAGAGAAATAATGACTACCATCCCCTTTAGCCACAAAATACAATGCTTTCCCCGAGGCTGGATTGAGTGCTGCCTGAATAGCCTCTCGTCCCGGCATAGCGATAGGTGTAGGCGGTAACCCATCGATCAGGTATGTATTATAGGGCGTTTTTTGTGTTAGATGTTTACGCTGAATATTGCCCTTATATTGATCGCCTAGACCATAAATAATCGTCGGGTCTGTCTGTAAACGCATGCCTTTTTGTAATCTACGGACAAATACACCTGCAATTTCGGCTCTTTCGCCATCAACACCGGTTTCTTTCTCTATGATCGATGCCATAATCAATGCTTCGTATGCACTATTATAAGGTAAATTCTCTGCTTTTTTCTCCCACTCTTGATTGAGAACTTTATTCATTTTCCGATAAGCCTGTAACAAGATATCTTTATCTGTTGTGCCTGCAGAAAACTGATAGGTATCAGGAAAAAACCATCCTTCCGGATGTTTTATATTAATAGCCAACTCAGCTAATATTTCCTGCTGGTTTTTATTGCCCAGAACCGTAGTGACCCTGCTATTAGTTTGTAGAGTGGTTAAAAAATTTTTAAATGTTTTTCCCTCAATCAAAGTCACACTGTAATTAATAACATCTCCAGATTGTAATAGGGAGAGTAACTGCTTATGGTTACTATTTTTCTTTAATAGATACTCACCTATTGCAATGTTTGTTTGGTTCATTAAGCGTGCATAAACAATAAAAAGCTTTGCAGAATGAAGTGCGCCTTCACGCTCCAGAAGATAGGCCACTTTACCCAAAGTATCCCCTCTTTCTACAATGATAACTTTATCTTCAAACAGTGTTAGCGGTGCATATAACCACTGCTGTAGAATAAAAGCGCTTAATGTCATGACAGCAATCAAAAACAATATCAACATACTTATCCAACAAGTATAACGAGAGATAACCGTTTGGGAACGCTCAATAAGGGTATTGAAAATGGGTATTTTGTTTAAGAAATTCATAAACTCCATATTGTAGTTTCTGTGTTACAGAACCCACAGCCCACTGTTTATTTCCACACGAAATAACAGGCCAGATCCCCGTAACACTATTACTGAGAAAGACTTCTTCGGCGTTAAACAAGTCTTCTTTTGTTAATAACAATTGACGTACAACAAGCGCAGCTTCAGGAGCAACAACCTCGACTAACAAGCGCTGCATAACACCAGCCACACCACATTGATTTAATAATGGGGTCAATAATTCACCGTCCTTAATGATAAAAATATTCCTTGCTGTCGCTTCTATTAAATAACCAGCGTCAGTAAACAATAAACCTTCATCTACATTGCTATCCAATCGCTCTTGGCAGGCCAAGACATAATGTAGTTGATTCAGTAACTTTAAACCTGCCGTACTTAAGCTAACAGGTAAAGTCTGTTGGCAACAATGCACACTAATTCCCTGTGAACTTTTCATTTCATCTTTTTCTTTCTGAAAAATGCTCGGGTAATAAATAGTAATAATATTGGGTTTAGGCTTTATCAGGGGACTGTAACCATGACCACCCGAGCCTCGTGTCACCATTAATTTTAATACTCCCTTCCCTCTGTCTGATCCCTTACTGTTTGATCGCTGTAGAGCAATACGGAGGTTATTCTCTAAACGGAGTATATCTACATCCATACCTAAACGAGAAAGCCCACTAACCAGACGGTCACAATGATATTGCCATAAAGCAATACGCTCATTATCAACCAACATGGTTTCAAAAACCCCATCCCCATAAGCTAAACCCCTATCCAGTGCAGAGATAGAATCGTTAGGCTTTCCATTAATAATAATGATTGGAGTTTGTTTCATAGTAACAGGGGCTGTTGACACCTATAAAAACAGCGAGATTTGCAAAACAAACTTACTGTTAACTATTCATTTCTTAATAAAAAAACTAATCAACTCTTCTGAATGCCAATGATCCATTGGTGCCACCAAAACCAAACGAGTTTGATAAAACACCATCGATTTTCATTTCCTGGGCTGTATGAGGTACAAAATTCATATCACAGTTCTCAGCAGGCTCATCCAGATTAATCGTTGGAGGAGCAACCTGATCACGAATAGCCAGCACACTAAATATCGCTTCTACAGCCCCCGCAGCACCCAATAGGTGACCAATCATCGATTTCGTTGAGCTCACAGCCAATTGATTAACTGAGTCATCGAACACTGATTTAATGGCTAAGCATTCTGCCAAATCACCCACCTGAGTAGAAGTGCCATGCGCATTAATATACTGCACATCATCTACAGACATCTGCGCATCATTCAAGGCATGATTCATTGATAGTGCTGCACCAACACCATCCGATGGTGGTGACGTTATATGGTAAGCATCACTACTCATACCAAAACCAGCTAATTCAGCATACATTTTTGCGCCGCGTGCTTTAGCATGTTTATATTCTTCAAGAACTAAAATGCCAGCACCATCGCCCAGTACAAAACCATCGCGATTCTTATCCCAAGGGCGGCTTGCTGCTTGAGGATCATCATTACGTGTAGACAGCGCGCGCGCCGCCGAAAAACCTCCCAGACCTAAAGGTGTGGTCGCCATCTCGGCTCCCCCAGCTAACATCAGGTCGGTTTCACCATAACGAATAGAACGCGCTGCCAGACCAATAGCATGTGTACCCGTAGTACAAGCCGTAGTAACCGCAAGATTTGGACCTCTAAGACCAAATTTAATCGATAAATTGCCAGCAATCATATTAATAATAGAACCCGGCACAAAGAAAGGCGATAGTTTTCTAGGACCACGCTCAGCAATCATTTTGGTACCACTTTCAATAGAACCAATACCACCAATACCTGAACCAATAACGGTACCAAAACGAGGAGCAATAGCGTCTGTCACTTCAACACCAGAATCCTGCATGGCTTGAATACCTGCTACCATTCCATATTGGATAAATGGATCCATTTTTCGTGCATCTTTTATTGCCAAATATTCACCCACAGGTAAATCTTTCACAGATGCACTGAACGTTGTTGTAAAAGCATCGGTATCAAATGCTGAAATAACTTCCACACCACTTTTCCCATTGAGAATAGCGCTCCACGTGTCGGTTACCGTATTCCCAACAGGAGATACCATACCAAGACCAGTAATAACAACCCGCCTCACATAAACCTCTGATTTAGCTTAATAAATAGTAGAAAAATATAAACCACTTAAAACAACAAAAGCCGCACTACAGAAATAGATACGGCTTTTGTCGATGTTTTACCCAATTAATTAACAGATAATCAATCTGTTCCTTAATCTAGGTGTGCGTTGATGTAATCAATCGCCAACTTAACAGTTGTAATTCCTTCAGCATCTTCATCTGGAATCTCAGTTTCAAATTCCTCTTCCAGAGCCATAACTAGCTCAACAGTATCTAGTGAATCAGCACCTAAATCTTCAACAAATGAAGCTTCCATTTTCACCTCATCTTCTTTAACACCTAGTTGCTCAGCAACGATTTTTTTAACGCGTTCTTCAGTGTTGCTTGGGTTGCTCATGATATTTTTAAACTCCTAATCGGTAGAAATCGTGTTGAATCTTATTCATTGGCTCTGCATATTGCAACTCAATGACATAACGCTCTTACTCATTTACAAAAACGCATTTTACATGGAAATATTCAGAGTTGTAATGGTTCTCAGCAATTTATTTGCATAAAAAATATTTTATCTTTAAAAATCAAAAAGTTATGACATATACATACCACCGTTAACATGTATATTTTCACCAGTAATATATGCCGCTGCATCACTAACAAGGAATTTAACCACACCAGCAATCTCTTCTGGCTTCCCTAAACGACCTGCTGGTACCGCTGACAACATCAACGCTTTTTGATCCTCTAGCAAGGTATCAGTCATATCAGTTTCAATAAAACCAGGAGAAATCGTATTCACTGTAATATTTCGTGAACCCACTTCTTTTGCCAACGCACGAGTAAAACCGGCAACACCCGCCTTACTGGCAGCATAATTGGACTGCCCACCATTCCCCATAGAACCAACTACTGAGCTAATATTTACAATACGTCCCCAACGAGCTTTCATCATCCCTCTCAAACATCCCTTACTTAGGTGGTACACAGCATTCAAATTGGTATTTACCACATCAAACCACTCATCATTTCCCATGCGCATGAGCAAATTATCTTTGGTAATACCGGCATTATTAACTAAAATAGTAAGGGGCCCATAAGTCTCTCTGATTTCTTCCAGTACAGAAGTGATTGAACCTTCATGCGTCACATCTAATATCAGACCTTTTCCCTTAATCTCTTTTTCAGCAAAGCGCTCACTAATTTTGCTGGTACCATCTTCACTAGTTGCGGTTCCAATAACCATTGCCCCTTCTGCACCTAAAGCATCCGCAATTGCAGCACCAATACCTCGACTAGCCCCTGTTACTAATGCAATTTTTTGTTCCAAACTCATAGTAGTTAATCCTATTTTTCTGTTGCTCTTCTTTCGCTAAGAGCCATTGATAATTTTTCAGGGGTATCACTAGTGAGTACAGAAATTGAGCGATCTATACGTCTAATCAAGCCAGATAACACTGCACCAGAACCACATTCAACCACTTTGCTAACGCTTTGTGTTACCAGTTCATTAACGCAATCCACCCATAATACTGGTTTATAGATTTGCTCAATCATTAGTTGTTTAATCATCAACGGATTCGTCTCTGCTTTTCCATTGACATTATGCACTACCAAAATATCCGGTTGACTAAATACAACAGAAGCCATATCAACCGCTAAACGATCCGCGGCTGGACGTAATAATTCTGAATGGAACGGCGCACTCACTGCCAATGCCATGACTCTTTTAGCACCTTCTTCTTTACAGAGATAACCAGCTCTTTCAACGGCTCCTGCATGCCCAGCAATGACTACCTGACCAGGAGAGTTAAAATTAACCGCAGACACAAACTCACCCTGCTCAGCTTCCTTACACACATCAAGAATAACTTGATCATCAAGACCAATAATAGCTGCCATACTACCAACACCTACTGGCACAGTCTCCTGCATATACTTGCCTCGCAATTGAACCAGTCTGACTGCGTCAACAAATTCCACCACACCAGAACACACCAGAGCAGACCACTCACCTAAACTATGACCCGCCATTAATGTGGGTACCGCACCATCCTCTTGCTGCCATATCCTCCAAATTGCAACACTGGCAGTCAACAACAGAGGTTGTGCTCTTTCTGTCATATTTAATTCATTCTGACTTCCTTGTTGAGATAACTGCCACAAATTATAACCCAACACATCGGACGCTTCGTTAAAGGTTTTCTGTACAATAGAATATTTCTTCGCAAGCCCAGATAACATACCCAATTTTTGCGATCCTTGTCCTGGAAATACAAAGGCTAATTCTTTATCACAAACCATACATTTACCGTATTGACTATTAATTATTAAATTGAGTGACGTCGATTCTGCCTTTTAAAACACTCCGCTAATGCATGCCCAATCCCGAAATGACTCTGCTTCTGTAGTTGATGAACAAGCATTTCCAGCGCATAAGCAAATTGCCTTACATTAGCGCCACCATGACTTTTAACCAACGTACCTCGTAACCCCAGCAAATAGGCACCATTATAGCGATCAACACCCATTTTTTCTTGCCAACGCTGTAACAAAGAATGGGCCAATAAGCCCACCAACTTACCATAAGTGCTTTTTTGACACGTTTTTTTCAGACTATGCACCATAAAACGAGCGACGCCTTCACTCACCTTTAAAGCCACATTACCGTTAAAACCATCGCAAACAATAACATGGCTATTTCCCTGATAGATTTCATGCCCCTCAATAAATCCCTGATAGTTAATACTCTCATACCTTGATAAAAGCTCTGCAGCCTCTTTAATAGCAGTGGACCCTTTTGAACTTTCCGAACCCACATTTAACAGATACACACTAGGCCGCAAAATATTTTTAAGAGCAGAGCATAATACCGAACCCAAACAAGCAAGCTGCACAAGCTGCTGAGCAGAGCAGTCTACATTTGCTCCCATATCCAATAGGTAAGTAGGACCTGCAGCGGTAGGAACTTCTTGACAAAGCGCTGGCCGATCTATGCCGTCATAGGTTTTTAAAAAATGAATGCCCAGAACGACTAAGGCTCCTGTATTTCCTGCACTCAAACAACCATCCGCTTTACTCTCAGCAACTGCCGATATGGCAAGCCCCATAGATGAATCACGTTTATGTCTCAATATCTGGATGGGATCATCTGTCATTGAGATGCTATTAACTGCTGGGATAAATACAGTATTGTCACTACCACACCAATGAGGAAGTTCACCACGAATACCATCTTCAGCATAGATTTGAAATTGAATATCAGGATATTTTCGCGCTACTTTATAAATAGCAGGAAGGGTAATTGATGGCCCAGCATCTCCACCCATGGCATCAATTGCAATACGTAAAGGTGCTATAGACAACGCCATAAAAAAACAAAATATAAGCGCTAGCGATTGTTCTTATTTGCAAACATCACTCTATAAACGGCAAATAAGAATACCCCATCAACTGGCTTATAATAAGCTACTCTGCATTGCTAACAATTTCAATGACTTTTTCACCACGGTAAAAACCGTCTGGGCTTACATGGTGGCGTAAATGCTTTTCACCTGTTGTTAGATCAACAGATAATGCAGGCGCTGCCGTTAATGCATCATGTGAACGACGCATACCACGTCTCGAACGGGTTTTCTTACTTTTTTGTACAGCCATAATGGACTCCTATTTTTCATCTCTCGACGTTAAATTGGGTGTTAACAACGCACCTTTAAGCTGCTCTAACACCTGAAATGGGTTTCCCTGTTGACGATGAGATACCACTTTGTCAACACACTTATCTTTACTTGAAAAATACTCTTTAGGGACACACTCCTCTTCGTGATAGGATACAATAGGCAAGCTTAGCAGTAACTCGTCTTCTAGCACCTGATAAATATCGGTTTGCCCCTCACCAACAACCCAAGGATCATAAATTTTAGGGATATTAATGGCTGTTTCTTCATCCCAAACCATGACTAGTTGTAGCTCACAACTCAAAGATAAGGGGGCCGGTGCCAAACAGCGCTGACATTGCTGCTGCAATGATGCTGTTATCTGGCCACAAAGACATAAGAGCCTCTGCTCATTAAGGCCAAACTCTAAACTCGCCTGTATCTCCCCTTCATCTGAGCACAATGCGCTACAAACCCTTGGTAACAACGCTAACTCTACCAAACCAGTTATAATAATACCCTGCTGAGCAAATTTACGTGGGTCAATTCGCCGGGGCAACGAGTTCCTAGAGGGGGTATTCAACATAGACGCGCAATGATAGGGAGTTACGGACGTCATGTCAAAAATATTCGTCAAAAAATCAGTAAAAAACTATTTTTTCAACTCTATCTCTTAATGTACCAATGTATTGTGGAAAACGCTAAAATTACGTCCCGTTTTATCACTACAATCAAGCATTTTTATGACACTATCATTAGTTCTTGCTTCAAGCTCACCTTATCGCCGCGAGATACTCGCTAAGTTAGGTATAGACTTTACCCACCTATCGCCTAATATTGATGAAACACCATTTAACGGAGAAACTGCTGAGCCCCTAGTAAAACGTCTAGCGTTAACAAAAGCCCAAAAAGCCGCTCAACAACACCCTGCCGCCTTAATTATTGGCTCAGACCAAGTAGCAGTGTTAAATAATAACATTATCACTAAACCACATAATCATGCCAATGCCGTTAAACAACTACAGCAGATCAGTAATCAAAAAGTTACCTTTTTAACCAGTGTATGTTTACTCAATAGTCATACTGGACAACACCAGTTATGTGTCAGTCCTTACATTGTACAATTTTTAGATCTTAGCTTATTACAAATAGAAAATTATCTACTAAAAGAACAACCTTATAACTGCGCGGGAAGCTTCAAATCAGAAGGGCTTGGAATAACCCTATTTAAATCTCTTGAAGGTAAGGACCCTAATAGCCTGATCGGGCTACCATTGATTGATTTAATAGCGATGTTGAGGCGAGAAGGGCTAGAACCCCTGTCCTAATTAAAGATCATGCATTGAAAGCCGTCAAAGTCCACTACCAACAAAAAAGGCGCCTCAAAATGCGCCTTTTTATAGTTGGGTGATACTCACTATGAGTTCACAGCATCTTTTAATGCTTTGCCCGCTTTAAAGCTAGGAATTTTTGCGGCTGCAATTTCAATAGGTGCACCCGTTTGAGGATTACGCCCAGTCCGTGCTGCTCTATCTTTAACAGAAAAAGTACCAAAACCAACCAATGCTACTTGGTCTCCTGATTTTAATGCACCTTCTACACTCTCAATAACAGCATCTAACGCACGACCTGCCGCCGCTTTTGAAATATCTGCTGATGCAGCAATAGCATCGATGAGTTCTGATTTATTCACTGTTTGCCCCTTTAATTTGAATGGGTTGTCGTTGTTGTTATAATCAATAGTCAAAAGCTTCTCTTGACATTGATAGAGTTATCAAATGAACCTTTGATTACCAAATAAGCCCATTGACTAATCCGTTACTAAAATAGAAATCTAACACTTCTGCCGTTTCGCTTACACCCAGACAGGGCTACGAAGCATCAAAAATCAACACTTTAGGCATTAAATATATAGCTTACCCCAAATAAACATTTTATACCAATTGTACCCTTTGTGGTCAAGATAACATCGATAAAACATGACTTGGCTCCTTATCTTCCATGGATAACAGTTTATTTCTATTTCGCTTATTTATCCCTCAATGTTTGATCGCTTCTACAGATTCAGAACTTAACGCCTTGGCTTCTAAAGCCTTATATTCATCATCTGATAAGGGGGTCGGCTGCGATTGCAAAGCTATTTCGAGCACTTGATCCACCCACCTTACCGGCACGATTTTTAAATCAACCTTAATATTATTCGGGATTTCTTTTAAATCGCGCTCATTCTCGTAAGGTATTAATACTGTTTTAATGCCACCCCGATGCGCTGCCAGCAATTTCTCTTTTAGACCTCCGATACGCAATACTTCACCACGCAAGGTAATTTCTCCCGTCATCGCAACATCAGATCTAACCGGAATATTGGTTAACACAGAAACTAAAGCTGTACACATAGCAATACCGGCACTTGGGCCATCCTTTGGTGTTGCCCCTTCGGGCACATGTATATGTATATCAAACTTCTCAGCATAATCGGGAGCAATTCCTAATATTTGGGCTCGTGATCGGACTACCGTAAGAGCCGCCTGAATAGACTCCTGCATCACATCACCCAAAGAGCCTGTTTTAACCACTCGTCCCTTACCATGAACAGCCGATGATTCTATCGTTAGTAATTCACCACCCACCTGCGTCCAGGCAAGTCCTGTCACCTGCCCTACATGATTTTCTTTCTCAGCCACTCCATAATCAAATTTACGCACACCAAGGTAGTATTCTAAACTTTCAGAATTAATCTCCAACGCATCATGTTGCTTATCCTTAGCAAAAATAGTGACCGCCTTGCGCGATATTTTTGCTATCTCGCGATCTAAACCTCGAACACCAGCCTCTCGAGTAAAATACCTAACAATGTCACGTATAGCATCGTCACCTATAGTCAATTCTCCTTCTGTAAGACCATTTTGCTTCATCTGCTTAGGAACAAGATATTTTTGAGCGATGTTTAATTTTTCGTCTTCGGTATAACCAGGAATACGAATAACCTCCATACGATCCAGCAACGGACCAGAAATATCCATGGAGTTGGAGGTACAGACAAACATAACATCGGATAAATCATAGTCCACCTCCAAATAATGGTCGTTAAATGTATTATTTTGTTCCGAATCCAATACCTCTAGTAGAGCTGATGCTGGATCACCGCGATGATCCATTCCCATCTTATCGATTTCATCCAGCAAAAACAGAGGATTTTTCACTCCGACTTTAGACATTTTTTGTACAAGTTTTCCCGGCATTGAACCAATATAGGTGCGTCTATGACCTCGAATTTCGGCCTCATCTCGAACCCCACCCAGAGCCATACGAATAAACTTTCTATTGGTTGCCCGAGCAATTGATTCTCCCAAAGAAGTTTTGCCAACACCGGGAGGACCAACCAGGCACAATACCGGGCCTTTTACACGCTTTACCCTCGCCTGCACCGCCAAATATTCAAGAATTCTCTCTTTAACATCCTCCAGACCATAGTGATCCGCCTCAAGGATTTTTTCTGCTCTTACTAAATTATTACGCACTCGGCTACGCTTTTTCCAGGGCACGTTAATCATCCAATCAAGATAAGAACGTAAAACCGAAGCTTCTGCAGACATTGGCGACATCATTTTTAGTTTATTCAGCTCTGAGAAGGCTTTTTCTAAAGCCTCCTTAGTCATACCTGACTCATTAATTTTACGCGCAAGTTCCTCAGCTTCACTAACTTCTTCTCCTAGCTCTCCCAGCTCTTTTTGGATAGCCTTCATTTGCTCGTTTAAATAATATTCACGCTGGCTTTTTTCCATTTGTTTTTTAACGCGCCCTCGAATACGTTTTTCTAACTGATGAACATCAATCTCAGCATCCATTAACGATAATAAATGCTCTAAGCGTTCTCGCTCACTGACGATTTCAAGTGTATCCTGCTTTTGGGCAAGCTGTAAGGACATATGGGCAGCAATAGTATCAGCAAGCCGACCAGGTTCATCAATACCGGATAAAGAATTCATAACCTCTATCGGCACTTTTTTACTCAACTCTACGTAACGCTCAAACTGATGCATCACCGTATTAATCAGTACTTTAGCATCCTCCCCAGGCATTACCTTAGTCACCACGGGAGTAATGCTTGCTTTACAATAGCCTCCGACATTCATCAAGTTACCAATCTGAGCTCGATAAACACCCTCAACTAATACCTTAACCGTATCATCAGGCAATTTAAGCAATTGCAAAATAGAGGCAACAGTTCCTACTTTATGCAAGCTTTCTTTAGAGGGGTTGTCATCATTCGCATCTCGTTGAGCAACCAGTAATACTTGCTTACTCGTACTCATTGCAGCTTCTAATGCTTTAATAGACTTCTCCCTCCCCACAAATAGGGGCAAAATCATATGTGGGTAAACAACCACATCTCTCAATGGCAACAAGGGGAGCTCAGTTTCAATATTCTCGTCAGGTGATGACACTATTTCTAACCTCTTTTTTCATCGTCCAGAATATAATCAGTTAACTACGAAGCGATTGTATGGATAGCACTCTAATTCAATTGATAGTGGAGTCAAAATAGATAAATTATAAAGCAATCAGGATAACACCGGATACCTTTGTTAAACTAAAAAAAACCGTCTTCTAAAGAACACTATTTTACTCTTCTGGGGCTACTTTGACAGCATCTGTACTAGTATCATAAACTAATAACGGATCAGTATTGCTGTCAATAACCCCCTCATCAACAACAATTTTTACAACATTTTGCTCCGATGGGATATGATACATAGTATCCAGCAAAACGGATTCCATAATTGAGCGTAGCCCCCTAGCACCGGTTTTACGAACCATGGCCTTCTTGGCAACAGTGGCCAACGCATCGTCACGAAAATCAATTTCCACACCTTCCATATCAAACAATTTGGTATATTGTTTAGTCAGTGAATTTTTGGGTTCTGTCAAAATTTGGATAAGTGCAGCTTCATCAAGTTCCTCCAAAGTAGCAATCATTGGTAAACGACCAACAAACTCTGGAATCAAACCATAGCTGACCAAATCCTCTGGCTCAAGTTCTTTAAGCGCCTCCCCAATACCTTTATTATCTTCTTTGTTTTTGACCGTAGCATTGAAGCCAATACCGCCCTTTTCAGAACGATCTCGAATGACTTTATCCAAACCAGCAAAGGCTCCACCACAAATAAAGAGGATATTAGAAGTATCAACTTGTAAAAACTCCTGCTGCGGGTGTTTACGTCCACCCTGAGGTGGCACAGAAGCAACCGTACCTTCAATCAACTTAAGCAGCGCCTGTTGAACGCCCTCACCAGATACATCACGGGTGATGGAGGGATTGTCACTTTTACGTGAAATCTTATCAATTTCATCAATATAGACTATGCCCTGCTGAGCCTTCTCAACATCATAGTCACACTTCTGCAAGAGTTTTTGAATAATATTCTCAACATCTTCACCAACGTAACCTGCTTCTGTTAGAGTGGTTGCATCAGCAATAGTAAATGGGACGTTCAAAAGACGGGCCAGGGTTTCTGCTAATAAGGTTTTCCCACTCCCGGTGGGCCCAACCATAAGGATATTACTCTTACCCAATTCAACCTGATTTTTATCTTTATCGGTTGACTCACCAACACGCAGGCGCTTATAGTGGTTATATACCGCAACAGACAAGACCCGTTTGGCACGAAATTGTCCAATAACATATTGGTCCAGAATTTCCGTAATCTCTTTAGGTGTTGGCAGTTGATCTGAACTCCCTTCAGTTGACGTGTTTTCTTGAACTTCTTCACGGATGATATCATTACATAGGTCAACACACTCATCACAAATAAATACAGATGGCCCTGCAATCAACTTACGCACTTCATGTTGGCTCTTGCCACAAAACGAACAGTAAAGCAGCTTACCGTTATCATCGTCATCTTTTCCATTGTCGGTCATCATATTACCTTAGTTTTCAATAATATCTTTATACACTAGCGACATTGATATCATAACTATTTAATAAAAAAATCGCTATTGCACCCACATAAAACTGACTATCTATCACTTAATGTGTACCTTTTTTGTCTTAGTAACGTGTTAAGTGCATTTAAAATACATGTATCTATTAAATAGATTAGCTACTTTATCAGGCAAAACCTGATACTTTTATAGACTTTTTGTCTATTTACAGCTATTTTTTATATACTAAGACTATAAAACAGATTATTCACTAGCAATGCGCGAAACCAGCACCTCATCAATTAAGCCATATTCTTTGGATTCCAGGGCACTCATAAAGCGATCCCTCTCTGTGTCTTCAGCAATATCCTCAACACTTCGACCAGAATGTTCTGCCATAATTTCATTTAAACGCTGACGGGTTTTCAAAATTTCTTCTGCGTGAATGGAGATATCTGTTGCTTGCCCTTGTGCACCACCGCTGGGCTGGTGAATCATAGTACGCGCATTAGGCAAACAATAACGCTTACCCGCAGCACCCGCATTCAACAAAAAAGCCCCCATGCTGCATGCTTGACCTATACACATGGTGCTCACGTCTGGCTTAATAAACTGCATAGTATCGTAAATTGATAAACCCGCCGTAACAGACCCGCCTGGCGAGTTAATATAAAGGTGAATATCTTTATCTGGATTTTCAGCTTCAAGAAATAACAATTGAGCAACCACCAGATTTGCCATATGATCCTCTACCTGACCTACCAGAAAGATTACCCGTTCTTTTAATAAACGCGAATAAATATCGTAAGAACGTTCTCCTCTGGCTGTCTGCTCAACAACCATAGGGACTAAACCACTATTACTCACTTCTGGAGCTAAACCACTCTGAACTAAACCATGTGCTTGAAAATTTGTCATATGAATGATATTCCCACTTACAAAATGTATTTTTTAAAACAGGTACAAAACGAGACAGACCCAGCTTCAACATCAATTTCCATTTTAGCTTAACCTGTGGTTTCAATAGTTGCCAGTGATTGGTAAAGAAAAAATAAATTAAATTAAGAAAGAAACTTCGCAGACAAACCAGCGGAGCGTTTTTTAACCAACCACTGATTAAAAAACAAACAACCTCACTAAAGACCTGACTATTTTATGTCTTAACCGCTTCTTCATAGCTGACTACCGTTTCTGTCACTGTCGCTTTTTCAAGAATTAACTCAACAACCATATCTTCAAGAACAGAAGCCTCTATACCTGATAATAACTGGGGGTTATTATAATAATAATTAACCACTTCATGAGGCTGCTCATAACTAGCAGCCAATTCTTCAATTGTGCTTCGCACCTTATCCGAATCTGCCTTCAAGTCATTGACTTTAATCACTTCACCGATCAACAAACCAAGACTGACACGACGTTCAGCCTTTTCATGAAACATCTCATCGGGTAGCAATGATTTTAAATCCATCTCTTTATTCTGCTGCATACCACCAAACTGCTGTATCATTTGCTCACGCAACGCCTTAATTTCAGAGGTCATTAAGGCGTTTGGCAACTCTATAGTATGGTTCTCCAGCAATTGATCCATTACCGATATTTTGGTTTTATTTTTAATGGCATTAGCCAACTCACGATTCATATTTTTTTCGATATCTGCACGAAACTTATCCATATCACCGTGCTCTTCACCAAATTTCTTCATGAACTCCGCATCGACTTCAGGTAGAACTTTTTCCTCTACACGATTTACAGTCACCTGAAACTCAACAGCAGCGCCTTTCAAATCCTTAACATGATAGTCTTCCGGGAAAGTGAGAGACAACACTTTGCTTTCACCCGCAGACATACCTACAATACCGTCTTCGAAACCTGGAATCATAGAGTTAGACCCTAACTCCAAATCATGGCCATCTGCTTTCCCACCTTCAAACTCTTCACCATCTTTAGTGCCCAAAAAATTAATATTGGCTTTGTCACCCTCTTTTGCCACACGCTCTACAACATGATAACTAGCCTGCTGTTCACGCAATGAGTTAATCATATTATCAATATTCTCACTATTAATTTCGGCACTAAGCTTTTCTATTTGATAACCATCAAATTCGCCTAAAGTCACGTCAGGATAAACTTCAAACGTCGCCGTAAACTCTAAATCCTTACCAGACGCAAACTGCTTGATTTCAATATGAGGCTGACCTGCCGGCTGCACATCTTCCCTAACAAAAGCTTCCTGTAGTGAATGATTAATGACGTCACTTAATATTTCTTGACGAACACCTTCGCCATAATGCCGCTTAATGACTTTTAATGGGGCTTTACCTTTACGGAAACCATTAATACGGATGGTTTTAGCCGCTTCTTTAAGGCGCTCATTAGCACGATTATCAACATGCTCAGCGGGAACACCAACAGTTAAACGACGCTCTAAACCTGACGTAGTTTCAATAGACACTTGCATAACCTTTCTCTTTGCCTCTTTGAATTCTTTCTGAAGTTTGTTTGCTTAAAAATACCCCTGTTTCAACGACAGAGTTTGGCGGGACAGTAAACTAAGCAACATCGAAACGCCATAGCTTGCACTCTTAACCAACAACTTATACATAGCTGTATTATATGGTGCGGACGGAGAGACTCGAACTCTCACACCTTGCGGCACCAGAACCTAAATCTGGCGTGTCTACCAATTTCACCACGTCCGCATAGACTTTTTGCGTTTTTTGATTTTGCGGTTATCTATATAACGATACCCAGTGTTAAAAAACCTATTAACTCATTGATTTGGTTGCTAATTTAGTCGGTCTAATTAGCCCACCTACCTGAGGCGAGAGGATTGTGCCACAGAGAGTAATGGGGTTCAACAAAAACACTATTATTTTTCTATTTTTATTGATTTCAACACCAAGTTTTTTCTAAACACGTTCAACAACCGTCGCAATTCCTTGCCCCAAACCGATGCACATGGTAGCCAATCCCCATTGTTGATCTTTTTCCTGCATAACGCTTAATAAAGTCCCCGTAATACGCGTACCTGAACAGCCAAAAGGGTGGCCTAACGCAATAGCCCCACCATACAGATTAACACTAGTCTCCATTCGATTTAGTACTCCCATCTCCTCCAATACTGCCAAACTTTGAGCAGCAAACGCTTCATTTAATTCTATCGACTCAATATCATCCAGTTCCATGCCCAAGACTTTAAGCGCTCTTTTACTCGCTGGTACAGGACCAATGCCCATCACGGAAGGAACCACGCCCGCCAACCCTAAAGAGGCTACCCGAGCAATAGGTCTAAAACCAAGCGCAGAGGCTTTTTCAGAAGACATCACCAACATAGCACTAGCACCGTCGGCCACTTGAGAAGATGTGCCAGCAGTAATTTTGCCATTCTTAGGATCAAAAACAGGTTTAAGTACCGCTAGCCTCTCTAAAGAAGTGTCAGCTCGGATAGTCTCATCACGCTCAATCAAACAAGGAGAGCCCTGCTCATCATGGCCAGTTATAGAGATTATTTCACGACTGAATTTCCCAGTAACCGTTGCTTGTTCTGCCAAATGATGCGAGCGAACAGCAAAGGCATCCATATCCTCACGCGCAATTTGATGTATCTGCGCCAAGTATTCAGCCGTTAGCCCCATAGAACCTGCCGCCTTAGCCACTGACAAACTCATCAACGGATTGGGGTCCAGAGAGGAATTCATATCAACATGCCCCATATGCTCAACTCCGCCAATACAATAAATATCACCTAAGCCTGCCTGAATATTAGCCGTAGCGGTATGTAAGGCCGACATAGATGAACCGCATAGACGGTTCACCGTTTGCGCGGGTACGCTATGAGGTAAGCCTGCCAGTAGCCCAAGATTACGAGCAAGATTAAACCCTTGCTCTTCCCGCTGCATCACACAACCCCAAATAAGATCATCAATATCATTCATATCCAAAGCTGGGTTGCGTGCAAACATGGCATTCAGTAAGTCTGCACTTAAACTATCTGCTCGCCTATACCTATAACACCCATTTTTCGATCTCCCCATTGGGGTACGAGCGTAATCAATAATGACTGCGTCTCTGGATTTCAAGGTCATTGCTTACACCTCCTCAACTGGATAATACTGACCATTACTCTGGCATAAACGTTCCATACCTGAAGTGACTTTGTATAAACTACCTAACGCTTTATAAGGCTCGACCATTTTACAAAATTTATCAATCCCTAAATGATCAAGCCAACGAAACAGTCCACCACGAAAAAGAGGAAACCCCAATCCATAAATTAACGCCATATCGGCCTCTGCTGGCGAAGCAACAACCCCTTCCTCCAAGCATCGAGCCAATTCCGTCGCCATAGGAATCATCATCCGCGCAATAATTTGTTCTTCTGTAAATGTCTGGGCAACACTTATATGCGGTTTAATTAATTCGTAGCTTTCTTCTGTTGTCCGTTTTTGAAGCCTTCCTTTTTTATCCATTTCATATTGATAAAAACCTTTACCATTCTTCTGCCCTAGTCTCCCCGCTTTAAACATAATATCTGCTGCTGAAGTAAAATCCCGTTGCATACGCTTAGGAAAACCCTGAGCCATCACCGACTCCGCATGCACTCCAGTATCTAACCCAACAACATCCAGCAAATAAGCCGGCCCCATTGGCCAACCCCATCGTTCCATCACTTTATCCACATACTGAAAATCTGCGCCATCACGGACTAACATGGAAAAACCAATAAAATACGGGAAAACCACACGATTCACTAAAAAACCAGGGCAATCACGAACAACAATGGCTTTTTTACCCATAGCATTTGCATACGCCACCGTTGCAGCAATCGTACTATCCGATGTTTTACTGCCACGAATAATCTCAACTAAGGGCATAGCAGGAACGGGATTAAAAAAGTGCATACCACAAAAATTTTCTGGACGTTGAAGCGCTTTAGCAAGATGGTCTATAGAGATTGTCGACGTATTGGAAGTAATCACCGTATCAGCAGTCACATAATTTTCAAGTTCAGATAATACTGACTGTTTCACTTTTGAGTTTTCAACAACCGCCTCAACAACAATATTCACATCAGTAAAACCATCATAGTGCAATGTAGGCTCAATACGATTCAGTGTATCCCCCATATCATTGATTGACAAACGCCCTTTTTCGACTTGCTTAATCAATAATTTTTTTGCTTCAGATAAACCCAGGTCAACACCCGACTGGTTAATATCTTTCATTTTAATGGGAATACCTTTATAGGCTGACTGGTATGCTATCCCTCCACCCATAATACCTGCACCAAGAACAGCCGATTTATTCAGCGGCTTATTGGATAACTTCGCCAATGACTTGGCCTTTTTAACAACGAGCTGATCATTAAGAAAAATTCCTACCAAAGCGCTGGCAACAGGCGTTTGCGTCAATTGAATAAACGCTTCCGCTTCTACTTTTAATGCGTCATCACGAATCATTTTGGCAGACTTTTCCATAGCCATTACCGCAGTCAAAGGTGCTGGAAAATGTCTTCCCGCCTGAGCTTCCACCATCGCTTTACACGTCGTAAACGACATCGTCAGTTCAGTTTGATTATGTTTTAAGGGCTCTTGTTTCTGTTGACGGCGGGCACGGTAGTTTAACTTACCCTCAATACATTGCTGTAATACTTTACACGCTGACGCGTCTAATTGATCCGAATCAACAACACCATCAATCACACCCGACTTAAGCGCAGCTCCTGCTTGTTGATCCTTTGCTGTCACAATCCATTCTACTGCGGTCTCTATACCAGCAATACGAGGCAAACGCACACTTCCCCCCCAACCTGGCATAATACCCAAACGAACCTCGGGCAAACCGATACGGGCTTTAGAACTGGCAATACGATAATCACATGCTAAAGCCACCTCACAACCACCTCCTAAAGCAAAACCGTTAATCGCAACAACAACTGGAAAATCTAATGCTTCCAAACGATTAAAGTTGCTATTACTACGGTTTAACAGCGCCTCAACTTTTTCAGGACCTTGAGTGAAAATAGGACCGAACTCTTTAATATCCGCTCCTGCGATAAAAGAGTCTTTTGCACTACGAACCAATAACCCTTGAATATGTGGAGCACTTTCGATCGCTGTCAATGCCTCGGAAAGGTCACTGATCGTTTGGTCATTAAAAATATTAACCGTACTATCTTGTACATCGAATACGAGCTCTACAACACCATTATCTCGTTGCTGTACAAAAATGTTCTTGCCTGTATACATTGTCATCTCCACACATTCGACTCATTAATGAGTCGATTATAGACCAACATAATACATAGCAATAGTAACGCGGCTTTGCCACTGGCAGGGTGTCGCCACACAGTGTAAAAACTAGGGTCCTCCTTGATTACTGCTGTGAAAATCCGGTACTTGGCTATATCGGAAGACGACACTACTCAATTGATAGGTCGCTGGTTTCAAGAAGATACTATTCCCACTCAATGGTAGCAGGGGGTTTACTGGACACGTCATAAGTCACACGCGAGATATGAGGAATCTCATTAATGATGCGATTGGATACTTTTTCCAATAATACATAGGGGAGGTGTGCCCATCGAGCAGTCATAAAGTCAATGGTTTCCACTGCACGCAGACTGACTACCCACTCATAACAGCGACCGTCCCCGACTACACCCACGGATTTAACCGGTAGAAAAACCGCAAAAGCCTGACTGGTTTTATGATACCAATCGGCTTTACGTAATTCCTCAATAAATATGGCATCTGCCTCACGCAAAACGTCAGCATATTCTTTTTTCACTTCACCCAATATACGAACGCCCAAGCCAGGACCTGGGAATGGATGACGATAAACCATGTCGTAAGGTAGACCTAATTCCAAACCCATTTTCCGTACTTCATCTTTAAACAATTCACGCAAAGGCTCAACCAGCTCCATTCGCATATCATCTGGTAAACCACCCACATTGTGATGTGATTTAATCACATGGGCTTTACCGGTCTTTGCCCCGGCAGATTCAATAACATCAGGATAAATCGTCCCTTGTGCCAACCATTTGATACCCTGTAATTTATGGGATTCTTCATCGAAGACGTCAATAAATGTATTGCCGATAATATGACGCTTTTGTTCTGGGTCACTCACACCTGCCAACTTGCTCAGAAATAGTTCTTCTCTGTCAGCACGAATCACTTTAACACCCATGTTTTCTGTAAACATGGACATCACCTGATCACCTTCGTTTTTGCGCAATAAACCATTATCAACAAAGACACAGGTTAACTGATCACCAATCGCCTTATGGAGTAAGGCGGCAACAACGGAAGAGTCAACACCACCTGATAAACCTAGCAGTACCTGATCTGCTCCGACTTGTTCACGAACTCGTTCAATAGCATCTTCAACAATTTTTTCTGAAGTCCATAAGCCATCACACTGACACACCTCCAGTACAAATCGTTCAAGCAATGACTGCCCCTGGAGTGTATGAGTCACTTCCGGATGAAATTGGATTCCATAAAACTGCTTACTGATATCACACATTCCAGCAATAGGACATGATTCAGTAGAAGCCATTAACTCGAAGCCAACAGGCATCTGAGTGACCTTATCTCCATGGCTCATCCACACATCCAGTAAAGACTGCCCGTCTTTCTCATCATCCTGTAATCCACGAAGTAGGTTTCTCTCTCCTTCTACAGTAACCTGAGCATAACCAAACTCACGAACAGTAGATACCGAAACCTCACCCCCCAGTTGCTGAGCCATAGTTTGCATCCCATAGCATATACCCAATATTGGCAGTTCCAAATCAAATAAACCTTCCGGGGCTCTAGGGGATTCACTCCCAGTCACTGATTCCGGACCACCGGATAGAATAATACCATTAGGGTTGAGCTCACGAATCGCTTCAAGGCCCATATCAAACGAACGAATTTCAGAAAACACCCCAATTTCACGAATGCGACGTGCAATTAATTGGGTATATTGCGAACCAAAGTCGAGAATTAAAATACGTTGTGAATGAATATCTTGGGTCATAGCGACTCCCTTTGTAGAAATAAAAATGGGATATTGTGATCACACAATATCCTCATTAATCGCGTCATAAGTTTGGAACAATAAATACCATTTACCGAACAGGGTAATTAGGGGCTTCTTTTGTGATCTGCACATCATGGACATGGCTTTCGCCCATACCAGCAGGCGTTACTCGAACAAATTGCGGGACAGTACGCATGGTTTTTATATCCAAAGAACCAGTATAACCCATAGCAGAACGAACACCGCCCATTAATTGGTGCACAATCACAGACAATGGGCCTTTATAAGGAACTCGACCTTCAATGCCCTCAGGCACTAATTTTTCTACTGCACTGCCATCCTGAAAATAGCGATCAGAAGAACCCTGCGTTTTTGACATGGCACCCAAAGACCCCATTCCACGGTAAGACTTGTAAGTGCGTCCTTGGAAAAGTTCAACTTCACCTGGCGCTTCTTCTGTTCCTGCAAACATGGATCCCACCATGACACAATTGGCACCCGCTACAATAGCTTTTGCTATATCACCAGAAAAACGAATACCACCATCAGCAATAACAGGAATATCAGAATCTTTTAAGGCTTCAGCAACATTAGCTACCGCAGAAATTTGCGGCACCCCCACCCCACTCACAATACGGGTGGTACAGATAGAGCCAGGACCAATACCGACTTTAACAGCGTTTGCACCCGCCTTAACCAGTGCTTTAGCTGCTTCCACAGTAGCAATATTGCCACCAATCACCTGAACTTGTGGATAATCCTGTTTAATTTTATGCACACGACTGATCACATTCATCGAATGCCCATGGGCAGTATCGACCACTAACACATCAACACCCGCTTTAACCAAAGCATCCACTCTATCGTCGGTATCAGGGCTAGTGCCAACCGAAGCACCTACCCGCAAACTACCTTCCGGGTCTTTACAAGCATTAGGATATTTTTCTGCTTTGTTAATATCTTTAACCGTAATTAATCCACGCAAGTTAAAATTATCATCGACGACTAATACCTTTTCAATACGATGGCGATGTAATAAAGCACGAACATCATCAGAAGACGTTCCTTCTTTGACGGTCACTAAATTCTCTTTCGTTGTCATAATACTGGCAACAGCAGCATCCAGATTGGTTTCAAAACGCACATCACGACCTGTAACAATACCAACCAATCCCCCATTTTCTAACACAGGTACGCCTGAAATACGATTCTTCTGGGTTAAGTCCACCAGTTCTCGAATAGTCGCACTCGATTCAATAGTAATAGGGGCTTTCACAACTCCTGCCTCAAACTTCTTAACCACACGGACTTCCTGAGCCTGTTGTTCTATCGACATATTCTTATGGATAATACCAATTCCCCCTTCCTGGGCCAGTGCAATAGCCAGGCGTGCTTCTGTCACGGTATCCATTGCGGCAGCAACCAGAGGAATATTCAAATGGATCGATTGAGTCAGTTGTGTTTGTAAAGACACATCTTTCGCAGTAATAGAGGAATAGCTAGGGACAAGTAACACATCATCAAATGTGAGCGCTTCTTCAACAATACGTAGCATAGAGAGTTTTAACCTCAAAAAATAAGAAGTGACCAATATCGTTTGGCAAAAAGTGTCGGCAATCCAGAATTAAACCGCCTATTGTAGCGCTTTAATTAATAGCGGTAAATGGGAACGTATGAATAAGGTAGGGCTACCTCATTATAAATTTTTTGATCGATTTGTCTTTTTACTACACAATATCGCTGATATAAGCTGCGGCATGCCGCAGCTTATATCACCAACGATCTATTGCTGTTTACAGGTTATCAGCGTGATCACTCAAATAAGAAGCAACACCTTCAGGGTTAGCCTGCATACCTTTATCACCTTCTTTCCAACCAGCCGGACACACTTCACCATGCGCCTGGTGGAATACTAATGCATCAATCATACGCAACATCTCATCCACATTACGACCCAGTGGAAGATCATTAACGACCTGATGACGAACATTACCTTCTTCATCAATAAGGAATGAACCACGGTAAGCAACACCACCTTCAGACTCAACATCATAAGCCTGACATATTTCATGCTTCATATCAGCAACCAATGTATATTTCACTGCACCGATACCCCCTTGATCAACAGGGGTGTTACGCCACGCATTGTGAGTCCAATGACTATCAATGGAAACACCAATCACCTCAACACCACGAGACTCAAACTCGGACATACGGTTATTAAAAGCTAATAGCTCAGATGGACAAACAAAAGTGAAATCCAGTGGGTAGAAAAAAACCACTGCTTTTTTGCCTTTAATAACTTTAGTCAGGTTGAAGTCTTCGTTAATTTCTCCAGACCCTAAAACCGCAGGTGCTGTAAAATCCGGAGCAGGTTTACCTACAAGAACAGCCATAATCAATCTCCTGTCATAATTTGGATATCATTAAAGTGGAACGTACAAATAAAAAAGAAAAGAAAGTAAACAGTAACAAATTTCTCAATATATTATCTCCAATTGAGCGACTCGATATCCCCTATCTTTCCCGTTTTTTTATAGAGTAAAGAATCATAATAACTTCATCGAAAAAATCCCATCATTTTTCTTTATTAACGCAATAGTTTTTATGATTTGCTAACATTAACATCCATTGTCGGGTAAGGAATGCCAATACCAAGCTCATCAAAACGGTTTTTAATATTTTCATTGAGGTCAAAATAAACACTCCAGTAATCAGCAGAATTAACCCAGGGCCGGAAAACCAAGTTAACTGACGAATCAGCCAGTTCAACAACACCAATCGTCACAACCTTATCTTTTAGAACTCGCTCATCGGCATCAGCCAGTGCTTTTAATTCATCTTTCACCTGTTGAATATTCGAATCATAAGCAACACCAACCACTAAATCTATCCGACGAGTAGGCTGAGTAGAAAAATTAATAATGTTTCCCCCTGTGACATCTGCATTGGCAATAATGACTGTCTTATTATCTCCGGTGAGTAAGGTGGTAGCAAAAATGGATATATCTGACACACTGCCAGAAACACCCGATACCTCAACAAAATCACCTACTTTGATAGGACGAAACAGAATTATCAACACACCAGCAGCAAAGTTAGCCAACGAACCCTGCAACGCCAAGCCTATGGCCAATCCCGCAGCACCCACAATGGCCACAAAAGAAGCCGTTTGAATCCCTAACTGACCCAAAGCCGCAATAATAACGACCGCCAGCAAAAGATAGTAAAGGATATTTTGAACGAATTGTGTCAACGTTGGATCAAGACCATTATTACCCAATCGCTGGCGAATTAGCGTTGATATTTTTTTTGCCAACCACTTCCCAATGATAAAGATTGCAAGTGCAATCAATATTTTAATGGTATAAGTCACACTATACTGGCCCACTAGTGCCATTACTGCTGAAAAAGTCATAGGATACTCTTGTTCATTTATTGTTAATGATTGTAATTATTGGATATCAAGCTGAATCGTTTCTTCCCGTTCAACCGTGACATTAGCAACCACCCGCCTATTTTTAGCACGGTTACTACTCGTATCATTGGAAGCGACTGGCTGAGCCTCCCCATAACCAATGGCTGACATACGCTCTACAGAAATTCCGTAATTGTCGCTCAACAAATGCACAATCTCATCCACTCGACGTTGTGATAATGCCTGATTATAAGCATCTGAACCCATTGAGTCTGTATGCCCTTCAAGCACCACTTTGGAGGATGAGTAGGCCTTCATAAAATCAGCTAATTCTTGTACCTCTGACAAATAAGCGGATTTTACCTTAACGGAATTATGTTCAAACTGAACCTTTAACTTCACAGTGTCGGTACTGAAGCTGGTTTTAATACAAGAACCCTCTGCTGACAACATGCCACCTGCTTGCGTACATCGTTCAGCACGAGTTAGGGCCGGAGCAGATTCTTCTGTGGCATATTGAGCAACAGGTTCAACTACTGGCCCAGTAACATTGCCTAAAAATACATTAAGACCAACAGCAAATGTTAAATCAGCACCTTTAATATCGCCCACACCTTTTAAATAACGCGTATCCAAGCGAAGTGCCAAGCGGTCAGAAAAACGATAGTGAGTCCCCACACCCAAGGTCATGGCACCTTCATCATCCGCTGTTGTGGTTGTACCAAACTCTGTACTGGCTGCACCTAATGCAACATAAGGGGTCCAATGACCATACTCAGCCACATCATATAATACTTCTAAACGAAATTGCCTCAAGTCACCAGAAGCCACTCCCGCAGTTGTGGTGGCATCCGCATCAGCATAAAAGAATTCAAGCGCATAGGGAGCAGAAAAACGATAACCAACAGCCAAACCGACAAAATGCTCATTGTCCAATCCACGCTCATCATCGAGACGATGGCTGCCAAGCATTGGCGTTAAAGTAAAACCTCCAAAACGACCATCTTCGATGTCGGGGTAGGTAAACTCTGCCTGAACATTTAAAGACATAGGCCCCAACAAGAGCACAACAACACAAGCGTAAGAACGAGCAAACAAAAATTGATATATTTGTTGAACAAGCAAATTCATAATATTATTCCTTACCCCCTAGATAGTGATAGAAATCATCGTGACATCATACACATTATGCGGTAGTGATATGAGTCATTGTTAAAAGAAATGTATGGTGTTCCATGCCACGAAAACGAAATACTGCATTGCCTGAATACAGGCTTAACCTAGTTCTATAGACACAATGCAAAAAACAGCAGCACCTATCCTAGTTAGGACTCTTATAGTTATTTTAGATTTCAACCCCCATATATATCAGTGGATTTTATATTAACTGAAAAGAATCTGCATCTTTCCATACAGGGAATACTTCTCGCGCATGTCGCAAATTATCGGCTGATAATTCGGCTGCTAATACACTTTCACAACCATCACCTCCGTCAACCAGAATATGCCCTTGAACATCAACAGCCATAGAATCTCCACTATATTCCAGTTGTCTCCCATCAACCCCTACACGATTAACACCGATCACATAGGCTTGATTTTCTATCGCCCGTGCCTGCAACAACGTACGCCAGACATGACGGCGTGATGTAGGCCAATTCGCCACACATAACATTGCATCATAGTCATTGCAGTTCCGACAAAATACGGGGAAGCGCAGGTCATAACACACCGTGAGCAATAAACGCCAACCCCTATAATCCACTACGCGTCGCTTTGAACCGGCTTGATAACGCTCATGTTCTCTTCCCATTCGAAATAAATGGGCTTTATCATAATGAGAAACATCTCCGCTAGGGCTTACAAAGACTAAACGATTCACATACCGTTTATTGATGGCTCCTATGTCATCTGGGGTGCCTTCAAACGCAAGGCTTCCAGCTATAGCCGCATTTAATTGCTGAGACTGCTTTAACATCCATTCAACGGTATATTGATTACCCGACAAAGATTCGGGCTTTTCAGTAAAGCCCGAGGTAAACATTTCGGGAAGAACAATAAGATCAACAGAGCCCGACAAGCCAGCCATCAAACTGGCCAGATGACTAAGGTTTGCCTGAGGATCCAACCAAACCAAATCTGGTTGCACTAGAGAAACCCGAAGATTATTCATCGCCTATATCTGGCACAGCTTGATCAATTAAGGCTTTTAACTCTCCTTTTTCATGCATCTCTGCCACAATATCACATCCCCCTATTAGCTCACCATTCACCCACAATTGAGGAAAAGTTGGCCAGTTAGCATAGGCGGGTAGATTGGCACGAACATCAGGATTTGAAAGAACATCGACATAGGCAAAACGCTTACCGCAATCCATTAACGCTTGTGACGTTCTCATGGAAAAACCACATTGAGGCGCGTTAGGAGATCCTTTCATATACAGTATAACGACATTAGATTCGATTTGTTGCTTGATAGTATCCATGATTTCCATAGGGATATATACCTCTTATTAATAGTCAACTAGATATGTATTAAACCATCACATAATAACGTTCTACTATTTTATCGTATTCGTCAAATGGAGACCATTTTTAAAATACCAAGAGACATTCACATTTCTAGAGTAAATCTTTTTTCTAAGACTATTGTCATTGCCAAACTTTCACCCGTAAACGATAATAGCAGTAAGTAAAACAGGTAGATTGCTGCCTGTTTTATTTATTTTTTTGGAGGTTAATTTTACTGCTTACTCACTCTTAGGGTCGGGTGGCATTTCATAAAATACAGGCGAATACCATGTCCAGTACAGCATTGATGAATACATATGGCAAGCGCACGTTAACATTAGTTAAAGGCGAAGGTTGCCGCGTGTGGGATGCTGATGGCAAAGAATATATTGATGCCCTTTCAGGTATTGCCGTCTGCGGTTTGGGCCATTGTCACCCCGATATTACTCAAGTTATTACCGAACAAGCTCAAACACTGCTTCATGCCTCGAATCTTTATCATCTACCACCCCAACAACAAGCAGCAGAGTTACTCTGTGAGTTATCCGGTATGGAAAAAGTTTTTTTCTCCAATTCGGGAGCTGAAGCTAACGAAGCAGCTATTAAAATTGCCAGAAAATATGGCAACGAAAAAGGTATTACCACACCAACCATTATTACCACCACCCATAGTTTCCATGGTAGAACCATGGCAACACTGACGGCTACCGGAAACGAAAAAGTTAAAGCTGGATTTAAACCTCTGGTTACAGGCTTTTTTGAGCTTCCCTTTAACGATATCGACGCCATTAAAGCTCAAACAGGCAATACTAATATTGTCGCTATTATGGTGGAACCTATTCAAGGAGAGGGTGGCATTCGTATACCTGATAATGATTATTTACCAGAACTTAGAAAAATTTGTGATCAACAAGGCTGGCTACTGATACTCGATGAAATCCAGACAGGCAATGGTAGAACAGGACATTATTTTGCTTTCCAACACTATGACTTTTTACCGGATATCATGACAACAGCCAAGGGGTTAGGTAATGGTATGCCTATCGGAGCTTGTCTGACACAAGGTCATACTTCCACCATTCTTCAACCCGGCAACCATGGCTCAACCTATGGTGGTAACCCCGTTGCTTGTGCCGCAGCTCATACAGTCCTGCAAACACTCAGAAATGACAATCTCTGTACTCAAGCAAAGGACCTTGGCGAATACTTCAAAAATCAACTGACCGCCGCTTTAGCCTCTAAAAAAAGCGTGACAGAAATTCGTCAACGGGGTTTAATGATTGGCATAGAACTCAAACACGATTGCAACGAACTGGTACAAAAAGCAGTCGATAAGGGAGTCCTATTAAACGTTACTGCAAACAAAGTCATTCGACTTCTACCCGCATTAATCATTAGCAGGGAACAAATAGACCAGATCATCACGACACTCACATCACTGATTGATTAATTCGATCTATCGTCTTAAAGATTTATGGAATTGTACTATGGGTATACGCCACTTTTTAACACTGAATGACATTTCTCCAACCGAGCTATCAACAATCATTCAACGAGCCATCACACTTAAAACAGAACGTGCCGCAGGTGTATTACACAAAAGCTGTGCTAGTAAAGTGCTAGGCATGATATTTGAAAAGTCATCCACCCGTACCCGTGTTTCCTTTGAAGCTGGCATCGCACAGTTAGGTGGTCACGGATTGTTTCTCTCATCCAACGATACTCAACTGGGACGTGGAGAGCCAATAGAAGATACTGCCCGCGTTATCTCGAGCATGGTAGATATTTTGATGGTGCGCACCCACAAACACGATATAGTAGAAACCTTTGCGGAATATTCTAAAGTGCCTGTTATTAATGCACTCACTGATAGCTATCACCCGTGCCAATTATTGGCAGATATTCAAACTTATACCGAGCATCGTGGTAATCCCCAGGGAAAAACGGTCACTTGGATCGGTGATGGCAATAATATGTGCCAATCTTATATTAAGGCTGCGCGTTTATGTGACTTTACACTCAATATTGTATGCCCTGAAGGCTACGAACCAGATGAAACCCTACTGGCCGAGAATTCAGATCGTATTAATCAATTTACTTCCCCCATTGAAGGCATTATCCATTCAGACTGGGTTGTCACCGATACCTGGACATCCATGGGGCAGGAAAAAGAAAAGCAGCAACGCCTCAACGCTTTTAACCATTTCCAGGTTACTGAAGAATTAATGGCCCAGGCTAATGATGGTGCTGTTTTTATGCATTGCCTACCCGCTTATCGCGGTATGGAAATTAACGATACGATTATGGACTCCCCCTATTCTGTAGTTTGGGATGAGGCTGAAAACCGCCTACACGCCCAAAAAGCATTGATGGAGTTTCTATTAGGGAAACTATAAGCCCCAAACTAGCCTATTTAATTAACTGTCATATTGATATTGAAAACATTCATTTTGCGACATAGATCTCATCACAAAATCGACTAAAAAAATGGCTTTCATAGGAAGAAATAATATAAAAAAATACGATTATTTAAAACGTTGCATCAAGAGGCCGCTAATGACGCATTCCATTAAGTTAGTAACTACTAACGCCCCTTATTTCCCACACCTTATCCACAAGAAAGCTGCAAAATCACCACCTTGCTTTTTTCTCCAAAGCGCATTATCTTGTGTGCAGTCTGACAAAGAAGCCCAAGATGTGGGGTTTTTAATTTGACAAATACTATAATATTGGCGTTGCCAGTTTCACCGTGTGCTGCACAAGATCAAAGAATAGAATAGAACTAGTATCTAACAATCCATTCACCGCTAGTAACATAGACTATTAAAATAACTTAATTAAACAGTCAGTTATTGACATGATTTAGGTATGCCACGCTCAGATGTTTTTATTGGAGAAAAAAATGCACATTGAGGCTGATCCAGCACAAGTAACAGAGCCCTTAGCAACAACACCATCACCGAGCATATCCACCATCACCTCAACTGCACCAGGAAAGCTGCGTGTTATTAAGCGTAACGGCACAGTAGTCCCTTACGACGACAGCAAAATCGCCATTGCCGTCACTAAAGCATTTCTAGCTGTTGAAGGTGGTACTGCAGCTGCGTCCAGCCGTGTTCATGAAACGGTACAAACATTCACTCAACAAATTTCTGATACCTTCAACCGCCGTATGCCATCAGGAGGCACCGTACACATTGAAGATATCCAAGATCAGGTCGAATTGACATTAATGCGTAATGGCGAACATAAAGTCGCCCGTAACTACGTATTATATCGTGCAGAGCGGGCAAAAATTCGAGCATCAAATATACCGACAGTTTCAAAAGCAAATCTGACCAAATACCCCACTATCAACGTCACTCTGACCAATGGTGAAACCACTCCTCTGGATATGGCTCGCATCCACACTATTGTGACCGAAGCCTGCGAAGGCCTGAAAGGTGTTAGTGCTGATGATATTCTCGATGAAGCTATGCGCAACTTATATGATGGTGTTGCTCTGGCAGATATTAATACTTCATTAGTGATTACTGCACGCACACTAGTTGAAAAAGAGCCTAATTATGGCTACGCAACCGCTCGCTTATTATTAGATAAATTACGGGCAGAATCTTTGAGTTTTTTGGGAATCGCAGAACAAGCAACACACCATGAAATGGCTCACTACTATGCTCAGGCACTCCCCGTTTACATCCAAAAAGGGGTTGAACTGGAGCTATTATCATCAGACTTACTCAGCTTCGATCTTCAACAGTTAGGGAAAGCAATAGACCACGAACGCGATAATCAACTTAGTTATCTAGGGCTACAAACACTGTATGACCGTTACTTTATTCATAATAATGACATTCGTATTGAGCTGCCACAAATCTTCTTTATGCGCGTTGCTATGGGTTTAGCGGTAGAAGAAAATAAACCTAACCAGCGAGCAATTGAATTCTATCGCCTATTGTCTTCTTTTGACTATATGTGTTCTACACCCACGTTATTTAATGCGGGTACCTTACGCCCACAACTCTCTTCCTGTTACTTAACAACAGTGCCCGACGATCTACACGGCATTTATGGTGCAATGCAAGACAATGCCATGCTATCGAAATGGGCTGGTGGGCTGGGTAATGACTGGACTCCTGTACGAGCTCTAGGCTCTTACATCAAGGGCACTAACGGTAAATCACAAGGTATCGTTCCCTTTCTGAAAGTCGCCAATGATACCGCTGTTGCGGTTAATCAGGGCGGCAAACGTAAAGGGGCCATGTGTGCCTATCTTGAAACCTGGCATATGGATATCGAAGAGTTTCTTGAGCTACGTAAAAATACGGGAGATGACCGCCGCCGCACTCATGATATGAATACTGCCAACTGGGTGCCCGATTTATTTATGAAACGTGTCTTCAACAAACAAGACTGGACACTGTTTACTCCCAGTGAAACACCAGACCTCCATGATCTCTATGGCAAGGCTTTTGAAGAGCGTTATGAAACCTATGAACACATGGCTGACAGTGGCAAAATCAAACACTTTAAACGCGTTAAAGCAGAAAACCTGTGGCGAAAAATGCTGGGGATGCTGTTTGAAACAGGTCACCCGTGGATCACCTTTAAGGATAGCTGCAACCTTCGCAGCCCTCAACAGCATGTTGGTGTTGTCCATTCATCCAATCTTTGTACTGAAATTACCTTAAATACTTCAGCAAATGATGAAATTGCTGTCTGTAACCTAGGTTCCGTGAATCTGGCACAACATATAGAAGATGGAAAACTCAACACGGCCAAACTAGAAGCCACAATAAAAATCGCTATACGTATGTTAGATAATGTGATTGATATTAACTACTATTCTGTAGAAGCTGCTCGTACATCTAATATGCGTCATCGACCTATCGGCCTTGGCTTAATGGGATTCCAAGATGCCTTATATAAGCAACGTATTCCCTATTCATCAGAAGCTGCCATAGAATTTGCTGACAGCTCCATGGAAGCCATCAGCTATTTTGCTATTAGCGCATCCAGTGACTTGGCAGCAGAGCGTGGTAAATACTCTACTTTTGATGGCTCTTTGTGGAGCCAGGGTATTATGCCTGTGGACTCAATCAATAAATTGATTGAGGATCGAGGAGAAAAATATATCGAAGTAGATCGGACTCAAACTATGGACTGGGCAAGTCTGCGCAACAAAGTACAAACACAAGGTATGCGTAACTCCAATGTGATGGCCATTGCGCCGACAGCAACCATTGCTAATATCACAGGTGTTTCTCAATCTATTGAACCAACTTACCAAAACCTTTACGTTAAATCCAACCTATCGGGTGAGTTTACCGTTGTTAATCCCTATCTGGTTCACGATCTTAAGGATCGTGGTCTATGGGACAGTGTCATGGTTAATGACCTCAAGTATTACGAAGGTTCGGTACAAAAAGTTAAACGTATTCCTGAAGATTTAAAAGCACTCTATGCGAATGCTTTTGAGGTCGAACCTCGCTGGATTGTCGATGCCGCCAGCCGCCGCCAAAAATGGATTGATCAAGCACAAAGCCTCAATCTCTATATCGCTGGCGCTAATGGTAAAAAACTGGACGTGACTTATCGTATGGCTTGGTATCGCGGTCTTAAAACGACTTATTATCTACGTGCGCTATCAGCAACGACCACTGAAAAATCCACCATTAATACAGGTTCATTAAATGCTGTATCAGCAGAAACTACACCCGTTGTTACTACCGCAGCAGAAGTACCCAAGGCTTGCTCATTGAGTGATCCGGACTGTGAAGCCTGCCAATAAGGCAAGCCGACCTGAAACAAATAGTACAGGCTCTCAAAGGAGAACACTGCCTTTGGCAGTAATAACATTAACACTATTACTATCAAAGGCCCTGTTTCAAGTTTAAACATATAAAAATGAAACTAATTACAACACATTACCGAAAAGGCAGATCATTATGTTAAGTTGGGATGAATATAGTAGCGAAGATATTGTAGTAACACCTGATCCTGCAGAAACCACGCAAACCACTTTTACAACAGAAGCACAACTGGCTAAACACACTATCATTGAATCAGCGTCCATAACTCCGGTTCAAACATCTAAAATGATCACACCCGAAACCATAGCATATCAAACAACAGCGGTTCCCAAAGCAACCATGAGAGAAACCGCATCAGAAGCAACCCCCACTACGGCAGACCCCATCAAACGTGCGCGACAGGCTGTTAATAATATAGATCCAACACCCAGTATAAAAGAACTGGAAATTGGCGCAGCGCGTGTCAACGTTGATGAAAAGGCTATGATCAACTGCCGGGCCGATCTTAACCAACTGGTGCCTTTTAAGTACGATTGGGCGTGGCAAAAATATCTTGATGGCTGTGCCAACCACTGGATGCCCCAGGAAGTGAATATGACAGCTGACATCGCCTTGTGGAAAAATCCAGAAGGACTCAGCGAGGATGAACGGCGTATTGTGATGCGTTCTTTAGGTTACTTCTCAACTGCCGATTCATTGGTTGCCAATAATTTGGTACTGGCCGTTTACCGCTTAATTACCAATCCGGAATGTCGACAGTACCTATTACGTCAGGCTTTTGAAGAAGCTATCCATACCCATGCTTATCAATACTGTATTGAATCCCTGGCAATGGATGAGGGCGAAATCTTTAATATGTATCGTGAAGTACCTTCTGTAGCCAATAAAGCAGCATGGAGTATAGCTCATACACAAGGCATTAGTGACCCTACATTTACTACGGGTACGATTGAAAGCGATCAGGAGCTATTGCGCAACCTTGTCGGTTTCTATACTGTCACTGAAGGCATTTTCTTCTATTGCGGCTTTACACAAATTCTCTCCATGGGCCGCCGCAATAAAATGACTGGCGTCGCTGAACAATTTCAATATATTTTACGTGATGAATCTATGCACTTAAATTTTGGTATTGATGTGATTAACCAGATCAAACTGGAAAATCCTCAGCTATGGTCCAACACCTTTCAGGAAGAAGTCAGACAAATGATTCTGGAAGGCACCGAGTTGGAGATAGCCTATGCTCAAGACACCATGCCACGCGGAGTTTTGGGCATGAACGCCTCAATCATGGAAGAATATTTACAGTTTATTGCCAACCGCCGTCTGGCACAATTGGGCTTATCAGAGCAATATCCTAATGTAAAAAACCCATTCCCGTGGATGAGTGAAATTATGGACTTACGTAAAGAAAAGAACTTTTTTGAAACACGCGTTATTGAGTATCAAACAGGAGGCGCATTAAGTTGGGATTAGTCATACCCAACTAACTGCCTTGCAGTTTGCTCTTGTATATACAAGAGCAAACACCTATACGACGAAACTACAGTGGAGGCACCATGACACAAAAAAGACTAAGCCACAGTCATGAATGGCAAACTAAACATGAAGACTTATTGATTGCCATCGATCAACTGGAACAATTAACGGAAGTCATGGGAGAAGCTCTAATACGTGTCAAACAGCGGTTCGTAATGTTGGAAAACACCCTAGACATCGTTCAGTCAACAACGACTGAGACCCCAAAAACCAAAGATTCTCTTACGCTAGCTAAGAGTCAACCAAAACATATGCTCCATTAAAGTCTAGCGCCTCTGCCAGGGGAAGAGTGCCATGGCATAGAGTGCATAATTTATAGGTTTTAACTGATGCGGTCTTTCGTAAAAAACTGTATACCTCTATTGAAGAGGCGCAAGCGGACGTAATTTTGATTTACTCACTGAAAGAAAGTGACGTCGCCGTGTACTTACATCAGTAGGAAAATTAAATAGACTTATTATAAATGAATGCTCTAGTGCCATGCTCTACTATTGAGTGACCTATTCACACTAAAAAAACACAAACTTCAAACCCAATCCCATCAAGATGGATGCCAATAAACGTTGTAATATCCGGTGGGGCAACTGACGACCAATATGAGTCCCCAAATAAATAGCCGGTAAAGAGCCCACCAATAAACCAACAAGTAAACCCATATCCACATTACCCAACCATAAATGCCCCATACCCGCAATTAACGTTAACGGAACGGCATGGGCAATATCAATGCCTACAATACGATAGCTGGATAAGTAAGGATAAAGAGTCATTAACACGGACGCACCAATGGCACCAGCACCAACTGAAGACAACGTTACCAGAACCCCTATTACCACCCCCATACCTGTCGTTACTCTCCCTACGTGTGCATGGGCTATAGTGAAGCGACTACTATCAGACGCTCGTTTCTTTTGTAATCGTTGGCGAAAAAAAATCGTTGCGGATGTCAACACCAGCATAATGCCTAGAACAAAGGTTAAAATATGCTTGTAATCCTCTGAATTCTGGAAAAAGAATTTTAAAATTAACGCAGTAAAAATTGCCGCAGGCACACTTCCTATCGCCATGCGTCTAACCAACGCCCAATCAATATTTTTTTGATAATGGTGAGACAAAGCCCCCCCAAACTTGGTAATGGAGGCATAGAGTAAATCAGTCCCAATAGCAATATGTGGTGGGAAACCAATTAATAATAATAGCGGCGTCATTAAGGACCCCCCCCCTACTCCAGTCACACCAACGGCAAAACCTACCACTGCACCGAAAAAAATATAGAGTAAATAGCTAGATTCCATAGAAGTTTATTATTCATCATTGCAAATGGATGGGAAAATGACTTACTGGAAAGATTAAGGAAAAGTATCCCCTGCCATTTCAAACCTTCGAAGACAGGGGCTTACACGAAAACTGCGCCTGTGTTTTCCGCACACTCTCCTTAGCTGAAAAGCAATGGAGAGTACACAAGCATGTATTCACAGCGGTTTTGAATTTGATCTAATCTTGCCAGTAGAAGCCCTGTATAACGACTGTGAACGAATATACCTAAGCACGGTTCGTCTGAAAAATAATATTTGATTCTATGATTATAATTACTGGTACTGATGTATAAATGGCGCCATTGGGAAATCAGTCAGATTAGCAAGATTCTCTCCTATTAACCCAATGGTTAAATGACCTTTGCATTCACCTATCGATCAATAATAATACTGCCCGATGATTACGAGACTTAGGGCCTGTTATTCTAGCTTCGCAGAAGCCGAACAAGAGATGACTCGTTCCATCTGGCTATCAATATCTCATGCAATAACCATGTTACAATAACCCGATGAATACTTCTCTTGATAAAGTTATCTTGACCGTTAGTCAACTTAATCGTCGTACCAAACAATTATTAGCAACTCATTTACCTCTGATTTGGATTTCTGGTGAAATTTCCAATCTTGCAAAACCTGCGTCTGGGCACTGGTATTTTTCGTTAAAGGATGAAAAAGCACAGGTACGTTGTGCAATGTTTCATCAGACTAACCAACGATTACGCTGGGACCCAAAATCTGGACAACAAGTACTCCTTCGAGCACGAGTCAGCTTGTATGAAAGCCGAGGAGAATACCAGCTGATCGCTGAACATATGGAAGCCGCTGGCACCGGTTTGTTACAACAGCAATATGAACAGCTCAAGAATCAATTAGAATCAGAGGGTTTATTTGCAGAAAAGAACAAACAAATATTACCCCAATTCCCACAACATATTGGTATTATTACGTCCACTACAGGGGCCGCTATTCATGATATATTAAGTGTATTAAAACGCCGCTACCCTATTGCCCCGGTTACACTCATCCCTGTTAGTGTGCAAGGAGAAAATGCTGCATCAGAAATGATTAAGGCATTGCAAAAAGCCCAACAGTTTAACCAGTTTGATGTACTGATTATTGGCCGTGGGGGAGGTTCTATAGAAGACCTTTGGGCTTTTAATAATGAACAACTGGCACGAACCATTGCTGCCTGCCCCATTCCTATTGTCAGTGCCGTTGGTCATGAGGTAGATTTTACTATTGCTGATTTTGTCGCTGATCAACGAGCACCAACCCCTTCTGTCAGTGCAGAAATCATTACTCCCGACATCAGTGAGTGGCTTCTGCTACTTGATTATTATCATGACCAATTACAACAATGTTTTGGTAGGAAGGTGAACCAACAACAGAAACAATGCTTGTCTCTTAAAAAACGCCTAAGACACCCGGGTGAAAAAATTCATGCACAGAAAAAACAGCTCGATTTCCTTAAAAAATCTTTAATTTTTAGCATGGCGCAAAAAATTTCTTTATGCCAGGAGCAAATCAAGCAATACCAGCATCGGTTATCTCAACAACATCCCAGCAAGCGAATACGGGAACAATTTTTTCAACTTCAGAAAACATATAAGCAATTGCATCAAGCTATAGACACCATAATTAATAGCAAAAAATTTTTACTTATGAACAAGGTAGACGTACTCAATGCAATAAATCCCCTCAATGTTCTATCCAGAGGTTACGCCATTGTCAACCAAACTAATGGAATGATAGTGAGGGATAGTGATCAGGTGGCAGAGGGAGAAGAAGTGACAACACAATTAGCTCACGGGTCGATTGTCAGCGTTATAAAAAAACGCACTAAATAATTATTTAATATTATGTAAAAGTTGACCGTTTTTCACCCTACCCACATGCCCTATAAACCCTAGCTTATCCTTAGCACATTCTTTTTTAATTTTATCCATAACAAAATCTTCCATATGAGTCTCCCAGTGACTGCTATATTCCATTCAGAGTAAATACACATTAGATAAAAATGAGAAGAGATTATGAAGCATTACTGGGCAATATTGACTCTGGCTGGAGTCGTATTCGTTGGCCCTAATTCAGAAGCACTACTATCCAATGTCTCTTCCTTTGATATGGGTTACGCCGGATATCATTGTACGCTGCAACAAAAACAACGAGAAGTGAATATTATTCATCACCCACACCCTCTTTATGTCACTGTCTGTGATGTAACCTATCAAAAAAACCAACAAGCACCACAAACACTATGGAGTGATCAACGCAATGCTAGCACTTGTGAGAAAAAAGCAGAGGCTATTGCCATACGCCTGAAAGACCGAGGATGGCAGTGTAAAACAGCGGGTTTATAATGTGCGTATTCCACTGAAGATGATCACCGCCAACGATTAAACATGATCGCTTTTTCTTCCTAAGCATTCAGAATGTTCT